>NZ_JADKMA010000230.1 GCF_017676365.1 Streptomyces oryzae
AAGCCACCCTCCTCACCCTCACCCCCCGCCACGACTGACCCCCTCGAAACCCGATTTCGCCTCAGCGCTCCCCTGGGCTAAAGTAGTCGTCGTTGCTTCGGGGTGTAGCGCAGCTTGGCAGCGCGCTTCGTTCGGGACGAAGAGGTCGTGGGTTCAAATCCCGCCACCCCGACAGAGGAAACACCAGGTCAGGGGCCTGATCCGCATTGCGGGTCGGGCCCCTGACCCGTTTCGGGGGCAGGTTGGGAGAAAATCTTGGTCAGTTTCTCCCAGCGGGTGGCTGCTGGGGGCCTGCTCCAGACCGCAGGGCAGGAGCATTTCGGACCGCACATTCGCGACTCCCCCGTGTGACAGCCGCCGCACGTGCCTCGGGGTCCGCTGTCCCGTCGAGGCCCCGATCAGGCCAGGGCGGCAACAGGCCGAGGCGCAACTTGCGGTTGGCGGCACTCTGGCGTGGCCCACGTCGCAGGTAACGTGGGCGACCTCTCGCCTGGGGACGGCCAGCATCGACAGGCGGATCTTCGTTCGGTGGCCGTGCAAATCCCGCTGGTGCAAGCGCTGTTGTCAGTGGTGGTCTGCATCATCGCGTGCATGGCTACAGCACGGGCGAGAGGTGGAGCGGCCCAGGGTCGTCGTCAGGCGCGTCACCGGCCCTGGGTGAGGTTTCGTCTGCGCGTCCGCAGGGGTCGGCGCAGAATCCGGACCTGGCGAGTCCGCGTCAGCGACCGCAGGTTCGACAAGGAGACCCGGAACCTGTGGCGTTCCATGGAGTACTTCGGCATCACCAGGGACGCGCTTCCAGAAACCGTCCGAGCGCAGCGTGCAATGAGCTTGCCCTGGGACTACATGCTGACTCGCGGGTTGGTCGCCCCAATCGCGAGCATGGTTGTCACGGTGACCACCGTGCCGTTGGTGGCCTGGGTGACCGGCAGCATTGCCCAGGGCTATGGGCTCGGCCGTGCGGAGTCGGTTGCTTCGTACGTCCTCCTTCAGTGGGGGAAGGTGCCCGACGATGGTGCTCCGGGGCGTGATCCCTTCTTCGCTGTGCTGGCTGAGGTGGGAATTGTGACTGTTGCCAGTTGGGTGATGTGGCGCACCGCGCACAAGGGGGCGCTTCGCAAGTACTGGTTGACGCAGCGCACCTGTGCGGCGGTTCGGCGGTGTGCAGATGCCAAGAAGGCTGGTGCTGCCGATTTCGTCGACCGGATTCGTCACGTGGAGACGCTGTGCCGGGCCGTCGAGTGGAGCATCTGGCGGTCTCACCTGCGGCGAGGTGGCATGCCTCGCCGGTCATCCAGCCGTGCGGCAGGTCGCCGGCATGCTGCCCGCGTCATCGGGGCACTCCACGATGCGCTTGAGGGGCTTCATGGAGAAGCGCCGAAGAAGGCTTTGGATGATCTGGCGAAGATGCTGACGACGATCGGCGAGCAGCACGCCCGTGGTCAGGTCACGGTGCTGCTCCCGGAGAGCGCGCTTGCGAACACAACAGCTGTCTCGATGCGCAGCCGCGCGATCAACGATTCGTTCGTCATCGTGCGTGGCATCGTCGCGGCCCTGGTCGCTGCAGCAGTACTGGACCATGTTCTGCCCGGTCTCGGTGTGCGTGACGAGCTGGCCGGCTGGTTCCTCGCAGGTGGCGCCCTTGCGGCTGCCGTGATCGCCGTCGGCTGGCGGCGAGTCCGTGACTTTCTGGGCGTCTTCCCCGGCTTGTAGAGGCCGGGGCTTCGCCACCAGCGTCGGCTGGAGAGCAGCTTCGCAGGGACGTCCTATTCGCTGCAGGTGCGGCGAACGAGCCTCCGTACCTGATCGCGGGGTCCGGACGGAGCGCGCCCCTGGTCAGGGAAGGACGCCCGACCCGCTTGGCCGGCTCCCTCGACTACCGTGCGCCCTGTAGCGGAACGGAAGCCATGCCCCTTTGCCGTGGGCCGTGCCGCCGGTGACGGCTTAGGGTTCCCAAGGCGCCCCCTTCGTCGTCAGCGAGGAAAGCCATGCTCATCGGTGACATCGACATCCATCCCATCGCCGACGGGACCTTTCGCGCCTCGCCCGCGTACTTCGGCGATCATGCCTTTGCTGAGGGGCATGAGGATCTGTTCGGGAGCGACGGACTCGCGTTCCTGCCCATCGGGTGCTTCCTAGTGCGGACCGGGGGCCGGACCGTCCTGGTCGATGCGGGGATGGGTCCGCGGATGCGTGACGACGGGCGTCGCAGGCTCCTTGTCGGGGGCCAACTTCTTCTCGGTTTGCGGGCCGTCGGCATCACCCCGCCGGATATCACCGATGTCGTGTGCACGCACCTCCACGCCGACCACTGCGGCTGGCTCTTCGATCAGGACGCCCGTCCCGTCTTCGGCCGGGCAGCGATCTGGTTCGGCGCGCGCGACTGGGACCATTTCGTGGTGGACCCCGATGTGTGGATGTTCGATCACATCCGGCACGGCTTCCGCGCTGCCGCCGAGCGCGGCGATCCGGCGCCCCTCCGGCCCGTCGAGCGTGACACCACCGTCGCGCCCGGCGTCACCCTGACCATGACGCCGGGGCACACGCCCGGACACCTCAGTGTCATCGTCTCCTCCCAAGGCCGCCGCGCCCTGCTGCTCGGTGACGCGATCGTCTGTCCGGTCCAGCTCGACGAGCCGGCCTGGCAATCGATCGGTGACGTCGACCCGGCGCTGGCGCAGCAGGTCCGCGAACGGCTGTTCCGGGAGCTCGAAGACGGAGTGACCCTCGGCGCCGGTGCGCACTTCCCCGAGCTCCAGTTCGGCCGCGTCCTCGCCGGGCAAGGACGCCGCTGGTTCACCTGACCCCGACCGTGCGGCCCGGGTGCCGAACCGCACCATCAGCCAGGCCCGAGGCCGTGGCGGGTGCCCTGAGGTGCTGGGGTCAGTCTTGGCGCACGGTGCGGAAGAAGTCGCGGAGGCTGGTGAGGACCAGGTCGGGGACGTCGTGGGAGGACCAGTGGCTGCCGCGGCCGAATTCGGTCCAGGAAGCGATGTTTTTGTGGTCGCGGTCGGCGAACTTGCGGATCGGGCGGAAGTCGTAGGCGAAGTCGGCCAAGCCGACGGGGCGGTTGTCGGTTCGGTGGGGTGTTCGGTGTGGCGGTCCAGTTGGTCGGCCGGGGAGTCGGCGAGGGCGTGGGTGAGGTTCTGTGGCTTGGTGGCCTGCAGTTCGGCGTATGCCGACATCTCGGCGTTGAAGGGCTGAAGGAACTCCAGCAGGCCCGTCTCCTGCTCGGTCGGTCCCTCCGAGTGGCCCGGGGCGCCGTCGAGGAACGAGAACAGCTGGTCGACGTGCACGCCTGTGACGTTGTCCGGGTGCTGTCGGCCCTGTTCCGGGGCAGCCGGGTCAGCTGTGCACGCGGCCCAGCCACAGCAGGTCGCGGGCGCGGGTCATGGCGACGAAGAGCCGGCTGCGGGCCAGGGCATCGCGTTCGTCCGCGGTCTCGGGACGGGGTGGACGGGGTGGACGGGTGGTGGGTGGCCGGGTGACGGCGGCATCGTGTTCGGGCAGGTAGACGCGTTTGAACTCGAGGCCCTTGGCGCGTAGGTAGCTGCCGAGCTTGACTGCTTCGACGGGGTGACCGTCGTACTGGTCCAGCAGGCAGACCGGGATGCCCGCGCCTTCGAGGAGCCGCTGATAGTGGCCGATCGCCCGGAGGGAGGGGCACAGGACAGCCGCGTCAGCGCGGGCCGAAGGGGACAGGGCGCGCAGCGCTTCCAGGAGTGCCTGGTCGTGTCCGGCCGGGGTCGGCTTGCAGACCCGGATGACTTGGCCGTCGTGGTATGTCAGGTCGACATCGCGGCGGCCCGGGGTGCGCAGCCCGTCGATGTCCTCGAAGGTGTCGTCGGCGACGACCGCGAGCGCCGCCTCCAGGATCTCCTTGCTGTTGCGGTAGTTGGTGCGCAGTACCTGACTGCGGTCGCCCCGGATGTCGATGCCGGCGTCGGTCAGCCGGAACCCGCCCGGGTAGACGGCCTGCTGGCCGTCGCCGACCAGCAGCAGCCCGTTGGGGACATCGCCGACGAGAGTGTGCAGCAGCCGCACTCCGACCAGGGTCAGATCCTGGACCTCGTCCACGACCACGGCCGCGTACGGGTGCTGTCCGCCGCGGCGGCGGGCCTCCGCCAGGGCGAGGGAGAGTACATCGTTGAAGTCGTGGACGCCGCGTTCGGTGCGGAGCGACTCGTACGCTTCGTACAGCCGCCATACGGCCTCCCGGTGCGGTCGGCGCAGGGCGGCGCGGCGGCGGCGACGGGGCACGTTGGCGTACTCCTCGAAGGAGGTGATCCCGCGGCCCTTGATGACGTGGTCGATCTCCTCCTTCCAGTACCGGTCGGACGGGTCGATCTCCGTCAGGCAGCTCCCGCGGCCGACGCGTGACCAGGCACGGTTGAAGGCGGTGAGGGCCTTTTCCCGGTGCAGCCGGACGGGAACGCCATGCTCGTGCAGGAATTCCCGGGCGAAGGAGTGCAGGCTGCGGAAGTCGACCCGGTCGGCGACCGCCGGGGACATGGTCCGCAGGAACGTCGCCTGCACCCGCGGCAGGTTGTTGGCGAAGGTGACGTACAGCACCCGGCCCGTGGTGCGCTGCGCCAGCCGGGCCGTACGGTGCAGGCCGACGACGGTTTTGCCGGTTCCGGCCGGGCCGCTGATCCGGGCCGGGCCCGCCCAGTTGCGCCGTACCAGGGCGACTTGGTCGGGGTGGAGGAACGTCATCCACTGCTCTATGGGCGCACGCAGCGCCTCCTCAAGGGCGGCCTCGCGCAGGCCGTCGAGGTCGAAGAGGCCGTCGTCGGGCGGCGGTTCGGCAACCGCTGCGGTCCCTGCGGCACGTGAAGCCCCTGCGCCGCCCATGTCCCGTTCACCGGGGTTTTGTTTGCCCTGGTCCCGTTCTCCCGGGCCCCGTTCGCCTGTGCCCCAGTCGTCCTGTGCGACGGACGAGCCCTCGTACTCCGGGAAGACCCGGTCCAGGTGATCGGCGATGGCGCGCACCGACTCGGGCCGCAGTCGGCAGCGTTCCCTCAGCAGCGCCGGGGCGACCTCGCGCTCCCCCAGCAGGCGGACCCGCCCCAACCGGGCATCGACGCCGTGGCCCGCGAAGACCATGAAGGGCTGGACCGCCACCGGGGACATGCCCAACGACGCCACCGCGCCCTCGGCGGCCTTCGTCACGGCCAGCAGCTTGGTCACATGCTCGTCGCGCGGCTCTCCGGCCGCACACAGCTTGCCGTTCGCGGTCTCCGGCGCGGCGCGCCAGTTCTTGACGTCGAGGACGAAGACACCGCCGGGACCGATCAGCAGCATGTCCACGTTGCCCGCACGGGTCCCGGGCCATCTGCGGTCGACCAGTAGCCGCCAGCCCCGCGCGGTCAGGAACAACAGCTTTGCGGCGACGCACTGTTCGCCCTCGCTGGCCGCCTCCCAGCGCTGCGCCTGCCGTCGGGCCGCCTGCCACTGCTGTCTCAGCAGCCGCTCCTGCCGCCGTGCCTCCTGCGCCCTCCGTGACGCCGATCCGCCAGCCGCCATACCACGCCCCCTCGCAACACGGCCTCTCGACACGGAGTAGCGATCATAGAACGGTCAGCAATGGGCACGGCAGGGCGCACGGACGGTGCATGAGGGCCGGAAGTCGTATGGAGGTGCGGAGGTGGGTGTGCCACGGGTCGTACGGAGCGGAGCCGCCTGGGCGGCGGGGCGGCCGCAGTTGATCTGGTACGCCGCATACGGGTCGAACATGCACCGGGAGCGGTTGCGGGCCTACGTCTGCGGAGGGCAGCCCGAGGGGGCGGCGCGGTGGTATCCGGGTTGCCGGGACGGGACGATGCCGGCGGAGTCGGTGCCGGTCGAGTTGCCCGGCGCGGTGTACTTCGCGACCACGTCGCCGGTGTGGGGTGGTGGGAGGGCGTTCTACGATCCGGCCGCGGAGGGGCGCGCCCTCGCGGTGGCGCATCTGGTGACGCCGGGGCAGTTCTCCGACCTCGCGGCCCAGGAGATGTACCGGGAGCCAGGGGAGGATCTGGACCTGACCTCCGTGCTGGCGCACGGGCGGGCCGAGCTGGGTGAGGGGCGGTACGAGACGCTGGTGTGCGCCGGGGAACTGGACGGGCACCCGGTGCTGACGTTCACCGCTGCGTGGCGGCTCGACGAGGTGGCGTATGTGGCTCCCGCCGGGGCGTATCTGCGTTATTTGGCGTCCGGGTTGCTGGAGGCGGGCGGTTGGTCCGCGGAGACGGTGGCCAGGTATCTGGCCAGGGCGGCGCGGACGTGGTCGGCGGCGGAGATCTTGGAGTTGGTCGGCGGCTAGAGCGTGACCCGCAAGGGGTGCTGCGCTTGCCCACCCTGCGCCCCTGGCGCAGACTGCCCAAGCGCAGCAGACAGCAATGGAGACGTACCCCGTCAGCCCGCGTACGAGTAGCAGGTCACCCACGTGGTTTCGATCGCCGCATGGGCGCCCCGTGCGGCGTACGCGCCGGAGAGGGCGGACTCGTTCTGCAGGGCCCAGTCCATCTTGCCGGACGCGATGTCACGGGTGGCGGTCTTGACCAGCTTGCCGTCCAGGAAGTACTTGACCTTGCCCGGCGTCCACTCGATCGACGTGGTGTGCGGTGTGGTCCAGGAGGCGCCGGTGTCGACGTTCTCCTCGCTCGGGTGCGTGAACGCGGAGATGGTGTCGTCGTTGAAGTTGCCGCCGGCCTCGGGGAAGTCCATTTCGTGCGGGTCCTCGTAGAAGAGGTGCGCCGCCTTGAAGCCCGGGTCCATGCGGGTCACCTTGAACCGCTCGGTGTACTTCCCGTACGCGCGGTCCATGCACTTCCGCGGCACCACGGTGGCCACGTAGTTGTCCTCGCCGGTCTGCGGCCGGTACATGTCGACCTTCATGGTGCCGGTGCCGTCGTAGCCGGAGGGGGAGACGGACACCGTCTTGTCGGCGCGGTACTCGCCGCCCATGGTGCGGTCGTTGCCGTTGCTGTGGTTCTTCGGGTTGGCGGTGTCGTACCACCCTCGCGGATACGCCCACCAGTTGGCGCGGTACTCGCCGCTGAGGCCGCCGCAGTAGGCGGCGGCCGTGTCGACGTTGTGGTCGCAGTCGGAGAACGAGCCGACCGGCACGGTGTCGCCGTTGAAGTTCTCCGCGAACACCTGGTGGAAGTCACCGCAGTCGCCCGTCGGCATGGTGTTGTCCGTCATCCCGCAGGCGTCCTCGGCGGCCGTCTCCCCGGCCGGCGCCGGCCCCGCCACCATCCATATGCAGGCGAAGGCAGCCGCCAGCGCGGTGCCGGCCTTGAGACCGGCCTTAAGCCCCAGATTCCGTTTCATGGCCGGAGAGTATGCACCTGCCGCCCCTCGCGTGCACGCCTTTCTCAGAAGTAACTCGCTTGCGGACAAAGGAAGTTGAGGCATTGAGGGGCTTGCGGGCTCGGCTCACTCGTCCTGTTCCAGCTCGCCTTCCGTCTCCAGATAGATCTGCCGCAGCGCATCCAGCGTGGCCGGGTCGGGCTTGGACCACATGCCGCGCGACTCGGCCTCCAGCAGGCGTTCCGCGATCCCGTGCAGCGCCCAGGGGTTGGACTCCTGGAGGAAGGCGCGGTTGGTCTCGTCCAGTACGTAGGTCTCGGTGAGCTTGTCGTACATCCAGTCGGCCACCACGCCGGTGGTGGCGTCGTAGCCGAAGAGGTAGTCGACCGTCGCGGCCAGCTCGAAGGCGCCCTTGTAGCCGTGGCGGCGCATCGCCTCGATCCACTTGGGGTTGACGACGCGGGCGCGGAAGACGCGGGAGGTCTCCTCCACGAGGGTGCGGGTGCGCACCGTCTCGGGGCGGGTGGAGTCGCCGATGTACGCCTCGGGCGCGGTGCCCCGCAGCGCGCGCACGGTGGCGACCATGCCGCCGTGGTACTGGAAGTAGTCGTCGGAGTCCGCGATGTCGTGTTCGCGGGTGTCGGTGTTCTTCGCGGCCACGGCGATCCTCTTGTACGCCGTCTCCATCTCGTCCCGCGCCGGGCGGCCGTCGAGGTCGCGGCCGTAGGCGTAGCCGCCCCAGACGGTGTAGACCTCGGCGAGGTCGGCGTCGGTGCGCCAGTCGCGGGAGTCGATCAGCTGGAGGAGGCCCGCGCCGTAGGTGCCGGGGCGGGAGCCGAAGATACGGGTGGTGGCCCGCCGTTCGTCGCCGTGTTCGCGCAGGTCCTGCCGGGTGTGAGCGCGTACGAAGTTGCTCTCGTCCGGCTCGTCCAGGGAGGCGGCCAGCCGCACCGCGTCGTCCAGCAGCGCCACCGCGTGCGGGAACGCGTCACGGAAGAAGCCCGAGATGCGGAGCGTGACGTCGATACGCGGGCGGCCCAGCTCCTGCGCGGGGACCGGCTCCAGGCCCGTCACCCGGCGCGACGCGTCGTCCCACACCGGGCGGACGCCCAGCAGCGCGAGGGCCTCGGCGATGTCGTCGCCCGCGGTGCGCATGGCGCTGGTGCCCCACAGGGAGAGCCCGACCGAGGTGGGCCATCCCCCGTTGTCGGCGCGGTAGCGCTCCAGGAGGGAGTCGGCGAGGGCCTGGCCCGTCTCCCACGCGAGGCGGGAGGGGACGGCCTTGGGGTCCACGGAGTAGAAGTTGCGCCCTGTCGGGAGCACGTTGACCAGGCCGCGCAGCGGGGACCCGGACGGGCCCGCCGGTACGAAGCCGCCGGCCAGGGCGTGCACCGTGTGGTCCAGCTCGGCGGTGGTGGCCGCCAGCCGCGGGACGACCTCGCGGGCCGCGAAGCCGAGGATGTCGGCGACCTGCTGCGGGTGGCCTTCGGCGATACGGGCGATCGCCTGCGGGTCCCAGTCCGCCGCCTCCATCGCCTCGACCAGGGCGCGTGCCGTGGCCTCCGCCTCGTCCGCGGTGGCGCGGGTGGCCGCCGACTCGTCCAGGCCGAGGGCCTCGCGCAGGCCCGGCAGGGTGTTCGTACCGCCCCAGATCTGGCGGGCGCGCAGGATCGCGAGGACCAGGTTGACGCGGTCCTCGCCCGCCGGTGCCGTGCCCAGTACGTGCAGGCCGTCGCGGATCTGCGCGTCCTTGACCTCGCACAGCCAGCCGTCCACGTGCAGCAGGAAGTCGTCGAACCCGTCGTCGTCGGGACGCTCTTCCAGACCGAGGTCGTGGTCGAGCCGCGCCGCCTGGATCAGCGTCCAGATCTGGGCCCTGATCGCCGGCAGCTTGGCCGGGTCCATGGCGCTGATCTGCGCGTACTCGTCCAGGAGTTGTTCCAGGCGCGCGATGTCGCCGTAGGAGTCGGCGCGGGCCATCGGCGGCACCAGGTGGTCCACGAGCGTGGCGTGCACCCGGCGCTTGGCCTGGGTGCCCTCGCCGGGGTCGTTGACCAGGAACGGGTAGACCAGCGGCAGATCGCCCAGCGCGGCGTCCGGGGCGCAGGCGGCCGACAGGCCCGCGTTCTTGCCGGGCAGCCACTCCAGGTTGCCGTGCTTGCCCAGGTGGATCATCGCGTCCGCGCCGAAGCCCCCCTCGTCCTGGGGCGCGGCGATCCAGCGGTACGCGGCCAGATAGTGGTGCGACGGCGGCAGGTCCGGGTCGTGGTAGATGGCGATGGGGTTCTCGCCGAAGCCGCGCGGCGGCTGGATGAGGATGAGCAGATTGCCGTGGCGCAGCGCCGCCAGGACGATGTCGCCGTCCGGGTTGTGCGTACGGTCCACGAACATCTCGCCCGGGGGCGGGCCCCAGTGCTCCTCCACCGCTTCGCGGAGCTCGGCGGGCAGGGTGGCGAACCAGCGCCGGTAGTCGGCCGCCGGGATGCGTACCGGGTTCTTGGCCAGTTGCTCCTCGGTGAGCCAGTCCTGGTCGTGGCCGCCGGCTTCGATGAGGGCGCGAATGAGGGGGTCGCCGGTGTGGGCGCCGGTGTCGTCGCCGGTGTGGTCGCCGGTGTCGGCGTCCCCTTCGGAATCGTCACCGGCTTGGGGGGTGACGGATTCGAGACCGGGGATGGGGCTGTCGCCGAAGTCGTAGCCCTCGGCCCGGAGTCGCTGCAGCAGCGCCACCGCGCTGGCCGGGGTGTCCAGGCCGACCGCGTTGCCGATCCGCGAGTGCTTGGTCGGGTACGCCGACAGTACGAGCGCCAGCCGCTTCTCCGCCGCCGGGATACGGCGCAGCCGCGCGTGCCGTACGGCGATGCCCGCCACGCGCGCCGCGCGCTCCGGGTCGGCCACGTACGACGGCAGGCCGTCGGCGTCGATCTCCTTGAAGGAGAACGGAACGGTGATCAGCCGCCCGTCGAACTCCGGTACGGCGATCTGGCTCGCCGCGTCCAGCGGGGAGACGCCCTCGTCGTTCTGCTCCCAGTCGGAGCGGGGTGCGGTCAGGCAGAGCGCCTGGATGATCGGTACGTCCAGCGTGGTGAGCGCGCCCGCGTCCCACGCCTCGTCGTCGCCGCCCGCACCCGCGTCGGCGGGCTTGGCGCCGCCGGCCCCGCCCGCCGCCAGCACCGTCGTCACGATGACATCGGCGGCGCGCAGCTCCTCGACGAGTTCCGGTTCCGGTGTGCGCAGCGAGGCCACGTACAGGGGCAGCGCCCTGCCGCCCGCCGCCTCGATGGCCTCGCACAGCGCGGCGGCGAACGCGGTGTTGCCGCTCATGTGGTGCGCGCGGTAGTAGAGGACGGCGACGGTGGGGGTCGCTTCCGCCGCAGGGGCCGCTTCCGCCGCGGGCGCCTTCGGCGAGGGCTCCCGGTCCAGGTGCCCCCACGACGGTGCCGGGGCCGGGGGTTCGAAACCGTGCCCGGTGAGCAGCACCGTGTCGGAGAGGAAGCGCGCCAGCTGGACGAGGTTCGCGGGGCCGCCGTGCGCGAGGTAGGCGTGCGCCTCGGCCGCCACGCCGATCGGGACCGTCGACGCGGCCATCAGCTGGGCGTCCGGCGCCTGCTCACCGGTCAGCACGACGAGCGGCAGGTCCGTCGCGCGGAGCCGTTCGATGCCCTGCTCCCAGGCACGGATGCCGCCGAGGAGCCGTACGACGACGAGCTCGACGCCGTCGAGGAGGGCGTCGAGTTCCCCGGCGAGAGCCTCCTCCGGGATACGGCTGGGGTTGGCGTAGCGGTAGGTGGGGGCGGCGGAGCCGCTGTCGCCCTGTGCCGCGTTCGCCGCGCGGGCGCTGAGGAGGTCCGTGTCGGATGTCGACAGGAGAAGAATCGGCATGCTGCGGTGGGCCCTTCCTCGGGGTGTCCGCGCCCCGGGCGGTCTCAAGACGGCGGGAGTTCCTGGCTCACCCGGCGTGGGGACACCGGGCTCACAGTGGCGGGACCGCGCCGGATTCACACCGGGCTTCCTCCCATGTCGCCGTCGCTGGCGATGAGGGCGGGCCGGCCGGCCCGCCTCCTGCATCGTACGGGGCGCGTGGCGACGGGGGCAGTCCGCCCGTTTGTTCCC
>NZ_JADKMA010000231.1 GCF_017676365.1 Streptomyces oryzae
GTGGGATGTCGTCCGTGTGCGGCATGGCGCTGGGCATCTCGGGGGGTGTGGTGGATGTCGTCACGGCGGCCGTCGCGGCCCGGGTCACTGGCCGACGGCCCGGCGGAGGTTGTCCGCCGCCCGCTCGTAGCGCTCGTAGCGCTCCAGCCGGCGGCGGTTCGCGCGCCGGAAGCGGCGGGCAACCAGCCGGGCGAGGTCCGCAGCACCGACCATACCGGCCTCGGGACCCAGCTGTGCCTTCACGATCCGGGCCTCGGGGCGGTAGCCGCGACCGGTCAGCTGGCGCCGGAACGCCTCTCTGGCGGGCTCGATCAGCAGCTCGTCGGCCGCGCTGACCCCGCCGCCGATGACGAAGCAGGACGGGTCGAGGGCCGCTGCCAGATTGGCCAGGCCGACCCCCAGCCAGGAGCCGACCTCGTGGAACAGCTCCGTGCACATGGCGTCACCGGAGCGGGCGAGCTCGGTGATCAGCGGGCCCGTGATGTCGCCGACCTGGCCGCCGACCCGGTCGATGATGCCGTAGGCGACGGGCGACTCGGCAGCCGCCAGCTCGCGGGCCTCCCGCACCAGCGCGTTGCCCGAGCTGTACTGCTCCCAGCACCCTCTGTTGCCGCACGGGCACCGGTGGCCGCCGGGCACCACCTGCATATGGCCGAACTCACCGGCCACCCCGTACTTGCCCCGCTTGACCCGGCCGTCCTCCAGGATGGCCCCGCCGATGCCGGTGCCCAGCGTGATCATCACCAGGTGGTCCTCACCGCGCCCGGCGCCGAACCGCCACTCGCCCCAGGCCGCGCTGTTCGCGTCGTTGTCGACCATCACCGGGACGGCCAGCCGGGCCGTCAGCGCGTCCTTGAGGGGTTCGTCACGCCAGGCCAGATGCGGCGCGAACAGCACCCGGGAGCGGTCGGCGTCGATCCAGCCGGCCGCGCCGATGCCGACGGCGTGCACGTCGTGCCGGTCCGAGAGGTCGAGGACCAGCTCGGCGATGGTGTCCTCGACCACCTTGGGGCTCTTGGACTTCTCCGGCGTCTCGGCGCGCACCTTCTCCAGGATCGTGCCGTCGGCATCGACGACACCCGCCATGACCTTGGTGCCGCCGATGTCGATGCCGACGGTGGGAACGCGGGGAGCCGACAGGTGGGAGCGCCGCTCACGGGTGCTGACGGTCCGCAGCACGCTGGGGCTGGGGCCCGTCCGCCGTCGGTAGACCCTGTCTGCTCGCTGAAAGCTGTCCGCGTTCAAGAGTGGTCGTCTCTCTGGGAGGGGTCCTACGGGCGCGCCCGATTCTGCCAGGGGTCAACCGTACGTCGTCCGGCGCACGGGCGCTTGGGGCCGGTCCGGTCCGGAACCGGCCCTCAGCCCCGCTCCAGCTCGTGGCTGAGCTCTTCCAGCTCCGATCCGCCCGCCATCTGCCGCACCAGCTCTTCCAGCTCCAGCTCGGCCTTCTCGTAGGACCCGGCCATGGCGCCGCGCTTGAGCAGCACGAACCGGTCGCCGACCAGATAGGCGTGGTGCGGATTGTGGGTGATGAGGACGACGCCCAGCCCGGCGTCCCGCGCAGCGGCGACGTACTTGAGCACGACGCCGCTCTGTTTCACGCCGAGCGCGGCCGTCGGCTCGTCCAGCACCAGCACCTTTGCGCCGAAGTGCACGGCGCGGGCGATGGCGACGGACTGCCGTTCACCGCCGGAGAGGGTGCCGATCGGCTGGTCGACGTCGCGCAGGTCGATGCCCATCCGCAGCAGCTCGCTGTGGGTGGTGCGCCGCATGTGCGCCACGTCGAGGCGGCGCAGCGGACCGCGCCCGGTCGTCGGCTCGGACCCCAGGAAGAAGTTCCGCCACACCGGCATCAGCGGTACGACGGCGAGGTCCTGGTAGACGGTGGCGATGCCGCGGTCCAGCGCCTCGCGCGGGGAGGCGAGGCGGGTCTCCTCGCCCTGGATGCGGAAGCTGCCGCCGTCGTGCTGGTGCAGCCCGGAGATGATCTTGATGAGAGTGGACTTGCCCGCGCCGTTGTCGCCGAGCACGCAGGTGATCTCGCCGGGGCGCACCTGGAGGGAGATGCCCTCCAGGGCACGGATGTTGCCGTAGAACTTGCTGACGTCGCTCAACTCGACGAGGGCGCCGCTCTCCTCCGCCTGCCCGGCGCTCGTCTCAGTGCTCGTCTCGGTGCTCGTCTCGCTCATCGGGTCGCCTCCGCCCGCTTCCGGATCCATGCGTTCAGCAGCGTCGCGAGCAGCAGCATCGCGCCGAGGAAGAACTTGAACCAGTCCGGGTCCCACTGCGCGTAGATGATGCCCTTGTTGGCCATGCCGAAGATCAGCGCGCCCACGGCGGCACCGACGGCCGAGCCGTAGCCGCCGGTCAGCAGACAGCCGCCGATGACGGCCGCGGCGATGTAGATCAGCTCGTTGCCGACGCCCTCGCCGGACTGCACCGTGTCGTAGTTGAACAGCAGATGCTGGCCCGAGATCCAGGCCGCGAACGCCACGCCCAGATACAGCCCGATCTTCGTACGGGCGACCGGGACACCGACCGCGCGGGCCGCGTCCACCCCGCCGCCGACCGCGAAGATCCAGTTGCCGATGTTGGTGCGCAGCAGGATCCAGGTGGCCACCGCCACCAGCGCCAGCCACCACACGATGGTGATCTGCAGGTCGACACTGCCGAGGGTGAGCGTGGAGGCGAAGACGGCCTTCGCCGAGTCGAAGCCTTCCATGTCGCTGATGCTCTTGGTGGTGACCTTGCCGCTGATCAGCTTGGTGAGGCCGAGGTTGAGACCCGTCAGCATCAGGAAGGTGCCCAGCGTGATGATGAAGCTGGGCAGTTTCGTCCGGGTGAGCATGAAGCCGTTGAAGAACCCGAGCGCCAGCGTCACCAGCAACGACACCCCCACACCCACCCAGGTGTTGGCCGTCATCTGGTAGCTGAACATCGAGGAGGCGAGCGCCGAGGACGTCACCATCACGCCGGTCGACAGGTCGAACTCCCCGCCGATCATCAGCAGCGCCACCGGCACCGCCATGATCCCCAGGGTGGAGGAGAAGTAGAGGACCGTGGAGATGCTGGAGGGGCGCAGGAAGCTGTCGGCGACCAGCGCGAAGAAGACGAACAGCGCGACGGCGCCCACCACGGCCCCCAGTTCGGGGCGGCGCAGCAGCCGCACGGGCAGCGGCCGGTGCACCAGACGTTCGTCGGCCTCGCGCGGCTGCGGGACGGCGTCCTCGGGTTCCGCCGAGCCCTCGGGGTTGCCGGGCTGGGTCGTGACCGTCATCGGGTCCCCCGCTTCGTCAGCTCCTCCAGCTTGCCGGCGTCCTTCTTGGTGAGGATCTGCGGCCCGGTCAGCACGGGCTTGCCGCCGCCGAGCATGTCGGCGTTGTAGCGGTGGAGCCAGAGCAGGTCGACGGCCTCGTACCCCTGCATATAGGGCTGCTGGTCGACGGCGAAGCCGATGGTGCCGTCCTTGAGTCCGGCCGCGACCTTGTCGTTGAGGTCGAAGGTGTCGATCTCGGCCTTGCTGCCGGCGCTCTCCTTGGCCTGCGCGGCGGTGGCCGCGAACGGGGCGCCCAGTGTGACGACGGCGTCGACCTTCTTGTCGGACTGGAGCTTGGCCTCCACCGACGACTCCACACCCGGCATGTTGGTGCCGTCGACGAACAGCGGCTTGACCTTGCCGTCGAAGGTCTTCTCGACGCCGTCGCAGCGCTGCTCCAGGCCGACGTTGCCCTGCTCGTGGACCAGGCAGATGGCCTTCTTCTTGCCCCGCTTGTTCAGCTCGCGGCCGACGGCCTCACCGGCCAGCGTCTCGTCCTGGCCGATGTGGGTCAGGGCGCCGAAGTCCTGGGAGACTTCCTGCCCGGAGTTGATGGTGATGACCGGAATGCCCGCCTTGACGGCCTTCTTGACGACGCTCTTCATCGCGTCCGGCTTGGCGAGGGTGACGATCAGGCCGTCGACCTTCTTGTCGATCGCCGTCTGGACGAGCTGCGCCTGCTTGCCGGCTTCCTTGTCGTGCGAGTAGAGGAACTCGATGTTGTCCTTGGCGGCGGCCTGCTTGGCGCCGCTCTGCACGATGTCCCAGTAGGTGTCCCCGTCGCCGGAGTGCGTGACCATCGCGAACTTCCAGCGCGGGGTGGTCACGTTGGCCTTGCCGGAGGCCGCGTTCTCCCGCGCCTCCTCGGCCCGCTTGCCGCCGGTGCTGCTGCATCCGGCGAGCGCGACCGCCGCGGCCAGCGTCGCCGCCCCCATCGCGCGTATGGATCTGCGGGACCCACGGGACCTTCGCCGGGACCTGAGCACGCTGGCCACCTGTTCACTTCTCTCGGTACGGATACGGAAACGGTCACCGGCAGAGCTCGCCTCGGACCTTCGCCCAAGTATCCGCCACGTTGGCCGGAAACCGTCCGACGGGTTCCCTCCTGCCCGGCCTGGCTCTCTCATGAAGACACCTCTCAGGGACGCACCAGCAACTGGAAGTCGAAGGAGTAGCGGGAAGCGCGGTAGAGATGGGAGCCGTACTCGACGGCCCGCCCCGTGTCGTCGTACGTCGTGCGCTGCATCGTCAGCAGCGGAGCGCCCTCGTCCTCGGCCAGCAGCTGTGCCTCGGCCGCGTCGGCGACCCGCGCGCCCACCGTCTGCCGCGCCGAGTGCAGCGTCACCCCGGCCCCGCGCAGCAGCCGGTAGAGCCCCGTCGTCTCCAACTCGGCCGCCTTCGGGGAGATCAGGTCGGCCGGCAGATGGTTGCGCATATGGGCCATCGGTTCGCCATGGGCCAGTCGCAGCCGCTCCACCAGCAGCACCTCGGTGCCCTCCGGCACTGCCAGCGCTGCGGCGACCTCGGCCGTCGCCTCCTCCACGTCCTGCCGCAGCACCTGGGTGGCCGGACGCTGACCGGCCGCCTCCAGGTCGTCGTAGAGACTGCTCAGCTCCATGGGCCGCTTGACCTGGCTGTGCACGACCTGCGTGCCGATGCCGCGGCGGCGCACCAACAGCCCCTTGTCGACGAGGGACTGGATGGCCTGCCGGACGGTGGGACGGGACAGCCCCAGGCGGCCCGCCAGATCGATCTCGTTGCCCAGCAGGCTTCCCGGGGCCAGTCTGCCGCGCTCGATGGCACTCTCCAGTTGCTGGGAGAGCTGGAAGTAGAGCGGGACGGGACTGCCACGGTCCACACTGAGCTGCAGGTCCACCGGATCATTCTTGGCCACGGAGGGGAGCGTAGTGCTCTTGCGTTCCGGCGGGAACCGTACATTCGATTGTCAGGACGAAAAGACAAAACGTTGACAGCGTCGAGTGCGGCGGGCCAGGTTAGGGCCATGCGCATCGGACTCATCGGCACCGGCCGGATCGGAACCCTGCACGCCCGCACACTCAGCGCACATCCCGAGGTGACAGAGCTGGTGGTCACGGACGCGGACGCGATGCGCGCCGTCGAGGTGGCCGCCGCACTCGACGCCACCTCGGTGCCCAGCGTCGCCGAGCTGTTCTCACTGGACATCCACGCCGTGGTCATCGCCTCGGCGACCGCCTCGCACGCCGAGCTGATCCGCACGGCGGCCCGGCGCGGACTCCCCACCTTCTGCGAGAAGCCCATCGCGCTCGACCTGGCCGGCACCCGGGAGGCGCTGGCGGAAGTCGAGGCGGCGGGCACCCTGTTGCAGATCGGCTTCATGCGGCGCTTCGACGCCGGGTACACCGCAGCACGGGAAGCCGTGCAGGCCGGACGGCTGGGCCGGCTGCACACCGTACGGGCCCTCACCTCGGACCCGGCGCCGCCGCCCGCCGAGTACCTGCCGCACTCGGGAGGGCTCTACCGGGACTGCCTCGTACACGACTTCGACGCGGTGCGGTGGGTGACCGGGCGGGAGATCGTCTCCGTCTACGCGGCAGGCTCCGCCGCCGGGCCCGCCATGTTCGCCGAGGCGGGGGATGTGGACACCGCCGCCGCGCTCCTCACCCTGGACGACGGCACCCTGTGCACGGCCACCGCTACGCGGATGAACGGGGCCGGGTACGACGTGCGGATGGAGCTCGCCGGTGAGCTGGACCAGTTCGCCGTCGGCCTGGACGCGCGCACGCCGCTCACCTCACTGGAACCGACGGCGCCCTGGGCCCCGGACAAACCCTGGCCCGGCTTCCTCGACCGGTTCGGGCCCGCATACGAGGCGGAGATCGCCGCCTTCATCAGAGCGCTGCGCGGAGAGATCCCCAACCCCTGCGACGGCCAGGAGGCCCTCGCTGCCCTGCTGACCGCGGAAGCCTGCGAACTCTCCCGCACCACGGGCACCACGGTGGAGCTCAGCACCTTGCAGGACCCCGCCGTCTGAGCCCGTTCGCCGCGCGCCCCGAAGGGGCCCACGCCGGGGCGAGGGGGCGGATCAGAGCGGTTTGATCATGAAGAGGCAGGCGTCGGCCACCCGGTGGACGACGCCTGCCCCGTCCTCGTAGCTCCAGCAGTCCAGATACGGAACCGAAGCGTGATAGCCGAGCCGACGGTACAGCCCGCTGGCACGCGGATTGTTCTTCTCGACGCCGAGACCGATGACCCGGCACGCCCGCTCCGCGGCCAGCCGTTCCGCCTCGCGGATGAGGGCGGTACCGATGCCCTGCGACCGCAGGGTCTCGGGCCAGACACCGAGCCCGTTCACCTCGGGGCAGCCCGGGTGGGCCGCCCGCACCTCCGGCGCCGCGCACCCCTCCCAGCGGACCTCGCAGCTCCCCACCGGGTGGCCGTCCCGCCAGGCGACGAGAAAGGTGGCCATGCCCTCCCGCTGCCGCGCGTAACGCACCTCATGGTGCGAGGCCGCCCCGCGGGCAGGCATGTGCTGGTCGAGCAGCTCGAGGTCTTCTTCCCGGCACTGTCTGATCCGCATGCCGGGTAGCCTACGAGCCGGCTCCCGGCCACCGCTCCGTGCTTCACAACACGTTCCCCGTCCACCACCTCACCCTGCACCCGGCCAGCCACCACAGGTACCTCGGCTATCCGAAGCGCACCGGCAGGCTCTTCACGCCGCGCAACACCGTTCCCTCCCGCCACTCCAGGGCCGCGGGGTGGGCGTCGAGCTCCAGTGAGGCGGTGCGGTCCAGCAGCAGTTCGAAGGCGATCCGGGCCTCCAGTCGGGCCAGCGGGGCGCCGAGGCAGAAGTGGATGCCGTGGCCGAAGGCGAGATGGCCGCGTGCCTCGCGGCGGATGTCGAAGCGGTCGCCGTCGGGGAAGCGCTTCGAATCGCGGTCGGCGTCGCCCAGCACCGGCAGCACGAGCTGCCCGTCCCCGGGGATCAGGGTGCCGCCGATCTCGACGGGCTCCAGGGTGAAGCGGAAGGTGGACACCTCCACCGGACCGTCGTAGCGCAGCATCTCCTCGACGGCTCCCGGCAGCAGCGCCGGGTCGGCGCGCAGCGCGGCCAGCTGGTCGGGGTGGCGCAGCAGCGCGAGGGTGCCGTTGGCGATGAGCCCCACGGTCGTCTCGTATCCGGCGATCAGCAGCAGCCAGGCCATGCCGAGCAGTTCGTCGGTGGAGAGTCGGTCCCCGTCCTCGTCGCTCGTGCGGATCAGCACGCTCAGCAGGTCGTCGCCGGGCTGCGCGCGCTGCCGCTCCAGCAGCTGGGTCAGATAGCCGGCCAGCGCCTGCGCGGAGTCCTGTCTCTCCTCGTCAGGCGCGGCGCTCAGTACGTGGTCGGACCAGGCGGCGAAGCGCTCCCGCTCCAGGTCGGGCACGCCCAGCAGTTCGCAGATCACCGCGATCGGCAGCGGGAAGGCCAGGGAGGCGACAAGGTCGGCGCGCCCGTCGGGGCTCGCCAGCATGGCGTCCAGCAGGCCCGAGGTCAGCTCCTTGATGCGCGGTTCGAGCGCTGCTATCCGGCGCGGGGTGAACTCCTTGGAGACCAGTTTGCGCAGCCGGGTGTGATCGGGCGGGTCGCTGACCAGCATGTGGGTACCGGGGGCGACCGTCAGGCCATCGGCGTCCGGTGAGGCGTTCGCCCATCTCTTGGACAGGCGCTCGTCGGTGAGGGCGGCGCGCGCCGCCTCGTGCCCGACCACCAGCCACGCGAGCGCCCCTTCCGGTGTCCTGACGTGGTGTACGGGGCCGCGCCGGCGCAGCGCGGCGTAGACGGGGTAGGGATCGCGGACGAAGTCGTCGCCGAGCGCGGCGAGATCGAGGATTCCGCCGGTGTCCGGGCACAGGTCCAGCACGCTCTGATCAGCCATATGGCGAGCGTAGGAGCCGGTGTCCGGGACTTCACCGGTGCGTTTTCAGCCAGCCGGCGACAGCCCCGGCGGGTGGGAGCCGGTCCCGGCCGGCCGGCAACCACCCCGCCCCGCTCAGTCGTTGCCGCCCTTGCCCTCTCTGGGCACCGCGTCCTCCAGCCGCTGGAGGAGGTCGGTGACCCGCTTGGCGACCGTCTCCCGGTCGTCGCCCTCGGTCAGCGCCGAGCCGATGCCGCAGGCGACGGCGCCCGCCGCGATCCACTCGGGTGCCGCCTCGACGGTGACCCCGCCGGTGGGCAGTACGGGGGCCTGCGGCAGCGCGGCGTGTACGTCCCGCAGCCAGCCGGGTCCGTACTGCGAGGCGGGGAAGAGCTTGAGCCCGTCGGCGCCCAGTTCGAGGGCCCGCACCATTTCGGTGGGGGTGGCGACCCCGGGGAAGACGGGCACGCCGTAGCGGTGTCCGGTGCGTATGACCTCCTCGTCCAGGCTGGGCGAGACGAGGAAGCGGGCGCCCGCGTCCACCGCGAGCCGCGCCGAGGCGCTGTCCAGGACGGTGCCCGCACCGATCACCGTGTCGTCGCCGGTCTCGCGGCGCAGCGTGCTGATCGCGTCCAGCGCGTACGGGGTGGTCAGCGAGATCTCCAGGCTGGTGACCCCCGCGCCGAGCAGGATGTCGGCCGTGGCGGTGGCCTTCTCGTAGCTGTCGGCACGGACGATGGCGAAGACGCGCTGTTCCAGCGCAGCTCTGGTGATCTCCCAGCGGTACACGGCAGTTCGCCGCCTCTCTTGATCTGTCGGATGGGGGCAAGGGCCCCCGCGTACCGGGCCTTACTGGGTGCGGTCGGTGAAGTCAGCGGTGCACCGGGTCGGTGCCCCGGGTGAACGCCTCCAGCGCGCGGTCGCGCGCCGCTGCCGTGGGCAGCCCGTCGATGTCGCCGGGGGTCTGGACGACGAGCGCCGCCACGCAGGCCGCCTCGGCGAGGGCCCGCTGGTGGTCGAGTCCGCGCAGCCGCGCGGAGAGCCAGCCCGCGGCGAACGCGTCGCCCGCGCCCACCGGGTCGACGACGGGGACCTCGAACGGCGGCTGCCGCCACTGGCCTTCTGCGGTGTGCGCGACGGCGGTGTGGTCGCGGTGCTTGACGACGACAGTGCCGGCGCGGCCGAGCGTCAGCAGGGCCTTGGCCCCTTCGTCGGGCCCCGCGCCCAGCAGCAGTTCGAGTTCGTCCTCGCCCGCGAGTACGAGGTCGGCCTCGCGCAGCAGCGGGCCGACGCGCCGTATCCACTCGTGTTCGGTACCCAGTTTGCGGCGGACGTTGGGGTCGAAGGAGACGGTGGCACCGGCCTGCCGGGCACCCTCGATGAGGGCGTGGGTGGCCTGCTCGGCGTCGTCGGAGAGCATCGGGGTGATGCCGGTGACGTGCACGAGCCGTACCCCGGCCAGTGCTTCGGGGGTGATCTGCGCGGGGCTGAGCAGACTGGCGGCCGAGCCGGAGCGGTAGTACTGCACATCGATGGAGCGGTGCGGATGGCTGTCGCGCAGCAGGAGGCCGGTCGGCGATTCGGGGTCCATCTCGGCGCAGGAGACATCGACGCCGTCGGCACGCAGCTCCCGCAGCACGGCCTCACCGGCCGGGTCGTCCCCGACGCGGCCGATCCAGCGGGCCCAGTGGCCCAGTCTGGCAAGGCCCGCGGCGACGTTGGACTCGGCGCCCGCCACGGAACGCCGGAAGCCGGCCGCGCGTTCCAGTGGGAGACCGGGTTCGGCGAGCATCAGCAGCATGGCCTCACCGCAGGTGACCGCCTCCGGGCCGTTTCTCACCGGTAACTCCCCATATCTACCGCCCACGCATCACTCTCTGTGGGGAACGTTACCCGTTTACGCCGGGTAAGCCACCCCCGGGTGGCGGGACACCTTGGGGTAAGGGATGAACGTTACCCGCAAAGCGGCGGCCGTCGGCCCAATACGGGACAACCGCTGCCTGATCGTTTTCAGTCGCGGGTTGCGGGACGTGCCCCCTCACGCGCGTGTGCTCCGCAGCGAGGCTGCGGAGCACACGTGGTGGGGGGTTGTCCGGGACGCCGCCGGGTCAGCAGGTGTAGTCGATCAGGTCGAAGGACTCGTAGTGATCGGCCGTGTAGTAGTCCTCCTGGTCCTTATCGCCGGTGACGATGCGACGCGCACCGCGGTCGTCGGAACCAGGGGTCTTGACGGTGTACTCGTGGTAGTAACCCTGCTCCTGGTCCGGCAGGATGCCTTCGCGGTTCTCGAAGACGGTGCCGTCCTGGGGATACGGGTAGGGCCCGCCCTTTTCGATGAGGTCGAGGGTGTCGTGGGCCTCCGGCGGAAGCTTGGACTGACAGATGTCGCCGACGTCGGTGATCTGCGGTGCCGCGACCACGGAGTGCGCCACCGGCGCCGCGGACGCGGGCGCGGTGGTGAGGGCCGGACCGCCGACGAACACGGCGGCGGCGAGTGCTGAGACGGCACCGATACGGCTGAGGCGTGGGGGGAATCTCATGTCACCCTATGGTGACGCGCGTAGATGGCATGTCAATGCCAACTCACAGAATTTTGCCGCGCGTTCACACGTAAGAGGGACGAGGCGGAGGGGGCGGGCGGCACAT
>NZ_JADKMA010000232.1 GCF_017676365.1 Streptomyces oryzae
CATCACAGCCGTACGGGCCCTCTTCTCAGCCGGAGCTGAAGAGCGCTGGACGCGCTAGGTCACTTGATGATCTTGGTGACCTGGCCGGCGCCCACGGTCCGGCCACCCTCGCGGATGGCGAACTTGAGGCCCTCCTCCATGGCGACAGGCTGGATGAGCTGGACGCTCATCTCGGTGTTGTCGCCCGGCATGACCATCTCGGTGCCCTCGGGGAGGGTCACCACGCCGGTCACGTCCGTGGTACGGAAGTAGAACTGCGGGCGGTAGTTGTTGAAGAACGGGGTGTGGCGGCCACCCTCGTCCTTCGACAGGATGTACGCCTGCGCCTCGAACTCCGTGTGCGGGGTGACCGAGCCCGGCTTGATGATGACCTGGCCGCGCTCGACGTCCTCGCGCTTGATACCGCGGAGCAGCAGACCGACGTTCTCACCGGCCTGACCCTCGTCAAGGAGCTTGCGGAACATCTCGATACCGGTGACGGTGGTCGAGGTCTTCTCTTCCTTGATACCGATGATGTCAACGGACTCGTTGACCTTGAGGGTACCGCGCTCGATACGGCCGGTGACGACCGTACCGCGACCGGTGATCGTGAAGACGTCCTCGATCGGCATGAGGAACGGCTTGTCGGTGTCGCGCTCCGGAGCCGGGATGGCCTCGTCGACAGCCTGCATCAGCTTGACGACGGACTCGCCCCACTCCTTGTCGCCCTCGAGGGCCTTGAGCGCGGAGACCTTGACGACCGGAACCTCGTCGCCCGGGAACTCGTACTCGGAGAGCAGCTCACGGACCTCGAGCTCGACGAGCTCCATGATCTCCTCGTCGTCCACCATGTCGGCCTTGTTCAGGGCGACGACGATGTACGGAACGCCGACCTGGCGGGCCAGGAGCACGTGCTCCTTGGTCTGCGGCATCGGGCCGTCGGTGGCGGCGACCACGAGGATGGCGCCGTCCATCTGCGCGGCACCGGTGATCATGTTCTTGATGTAGTCCGCGTGACCCGGGCAGTCAACGTGGGCGTAGTGACGGTTCTCCGTCTGGTACTCGACGTGCGCGATGGAGATGGTGATACCGCGCTGGCGCTCTTCGGGCGCCTTGTCGATGTTCTCGAACGCCGAAGCCTCGTTCAGGTCCGGGTACGCGTCGTGCAGCACCTTGGTGATCGCCGCGGTAAGAGTGGTCTTGCCGTGGTCGATGTGACCGATGGTGCCGATGTTGACGTGCGGCTTAGTCCGCTCGAACTTCGCCTTCGCCACTGGGGTCCTCCTGTGGACTGGTGCTGTACACCCTCCACATTTTGCGGAGGGGTTCAGGTGGTCGTACCGAACCGGTCAGGACCCCGAGGGGGATGCCCTTGACCTGTTCGCTTGGGTGGGCCGGCGGCCGGGGCGCCCCCGGCACGGACCGCGTCGGTGACCGAGCGAGTCGATGACCGAGCGATCTGTGCCGGAGTGCCCCGAATGCCTTTGCTCCAGCCTAAGGGGTGAGCACGGGTGTCCTACTCGCCCCTGAGCGAGTACGGCGACTCGCCCCTGGACGAGTGGATTACTCGCCCCTGGCCTTCGCGATGACCTCCTCGGCGACGTTCTTGGGAACCTCACCGTAGGAGTCGAACTGCATGGAGTACGTGGCACGGCCGGAGGTCTTGCTGCGCAGGTCTCCGACGTAACCGAACATCTCCGACAGCGGTACCAGGCCGGTGACGAGCTTCGCGTTGCCGCGGTCATCCATCGACTGGACCTGGCCGCGCCGCGAGTTGATGTCGCCGATCACTTCGCCCATGTAGTCCTCGGGCGTCGTCACCTCGACCTTCATCAGCGGCTCGAGCAGAGCCGGGCTCGCCCGCCGAGCGGCCTCCTTGAACGCCATGGAACCGGCGATCTTGAACGCCATCTCGGACGAGTCGACATCGTGGTAGGCACCGTCGAGCAGCGTCACGCGGACGCCGGTCAGCGGGTAGCCCGCCAGCACGCCGAACTCCATGGCCTCCTGGCAGCCCGCGTCCACGGACGGGATGTACTCCCGCGGGATACGGCCACCGGTGACCTGGTTGACGAACTCGTAGCCGTCGCCCTCGAGCGGCTCGACGTCGATCTGCACCTTCGCGAACTGACCGGAACCACCGGTCTGCTTCTTGTGGGTGTAGTCGACCTTCTCGACCTTCTTGCGGAGCGACTCTCGGTAGGCCACCTGCGGCTTACCGACGTTGGCCTCGACCTTGAACTCGCGCTTCATGCGGTCGACCAGCACATCGAGGTGCAGCTCGCCCATGCCGGCGATGATCGTCTGGCCGGTGTCCTCGTTCGTCTTGACCTGGAAGGACGGGTCCTCCTCGGCCAGCCGCTGGATCGCGACGCCCAGCTTCTCCTGGTCGCCCTTGGACTTCGGCTCGATGGCCACCTCGATGACCGGGGCCGGGAAGTCCATCGACTCCAGGATCACCGGGTTGCTCGCGTCGCAGAGGGTCTCACCGGTGGTGGTCTGCTTCAGACCCATGACGGCGACGATGTCGCCGGCACCCACCGACTCGATCTCCTCACGCTTGTTCGCGTGCATCCGGTAGATCTTGCCGATGCGCTCCTTGCGGCCCTTCACCGAGTTCAGCACCTGGGTGCCGGTGTGCAGGCGGCCGGAGTAGACGCGCAGGAAGGTCAGCTTGCCGAGGTGCGGGTCACTGGCGATCTTGAACGCCAGCGCCGACATCGGCTCCTCCTCGGAGGGACGACGCTTGATGACCTCTTCGGCGTCCTTCGGGGACTGGCCCTCGATGGCCTCGACGTCCAGCGGGGAGGGCAGATACCGCGCGATCGCGTCGAGCAGCGGCTGCACGCCCTTGTTCTTGAACGCGGTGCCACAGAAGACCGGCGTCACCGTGATGGCGCCCTCGCCGCCGGTGGAGGCAAGGGTGACCCGGCGGATCGCCGCGATGAGCTGCTCCTCGGTGGGCTCCTGGCCCTCCAGGTACAGCTCCATCATCTCTTCGTCGTTCTCCGCGACGGCCTCGAGCAGCTTGCCGCGCCACTCCTCGGCCGCCTCGGCGTGGGTGTCCGGGATGTCGACGGTGTCGTACATCTCGCCCATCTTGGCCTCGGGGGACCAGACGAGGGCCTTCATCGACACCAGGTCGACAACGCCCTTGAAGTCCGCCTCGGTGCCGATCGGCAGCTGCATGACCAGCGGCACCGCGCCGAGGCGGTCGCTGATCATGTCGACGCAGCGGTGGAACTCCGCGCCGGTCCGGTCGAGCTTGTTGACGAAGCAGATACGCGGAACGCCGTAGCGGTCGGCCTGCCGCCAGACCGTCTCGGACTGCGGCTCCACACCGGCGACACCGTCGAACACCGTCACGGCACCGTCGAGCACGCGCAGCGCACGCTCCACCTCGACGGTGAAGTCGACGTGGCCCGGGGTGTCGATGATGTTGATGGTGTAGTCGACGCCGTTGAGCGGCCAGTGAGTGGTCGTCGCGGCGGACGTGATCGTGATGCCGCGCTCCTGCTCCTGCTCCATCCAGTCCATCGTGGCAGCGCCGTCGTGGACTTCACCGATCTTGTAGCTGCGACCGGTGTAGAAGAGGATCCGCTCGGTGGTCGTCGTCTTGCCCGCGTCGATGTGCGCCATGATCCCGATGTTGCGGACCTTGGCAAGGTCAAGTGAAGTGGTAGCCATAAGGCTTCAGTCTTCTCTCGGTCTCGATGGGGGTAGCGACTACCAGCGGTAGTGCGCGAAGGCCTTGTTGGACTCGGCCATCTTGTGCGTGTCCTCGCGCTTCTTCACGGCGGCGCCGAGCCCGTTGGAGGCGTCGAGCAGCTCGTTCATCAGACGCTCGGTCATGGTCTTCTCGCGGCGGGCGCGGGAGTACCCCACGATCCAGCGCAGCGCGAGAGTGGAGGAACGGCCGGGGCGGACCTCGACCGGAACCTGGTAGGTGGCGCCACCGACGCGGCGGGAGCGGACCTCGAGGGTCGGCTTCACGTTCTCGAGCGCGCGCTTGAGCGTGATGACCGGGTCGTTGCCGGTCTTCTCGCGCAGCCCCTCCATGGCGCCGTAGACGATGCGCTCGGCGGTGGAGCGCTTGCCGTTCAGCAGCACCTTGTTGATGAGGGAGGTCACCAGAGGAGAGCCGTAGACCGGGTCGATGATGACCGGGCGCTTCGGGGCGGGGCCCTTACGAGGCATTCTTACTTCTCCTTCTTGGCGCCGTAGCGGCTGCGAGCCTGCTTGCGGTTCTTGACGCCCTGCGTGTCGAGGGAGCCGCGGATGATCTTGTAGCGAACACCCGGCAGGTCCTTCACACGGCCACCGCGCACGAGCACGATCGAGTGCTCCTGCAGGTTGTGACCCTCACCCGGAATGTAGGCGGTCACCTCGATCCCGCTGGTCAGGCGCACACGGGCGACCTTGCGCAGGGCCGAGTTCGGCTTCTTCGGGGTGGTCGTGAACACGCGCGTGCAGACGCCGCGGCGCTGGGGGGAACCCTCAAGTGCGGGCGTCTTGTTCTTCTCGACCTTGTCCTGCCGGCCCTTGCGGACCAGCTGCTGGATCGTAGGCACCGTTTCTCCGGTTTCTGTGTGCCAGTCTCGGTAAAGCTAACCTGGGCCATACCCGACCCACGAGGTCGGGTGTGTCGAAGACTGCAGTCGCCTCTGGGAAGAGATCCCACGGACGAGATCTCCGCTGAGGCGGAAGCTTCCCCATGGTGAGAAGCAGCAGAGTCCGGTGTCTCCGGCTGCGCGGAGGCCCGCAATCGCGGGCGGGAACAGCGCAGGGGACACCCCAGGCACAGGGATTGAGGGTACCTACCTCATCGGCTGGGGTCAAAACAAATGGACCGGCCACCATAGCGCCCCCGACCTGCGAGAAACAGAGCGCCGACGGACGACCGCACCGGGGCGGGGGTCAGCTCAGCAAACCGATCAGTCCGATGATCGCCAGGACCCCGCAGATGGCCAGCCAGCCCAGCACCAGACCGGCCGTGGCCAGCCCGTCCCCCTGCTCTCCCGTCCGGCGGATCTCCGCCTTCGCCTTGTGGCCGAGAATCACCGCGGGGATCGCCGTCAGCCCGTACATCGGCGTCAGCACCCCGCAGACCAGCGCCCCGATCGCCGTCCCGTTGGTACGCGGCGGAGGCGCGGGCAGAAACGTCCGCGGCACCTCCGGGTAGGCGGGCTGCGGCGCCGGAACCGGCACCGGACCCTGCGGCAGATCCGCGATGAGCACACCCAGCTCCGCGTACGTCTGCGCCTGGGAGGCGCGCGCCAGCCGCTGTTCGTACTCGGCCTGGCCCAGCCGGCCCTCGCTGAAACCGGCCTTCAGCACGTCGATCGCCCGCTCCCGGTCGGTGTGCGAGGCGCGCATCGAACCGACCTGCTGCTGACTCTGGATCGGGACACCGCCAGGGCTGTGCTGCCCCTGGCCCGGGACCACAGGTTTGTACCCCTGCTCCGGGACACCTCCGGGATTCCACGGTCCGAACGCCACCGGCCCCCACCTCCCAGCTCGCTTACCGTCCCCTCCATCATCCATGACGCAAAGCGTCCCTACCGGGTTCGCACACCGCCGAGTTCGGCTGTTTCCCGAACGGTCTCCCGACCGGCCCGACACTCCATTACAGTGTGCAAGCTGTCATCACGAGGCGTGTACGACCGGGGAAGCTGGGGGGACGATGGCCGACGCGTGGAGCATGAGCGGTCCGGAACTCGACGACCGCGTGCCTTTCCTCGCCCGGCTGGAGCGCACCGACCGCACCGCACTGATCGGCCTTGGGCGTGAGATGCGGTTCGAGCCCCGGCTGCCGCTGCTGCGACAGCATGAACCCTCCTCGCATGTGCTGCTGATCCGCCGGGGCTGGACGAAGGTCACCGCGACGGCGGCCAACGGCTACGAGGCGTTGCTGGCACTCCGCGGGCCCGGTGATGTGGTGGGAGAGAGCGCCGCGCTGACCGGCCATCCGCGGTCGGCAACGGTCACAGCCCTGGAGCCGGTCCTGGCAGTCGCCGTCGATCACGACCGTTTCCAGCGATTCCTCAGCGACTCCCCGCAGGTCGCGCTCCGGCTGCTCTCCCTGGCCAGCGACCGGACCCGGGCCGCGGACCGCCGACGACTGGAGTTCGCCTCGATGCGGGTGCGGGAGCGGTTCGCGGCGCTGCTGCTCGAACTCGCCCGCTCGCATGGGCGCCGTAACGGACAGGGCATCGAGCTGACCGTCCCGCTCAGCAAGCAGGAGATGGCCGGCTCGATCGGGGCCTCCCGGGAAATGGTCAACAAGCTCCTGGTGGAGCTGCGGGGGCGAGGCGTGGTCGCCACCGGACGCAGGTCCATGGTGATCCTGCGGCCGGACACGCTCCGCCGGATCTGCGCCGAGGGCGAGCGCTGACCGGACCGGTCGTTGTGTGTGCTCCTACACACAACGACTGAGCCTTCCTTCCTCACGGTCCGGTCCGCTCCTGCGGAACGCTGCTGCGGCAGCAGTTCACCCGACGAGAGGCCGACATGAGCGAACCGCTGATCCGCACCCTCCTCCTGCTCGACGTCGAGCGGTACAGCAACCGCGACGATGTGGAGCAGGTTTATCTGCGACGGACGTTGTACGACGTGGCCGACCGCGCGCTGGACGCGGCTGGGATCGACGACGAGAATCACCGGCGCGCGGACCGGGGGGACGGCCTGATCGAGCTGATCGATGCCAACGCTTCGGTCGCCTCCCTGCTACGGGTCTTCCTGACCGAGGTCCCGGCCTCGCTGCGCGCGGTCAACAGAATGGCCTCCAGCAGCGCCCAGATCCGGCTCCGCGCTGTGCTGGCGAGCGGATACGTGGCGATCGACGCGACTGGCGGGTGGGTCGGCTCGGACCTCAACCACGCTGCCCGGCTCCTGGACTGCGACGAGTTGCGGGACGCGCTCCGGGAGCGGGACAACGACCTGGCGCTGTGCGTCTCCGATCCGGTCTACAGCGGAATCGTTCGCCACAGCCACCCCGGGATTCCCGCAGAGGAGTTCCACCACATCGCCCCTGGCAGCAAGAACGGCACCCTGAGCGCCTGGCTGTTCGGGCCGCCCGCCCACTCGGCGCCGCCCGGCAGGTCGGCCTCCTGTCAAGAGCCGACCACCGCCCAGAGCCCCGAGCCCGCCGACTCCGCCCAAGCACCCGCTCCCGCCCAAGCCCCTGCGGCACCGGCCGGAGGCATCACCTTCAACGGCTCGGCCCACATCGGCGGCAGCGTGGTGGGTGGTGACCAGTACGGCGTCTCCGGCGGCACGGTGCACGGCGACATCCGGCCCGGCGGCGCTGCCGGGGCGGAGGGTGAACGTGCCGACGGCGGTGAGGCCCGGTGAGCGCACCCGCGCAGGACGCCCCGCCCGCCGGTACAACCGAACCCCGGGAACCCGAAGGGGCCGAGGAGGGCACCGCCGAAGAAGAAGGCGAGGAGGGCGCCGAAGAACGCCCGCAAGACGCCTGGGAATCGCGCAAAGATCTCAGGCGACACAGCCCCGCCTTCATGCTGGGCGACTCGGCACGCCTGGGCGGCAGCCTGGTGTACGGCTCGCAATACGGCGTCAGCGGCGGGCACGTGGGCCGGGACGTGGTGCTGGGCAACAAGACGGAGATCTACCAGATCGGCTACGGCGCCACACAGCCGGCCGCCTCCTCAGGCGAGGTACCGGAAGGCGAGCTTGAGCGGCTCGCCGCCCTCTTCGCGGCCGACGAGGACGAGCTGGCCCACCTGGAGGCCCGGCTGCGTGCCGAACGCTTCCTGGTACTGACCGGGTCGCTCTCCTCGGGGCGCCGCATGGCAGCGCTGATGCTGCTGCGCCGCCTCGGCGTCGCCCCCGTACGCGCACTCGACCGGGACCTGCGCCCCGGGGATCTGCCCCACCACCTGAAGGAGCGGAGCGGCCATGTCCTGTGCGACCTCGTGACCGATCCCGGGAGCCCGCTGCGCGAGGCCCAGATGCTCGCCGTACGGGACCAGCTGGCCGACAAGGGCAGCTACCTGGTTCTGACGACCGGCCCTGGCGCAGCCGGGATGGAAGGGGTGCTGCCGGCGCGCTGGCGCAGTCCTTCGGCGGCGCTCGTGCTGCGCGGTCACCTGACCGCGCTCACCGACGAGGCCACCGCGCGGGACCTGCTCAGGCTGGACGCCGTACGAGACGTCCTCGCGCACCGCCCGCAGCCACGTGAGGCAGCGGGCCTGGCCCGGCTGTTGGTCACCCACGCCGGGACCGGATCGCCGGTGGAGGCGACCGAGGCGCTGAAGCGGGCCCTGGAGCAGTTCTCCACGGACGCGGTCGAGCGGCAGGTGCAGCAGTGGTTCGACAATCCAGCACTGCCGCTGCGGGACAAGGCCTTCCTCGTCTCGCTCGCCGCCTTCAACGAAGCGCCTTACGCGCTCACCGCCGAACTGAGCGACCAGCTCTTCGCGCTGCTCCATCGCACCGAGGACCGCGGTGAGCCGCTTCGCATACCCGTCTTCGGCACCTCGATCGAAACCCGCCTCCAGCTGGCACGCGCCCGCAGCTACACGGAAGAAGAGGCAACCGAATGGGGCCCCGTCATCCAGGTCAAGGCAGCGTACGAGGACGAAAGGGCTGCCCTTGTGCTGCTGCGTGAGGTGTGGACGGGACACCCTTCGTCCCGGCCCGCGCTCACCGGCTGGCTGCGCAAGCTCGCGGACGACGGGCGCCCGCTGGTCCGCACCCGGGCAGCGTCGACGGCCGCCGTGCTGCTCACCCGCGACCTGCCTTCCGCGCTCGCGCTGCTCGTCCAGGGGTGGGCCGATTCTTCCCGTCCACACCGCAGGGTGACCGCCGCGCACACCCTGGCCCTGGCCCACGCCTTGGGTGCCCCGAACCTGCGGCAGGTCGTCGGGGACTGGTCGCGCAGTGACCAGCCACGGCTGCGCTGGACCGCGATCCGCACCTACGCGCTGATCGGCGAGCAGTGGCCCGAGGAGGCGCTTGACGCACTGCGCGCCGTGGTGGCGGCCTCCGCCTCCCGCGCTCAAGAGGGCGGCCGCGGGGCCGACTCCGAGGAGACGGTCGAGGAGGAGATGACCGAGGCGGCCTCGTCCACCGCACTGCTCCTGCTTTCCCCCGCAGGCCAGACCGTCTACCAGCACCTGCTGGCCGCTCTGCGGGAAAAAGGAGCCGCACGCGAACTGGCCCTCCGCGCCTTCCTCACCGCCTGCGAGTGGACTGACGACACCGGAACGGGCCCCGCGCCCGAGCGTCCCGTACTGCTGAACCGGTACGGGCACGCCACCGCCGCGCGCACGGTCGCCACTCCGGCCACCACGGCCGCACCGGGGCCGGCACCGGAAGAGGAGGCGTACGCCATCGCCACCCTCTGGGCCGAAGCCCTGCGCGACCGCGGACACACCGCCCAGGCCCTGCGGGTGCTCGCGGACTGGGTGCGCTGTGCCGAGGGGGACCCCGCCGCCGAGTGGGCACTGAGCACGCTGCTGCCCGCCCTCGCCCGCAGTCGGCCCGACCACGAACGGCTCAGCCACCTGCTCCGCACGATGCCCGCTCAGAACGGCGGACCACCACCACCGGTCGCCGCCCGCCTGCACACGGCGCTGACCGCGCACTGACCGTAACGAGAGACCAAGGCAGAGACACACCACATGCTCAACTTCCAAGAACCGCCCGAATGGCAGCAGGACGCCGACCGCCATACGGAGTTGCGCGACCCGGTGCTCATGGTGCGCCAGCTCTCCCGCTTCGAGACGCTGGGCCGCAAGATCCCGATCCGGATGGACAACGCGCACGTCTGCGTCACCCACAAGAACGGCTACGAGACGTTCCTGCCCCCGCAGCGGCCGAACTTCGCCGGGAAGCGCTACACCGCGGTGTACGAGGTGGATGTCGGCGTCCACCCTGTCCGATCCCAGCTGTGCTTCCCCAGCGAGAACGACGCCTTCGAGTTCGGCGCCGACATCGAGCTGAGCTGGCAGGTCTCCGACCCAGCACGGTTCGTCGCCAGCGGTCACCGGGACGTACCCGGACTACTGCTGAACGAGCTGCAGATGCAGGCGCGGCCCGTTACCCGGCAGTTCGCCATCGATGACAGCGCACAGGCCGAGCAGGCACTGCTGAAGTCCCTGGAGGCCTCCGAACCGCCCGGGTCCTCGGCCGGGCTGCGGGTCTGGTGGACCGTGCGGCTCCGAAGGGACGACGCGAACATCGCCCACCAGCAGCGCCTCCAAGCCATCGACCACGCCTCCGCCGCAGCAGTACGGGAGGCTCAGCAGGGCATGACGGTCGATGCCGCACAACACCTCCGTGACCGGCAACTCGACGAGTTCCAGGTGCAACGGGCCATGGCGTACGGAGAGCAACAGCAGGCCCTGGCCATGCGACAGCTGGAGTGGCAGCACCAACAGGCCATGCTCGCCGGACGACAGCAGGTGGAGCTACAGCAGTTCGAAGCCGAGAAGATCCGCTTCTACGAGGACCAGCTCACCAAGGGCGGCCCAGCCGCGTGGGCCGCCCATCTGGCCAGAAACCCCGAGGACTCCCTGCTGGTGATGGAGAACATGCGCCAGGACCAGCGCGAGTACTTGCGCTCCCAGATCGACCTCGTCACCAAGATCCTGGGGGAAGGCCATGCCGAGGCGTACCAACTCGAAGGCTTTCAGCAGACGGCCTTGCAGATCGTCGAGCCTCTCCTGAGACAGCCACCCCCGACGACAGAGGCCACCCGCACGGACGGCCCGGACCCCCGCCCTCATGAGGACAACGATGCGCTGCCCGCCTCCGAAGGGCAGGAGCAGCCGGAACAACACGAACCCCGCAGCACCGCGCCGC
>NZ_JADKMA010000233.1 GCF_017676365.1 Streptomyces oryzae
GCCCCCGGTCTCTGCCCTCGGGGGCGGGCGTTGACACCGCATCGCCCGCCCCATAGCGTCACGTGCCAAAGGTACTAAGCGGTTGCTCACCCATCTCAGGCCGAGGAGAGACCAGCATGTCCAGCACCGAGCAGCGAGTCGCGATCGTGACGGGCGCAGCCCGAGGGATCGGCGCGGCCACGGCCGTCCGTCTGGCGGCCGAGGGATACGCCGTCGCCGTTCTCGACATCGACGAGGCCGCCTGCGCGCAGACGGTCGAGGAGATCACCGGGCAGGGCGGGAAGGCGCTCGCCGTCGGCTGCGACGTCTCCGATTCCGCGCAGGTCGAGACCGCTGTCGGCCGGGTCGCCGAAGAGCTCGGGGCGCCCGTGGTGCTGGTGAACAACGCTGGGGTGCTGCGCGACAACCTGCTGTTCAAAATGAGCGACAGCGACTGGGACACGGTCATGAACGTGCACCTGCGGGGCGCGTTCCTGATGTCCCGCGCCTGCCAGAAGTACATGGTGGACGCCGGCTTCGGCCGTATCGTCAACCTCTCCTCGTCCTCAGCGCTCGGCAACCGCGGCCAGGTCAACTACGCGGCGGCCAAGGCCGGTATGCAGGGCTTCACCAAGACCCTCGCCAAGGAGCTGGGCAAGTTCGGCATCACGGCCAACGCGGTGGCTCCCGGCTTCATCGCCACCGACATGACCGCCGCCACCGCCGAGCGCGTGGGCATGGGCTTCGAGGACTTCAAGGCCGCGGCGGCCGGCCAGATCCCCGTACAGCGCGTGGGCGAGCCCGCCGACATCGCCAACGCCGTCGCCTTCTTCGCCGACGAGAAGGCCGGCTTCGTCTCGGGCCAGGTGCTGTACGTCGCCGGCGGACCCCTCAACTGACGGCCGGCGAGGAGGCGGAACGGATGACAGAGCAGACAGTGGACGGCGCCGGGCGCGACACCGGGAAGGTCGCGCTCGTCACGGGCGGCAGCCGCGGCATCGGCTATGGCATCGCCGAGGCGCTGGTGGCGCGCGGCGACCGGGTGTGCATCACCGGACGGAACGAGGAAGCGCTCAAAGAGGCCGTCGAACGGCTCGGCTCCGAGCGGGCGATGGGCGTCGCGGGCAAGGCGCACGACCTCGACCACCAGGCGGCCGTCGTCGAGCGGGTGATGGAGGCGTACGGGCGCATCGACCACCTGGTCAACAACGCCGGCACCAACCCGGTGTTCGGTCCCATGGCGGAGCTGGACCTGGCCGTCGCACGCAAGGTGTTCGAGACGAACGTGATCTCGGCACTCGGCTTCGCGCAGCGCACCTGGGCCGCCTGGCAGCAGGACAACGGCGGCACGATCGTCAACGTCGCCTCCATCGCGGGCCTGTCGGCCTCACCGTTCATCGGCGCGTACGGCATGAGCAAGGCGGCGATGATCAATCTGACCCAGCAGCTCGCGCACGAGTTCGCGCCGAAGGTACGGGTCAACTCGGTGGCTCCGGCCGTGGTCAAGACGAAGTTCGCCGCAGCGCTCTACGAGGGGCGTGAAGCGGAGGCCGCCGCCCGCTATCCGATGGGCAGGCTCGGCGCACCGGAGGACGTGGCGGGCGCCACCAGGTTCCTGACCTCCGACGAAGCGGCCTGGATCACCGGTCAGACACTGACTCTCGACGGTGGTCTCTTCCTCAACGCCGGCGTCGAATAGCCGGACCTGCGGGCGTCGGATCACCGGACCGCCCGCATCGGGCAGCCGAAGCGCCCGCATCGAACAACCGGGACCGTGAGCGTCGAACAACCGAATCGGATCCACCCGCGCGGCCGCCGCGCGGGTGGTGCGTTTCCGGGCACTGCACGGCCTATTGCCCGTATGTCCGGCTGTCGGACCACCAGTTCCGGCAGCCGGGCGTCCGGTTCCGCTCCGTCGTGGCCTCCGGCTGGGGTAATGTCCAAGCGTTTTCCCGCAGTTGGGCGTCGCCCCCAGACCAAGGGCGCACCCCCAGGGCACCGCACCAGCAGTACAGGCACCGCCGACTGAGGAGCGCGCACGTGTTCGACCGGAAGCGGCTGCAGAGAGCCGCAGCTACCCTTCTTCCCCTCGTTCTCATAGCCGGGTGCAGTTCGCTCTCAGCCGGTAACGGGGGTGCGGAGCACAAGATCGTGGTCGGTACCACAAGCGCTCCCAGCGCCCTCGACCCGGCTGCGGCCTGGGACGGTTCATGGGAGCTGTACCGGAACATCTTCCAGACCCTCATGGCGATCCCGAACTCCGGCACCACACCTGAGCCGGAGGCCGCCAAGGCATGCGGCTTCACCGACTCCGCCAGCCGGGTCTACCGCTGCAAGCTGCGCGAGGGGCTGCAGTTCTCCAGCGGCCGGCCCGTGGACGCGGAGGCGGTCAAGCACTCCTTCGACCGCATCACCTCCGTCGACGCCCCGGCCGGCCCTGCGGCGCTGCTCAGCAACCTCCAGCAGGTCGACACCAAGGGCAGCCGCACGGTGATCTTCCGGCTGAAGAAGTCGGACGCCACCTTCCCGTTCATCATCTCCACCCCCGCCACCTCACTGGTCGACCCCGACGAGTACCCGAGCTCCACCGTGCGCCCCGGCAAGCTGGCGACCGGCTCGGGGCCCTACGTGCTCAAGGACTACGAGCCGGGCAAGAAGGCCGAGCTCGTCAAGAACCCGGACTACAAGGGCACCGCGAAGGTCCGGAACGACGCAGTCACCATCCGCTACTACAAGCGGTCCACCACGATGGTCAGCGACCTCAAGGCCGGCCGAATAGACCTCACCTACCGCGGACTGACCCCGGAGCAGGTCCTGGAGTTCCAGGACGCCGCCACAACGGGCGACACCTCCATCGACCTGAGCGAGATGACCGGCTCCGAGGTGCACTTCCTGGTCTTCAACCCGAAGGACAAGCAGGCCGGCAACCCCGCCGTGCGGCGGGCCGTCGCGCAGCTGGTCGACCGTAAGAAGCTGGTGCGCGAGGTCTACGACCGGACAGCCGACGCCCTCTACTCCATGGTCCCTGCGGGTATCACAGGGCACACCAACGCCTACCTCGAGCGGTACGGGGAGCCGGACCCCAAGCGGGCCCGCAAGACGCTCCGGGACGCGGGCATCACCGACAAGGTGCACCTGACCCTCTGGTACGCGACAGGCCGCTACGGCGACGCCACCAGCCACGAGTTCGCCGAACTCAAGCGGCAGCTGGAGGACTCCGGCCTGTTCGACATCACCCTCAAGTCGCACCCCTGGGACTCGTTCCAGAAGGGCTACCTCAAGGGGAAGTACCCCGTCTTCGGCCGCGGCTGGTCAGCGGACTTCCCCGACGCGGACAACTACATCACGCCCTTCGCCGGCGAGAAGAACGCGGTGGGCACCCCCTACCGGGACCGGAAGCTGACCGAGGAGCTGCTGCCGTACTCGCGGCGGCAGAGCGACCGCGGAGCGGCCGGACAGTCGTTCGCGAAGGCGCAGCAGGTGATGGCCGACGACGCACAGCTGCTGCCGCTGTGGCAGGGCAAGGTCTACATCGCCGCCGAGAAGGACATCGCGGGCGTCGAGTGGGCGGTGGACGCCTCGGTCATTCTGCGCGTGTGGGAGCTGTACAAGAAGTCGAGCTGGTAGTCAGCAGGTAGCGGCCTGCGGGACTGTCAGTGCGGGGCGGTACCTTCTGGGTCGATCAGTGATCACCGCCCGGCAGTGATCACCACCATGGCAGTGGTCGTCACCCGGAAGAGCACACCGCAGCGGAGGTAACAGCGCGTGAAAGAGATGCTGCCCCAGTCCTGGCAGGGCGTCCTGGGGGAGGAGACCGAGAAGCCCTACTTCAAGGAACTGGCGGAGTTCGTCGAGGAGGAGCGGGAGCGCGGGCCCGTCTACCCGCCCCGTGAGGAGGTGTTCGCCGCCCTCGACGCGACCCCGTACGAGCAGGTGAAGGTGCTCATCCTGGGCCAGGACCCGTACCACGGCCCGGGGCAGGGGCACGGGCTGTGCTTCTCGGTCCGTCCGGGCGTCAAGACGCCGCCCTCGCTGCGCAACATCTACAAGGAGATGCGCGACGAGCTGGGCCATCCCGTTCCGGACAACGGCTATCTGATGCCCTGGGCCGAGCAGGGCGTGCTGCTGCTGAACGCGGTGCTGACGGTGCGCGAGGGCGAGGCCAACTCGCACAAGGGCAAGGGCTGGGAGAAGTTCACCGACGCGGTGATCCGCGCCGTGGCCGACCGCCCCGACCCGGCGGTGTTCGTGCTGTGGGGCAATTACGCGAAGAAGAAGCTGCCGCTCATCGACACCGAGCGGCACGCCGTGGTGCAGGGCGCCCACCCCTCGCCGCTGTCGGCGAAGCGGTTCTTCGGCTCCCGGCCCTTCACCCAGATCAACGAGGCCATCGTCGCCCAGGGGCACACCCCCGTCGACTGGCGCATCCCCGACCTGGGCTGAGCCTCCCCTCCGGCCGGGCCACCCGGCCGGGCCGAGCCACGCGGGGCTCCTCCCGAGGTGAGCGCCTTTGTCAGAGGCGGCCGTTAGCGTCGTAGACCCAGCACACGGCCAACGGGAGGAGCCCCTCGTGGCGGAGCCCCAGCAGGACGCCCACCAGGGCGACCAGGACGCGACGATGGTCAGAATCGGCCAGGCGATCATGCTGCACCGCGGTGGTGACCGGGAGGAGGCCCGGAACCGCTTCGCCGCGCTGTGGACGGAGACGGACACGGACGCCGACCTCTTCTACCGCTGCACGATCGCGCACTACATGGCGGACACCCAGGACGATCCGGCCGACGAGCTCGCCTGGGACCTGCGCGCCCTCGCCGCAGCGGACGCCCTGGAGCGCGACCGGGTCAGCTGGGGCGAGCACCAGCTCGCGGTCCGCTCCCTCTACCCCTCCCTGTATCTCAACCTCGCCGCCGACCACGTCAAACTCGGCGACGAGCAGGCCGCCCGGCTCGAGCTGGAACGAGCACGCGGCAAGCTGGACGCGCTGCCGGCGGACGCGTACGGGGAGGGCATCCGCGCCGCCATCGAGCGCCTGGAGAAGCGCATCGCCAACGGCGCCGCCTCACCCGGCGGCACGGACCACTTGCCGTAGCTCCCCGCGCTCCGAAGGGGCGCGGGGGACTGCTCCCCCAAGCTCTTCGAGCAGGGGTGCACCCACCACCAAGACACTCCCGCAGCCCGCACACCACAGCCAGTGCCACCCCCTCACCGGAACACCAGCAGCGGGATCACCTCCCGTAAGTGTCACGGCAGATGCGGGCCTGCGGACTGTCCGGGTCCCAGCGGCCATACGCCTCACCCAGCTCACACATCCCGGCCCCGGCGCCGCCGGACCGCCCGGGAGCATGCCCGCGCCCGCGCTGCCCGGGTGCGCCCGGGACATCCCCGGGGCGGGCGCCCTTCGCCCGCCCCCGGCCCGCGCTGTCGCCCCCGACTGCCGGGCCCCGCACCTGGGAGCCGGGCAGCGGGGCGGGACGGGGAGCGCTCTGTTGCCCCGAGCGCGCCGTCGCGTCCTTCGCTGTGCCGCTCTCGCGAGCACCGTCGGCCCCACCGCGCCGCCGCTGGTCCGCCGCGTCGTCCCGGCCGGAGCCGTTCCCCGGGCGCGGAAGTCGCGACAGCCCCTCCTTCGCCGAGGGCCGCACCAGGTGGGGCGGGGCCGCGCCGCGGCCGGGGACGGGGGAGTGCTGGGGTGCGGGCCTGTCGCCGGGCGAGTGGCTGCCGGTGACGGTGATGCAGCCGGTCGTGGCCGAGAGCGCCACTCCTGCTACGGCCATGGCTTTCGTCATACGTGACACTCCGGCAACTCTTCCCACCTCGGCCCCGGTGCGGAAGTACCCCCAGGGGTGATCAGGGAGCGCTCGGAAGCCCGTCTCCCCGTCGATGCGCTCCCGCAGCAGATCGGCGTGGCCGTTGTGCCGTGCGTCGGTCATATGGCGCAGCAGCTCCAACAGGGTCAGCTCGGACGGCGGGGGCGAGGCGGTCCGCAGCTGTTCGTCGGTGAGCCCCGCGCACTTCGCGGCCGGCGTGGCGCGCTGGAAGTCCAGCCACTGTTCCAGCAGTTGCCTCACGGCACAACGGCACAACGGCACAACGGCACAACGGCACAACGGCAGCGCCGGGATCGGAGCGGGGCCGCAGTGCCGCGTCAGGCACGGGATTCCAGCATCCCGCTCAGAATCTCCCGCAGGCTGACCCGCAGCTCCTCCTCAGTGGGGACCGCGGCGTTGAAGCTGCCTGCCGTGCAGGTGAAGAGGATGCCATCGCACCAGGACAGCAGCGAGAGCGTGTGCCGCTCCGGCGCGCTGGAGCCCGCGGCCCCGAGCATCGCCCGCAGCGGCTCGGCGAAGTCACTCATCCCGGTTCTGTCGTAGTGCTCCCGCAGCTCCGGGCGCCGGGTGGCCTCCAGCGCCAGCTCGTACCGGGCCACCAGCAGGGCTCGGTGCCGGGTCAGATGACGGTGCAGCGCGGTCGCGATGAGGGCGGCCAGCTGTGCGGGACCGCTCGGCTCACGCGCCGAGGCCGCCATCTCCTCGCTGGTCAGGACCGCGCCTTCCAGCTCGGTCAGCCGTCGCACGGCCGCCTGCAGCAGTGCCGCACGGGTCCGTGCGTGGTTGGAGGTGGAGCCCGGCGGCAGCCCGGCCGCCTCGTCCACGGCGCGGTGGGTCAGGCCCCGGAGCCCGCGTTCCGCCAGCAGCCGGATGGCGGTGTCGGCGATCAGCGTGGCGCGGGGGATGGCGGCATCACGTGGGGTCATGGCGGCAATCTACCGGGGTCACTACGCCTGTAGTAGTCTCGGCGGCGTCCACTACATCTGTAGTCCTCGCTTCTCAGGAGGCTCCGTGCGCCCCTCACACACCTCACGCGCTCTCGTCATCGGCGCCGGGATCGGCGGGCTGACGGCCGCCGCCGCGCTCGCCGCCCGGGGCTGGTCCGTCACCGTTCTGGAGCGTGCCCGCAAGCTCGAACCCGTCGGCGCGGGCATCGGCATCGCCCCCAACGGCCTGCGGGCCCTGGACGTGCTCGGGCTCGGCGACCCCGTACGCGAGCTGCGTACCTGGCGCGGCGAGGAGGGAGGCCTGCGCTCGCCCTCCGGCCGCTGGCTGGCCCGGACGACGGGGGACAGGGCCGCCGCACGCTACGGCGACTCCGTCGTCCTGCTTCCCCGCGCCGCCCTCGTCGAACTGCTGCGCTCCCGGCTGCCCGGCACCGTCGAACTGCGCACCGGCACAGCCGCAACCGTCACCGATCCGGGCGCCCCGGACCGGTCCGCCACGGTCACCACCGAGGAGGGCGACACCCGCACCGCCGACCTCGTGGTCGCCGCCGACGGCATCCACTCGCCCACCCGGCGCGCCCTCTTCCCCCAGCACCCCGGGCCCCGCTACGCGGGCTTCACCACCTGGCGCTTCCTCACCGAGCCGCCCGCCGGTGGCGTCGCGCCCCACGAGACCTGGGGCCGGGGCCGGATGTGGGGCACCAACACGCTTCCGGACGGCAGGATCTACGCCTACGCGGCAGCGGAGGTTCCGGCCGGTGAGCAGGCCCCCCAGGGCGAACGTGCGGCGCTGCTGCGGCTGTACGGCGACTGGCACCGGCCACTGCCGCAGCTCATCGAAGCCGTGCCCGAAGAGGACGTGCTGCGCAACGACGTCCACCACATGACGGACCCGCTGCCCGCGCACCACGCCGGGCGGGTCGCGCTGCTCGGCGACGCGGCGCACGCCATGGCCCCCGGCCTCGGCCAGGGCGGCAACCAGGCCGTCGAGGACGCCGTCGTGCTGGCCCAACTCGCCGACCCGGCGGGCGAGGTCACCGGCGCGCTGGCGCACTACACGCGGCAGCGGCTGCCCCGCACGGCCGCGGTCGTACGGCGTTCGGCGCGCGCGAGCCGCACCTCGATGCTGCGCGCCGCCCCCGCCTGCGCGCTGCGCAACGCCGGGATCGCCGTCGTCGGCAGGATCGCGCCCTCAGCGGCGCTGCGTGCTCTTGCGGGGATCGCCGACTGGCGTCCGCCAGAGCGCACGTATGCTGCGCAGACACAGTCACCTGTTCGACAGTGAGGGAGCGCCCGTGCGGATCGGTGTGATCGGCCTCGGCGACATCGCCAAGAAGGCATATCTGCCGGTGCTCATGGCCCAGCCGGGGCTGGAGCCGCACCTGGTCACCCGAAACCCGGCCACACTGGCAGCCGTGGGGGACGCCTACCGGGTCCCCGGAGCGCACCGGCACACCGGTCTCGACGGGCTGCTCGCCGCGCGCCCCGACGCCGCGTTCGTGCACGCCGCCACCAGCGCCCACCCGGAGCTGGTGCACCGGCTGCTGGAGGCCGGCGTCCCCACCTTCGTCGACAAGCCGCTCGCCTACGAACTCGCCGTCTCGCGCGGCCTGGTGGAGCTGGCCGAGCGGCGGAGCACCAGCCTCGCGGTCGGTTTCAACCGGCGGTACGCGCCCGGATACGCCCAGTGCCTGGAGCACCCGCGCGATCTGATCCTCCTCCAGAAGCACCGGGTGGGCCTGCCCGAGGAGCCGCGCAGGATGGTGCTGGACGACTTCATCCACGTCGTGGACACCCTGCGCTTCCTCGCCCCCGGCGAGGCGGACCACATCGATGTGCGGGCCGGCGTCCGCGACGGGCTGCTGCACCACGTGGTGCTCCAACTCGCGGGTGAGGGCTTCACCGCGCTCGGTGTGATGAACCGGCTCTCCGGCTCGGCCGAGGAGATCCTGGAGGTCTCGGGGCAGGACACCAAGCGCGAGGTGCGCGATCTGGCTCAGATCGTGGACCATAAGGGCCAGCCCAGCGTCCGGCGCCGCGGCGACTGGGTGCCCGTCGCCCGCCAGCGGGGCATCGAACAGTGCGTGCTGGCCTTCCTCGACGCCGTACGGGAAGGGCGGACGCTCAGCGCCCGGGACGCCCTGCGCACCCACGAACTGTGCGAGCGCGTGGTCAATGACGTACCGGAACAGGCGCACTGAACTCCGTACGCTCCCGGGCTCCGCGCCCCCGCGCCGTCCGCACGCCCTCCACCGCTCCATACGCTGCCAGCGCGCTCAGCGCCAGCCACAGCGTCCAGTCACCGAAACGCACGTACAGCGTCGTCCCCGTGGCCAGCGGCACCTCGGTGAGCTGCGCGGCGCTGGTGTCGGTGCCCATCGGGGCCCCGATCCGGCCGCCCGCGGGCCCGTAGAAGGCGCTCACGCCCGTGAGCGTCGCGTGCACCATCGGCCGCCCCGACTCGGCGGCCCGCAGCGCCGCCAGCGAAGCGTGCTGCTCCGGTGCCCAGCTGTGCTGGAAGGTGGAGGTCGAGGACTGGGCCACCACCACACGCGCTCCCTTGGCCACCAGCTCTCTGCTCATGTCGGGGAACGCCGTCTCGAAGCAGATCAGCGGGCCGAACCGCAGCCCGTCCGACCGCATCACCACCGCTTCCTGGCCGCGCTTGCGGTCCTCGCCCGCCGCCCGGCCCACCGAGGTGGCCCAGCCGAGCAGCGACCTGGCCGGGATGTACTCGCCGAAGGGCACCAGCCGCATCTTGTCGTAGCGCTGCCCGGCCAGCCCGTGCTCGTCGACGAGGACGGAGCTCTTGTAGATGCCCGGCCGGTCGCCGCGCCGCGAGTCGACGTTCACCAGCAAGTCGGCACCCGTCTGCCGGGAGAGCGCCGCCAGCCTGCGCACCAGCGCGGGGTGGCTGCCCAGGTCGTAGCCGACGCTGCTCTCGCCCCAGACCACCAGGTCGGGATGGCGGTGTGCCAGCTGCCGGGTGAGCTCCTCGCCGCGCTCGAACCGCTCCTGCCGCGAGTGGGTCTCCCCGATCTGTACGACGGCGATCCGGGTGTTGCCCGCCGGCTGGGGCCGCGGTGCCCACAGCCACACCGCGCTGGTGACCACGGCGAGGGACACCAGCGCCACGACGGCGGCCACCCGCGCGCGGGGTGCCGCCAGCAGCGCGGCCAGCACGGTGTTCACCGCGACCACCACGAAGCTCACCAGCCATACGCCGCCCACCGAGGCCAGCCGCAGCGCGGGCCGCACCTCCCACTGGCTCGCTCCCAACAGCCCCCACGGGCCGCCCAGGTACTCCCACGACCTGACCAACTCCGCCAGCAGCCAGCCCGATGGCACCAGCACCACGGCCGCCGCGAGCCGGCCGCCGCCCGGAGTGCCGGCCAGCAGCCGGTGCACCAGCCAGCCCCACGGCAGCCACAACAGCCCCAGCAGCGCGGCGAGGAGAAGGATGAACACATGCAGGCTCGGCATCAGCCAGTGGTGCATCGCCAGCATGAACCCCGTACCGCCCAGCCAGCCGGCGAAGGCGGCGGCGCGGCCCGAGGGCGCGGAGCGCAGCAACAGCAGCCACGGCACCAGCGCGACATACGCCAGCCACCACAGCGACGGCGCGGGGAACGCCAGTACGGGCAGGGCGCCTGCCGCCGGTGGCAGCGCCACGCGAACCCAGCGGGACGCCGGCCACGGACGCATGGACCCCCTCCTTCATCCGGTGCTCCGATCACCAGTGTGCGGGAGGGGGTGCGTGTGAGCGAGGGGGCGTGCGGGGGCGGCGCGGCGCTGTCCGCGCGCTCACCATGTGAGGGACTGCGCCGCAGGGGGCGCTCCTGGCGGCTACGGCGCGGGCACCGGTTGGGGGCTCGCCGGGGTGCGAGGGG
>NZ_JADKMA010000234.1 GCF_017676365.1 Streptomyces oryzae
GGGCGTGGGGTGCGCGCGGTCCGGGGCGCTCGCAGGGTGTGGGGAGTCCGTAGGGCGCGTGAGGTCCGGGGCGCTCGCGGAGTGCGGGGAGGGCGTGGGGTGCGCGCGGCTCGTCCCGGCCGGCTCCTGGAAGTGCCGTACGACTTGCGCTGCGACGGCTTGGGCCGCGCGGGAGGGCCTGCGGCGCCCGTTGTGTGCCAGGTGGACGGAGACGTCGGGGAGGGCGGGGCCGCGTACTGCCGCGAGTTGGCCGTCGCGCAGCGACGCGGCCACGTTGGCGTGCGGGAGGACGGTCAGGCCGAGACCGGCCGCGACGCAGGAGCGGGTGGCTTCGATGCTGCCGAACCGGGTCAGCCGAGGCCGCGCGTCGGGGACCGCCTGCAGCCGGTCGGCCAGCCAGTCGCTGTAGGAGCAGCCCTGCTCGTGGAGGAAGAAGCTCTCCCGCGCCAGTTCCCGCCAGGTCACCGGGCGTTCGCGACCGGCGAGGGGATGGTCGAGGGCGCACAGCAGGACCAGGGTCTGGCCGGTGACGCGCTCGGCCGTGATGCCGGGGAAGTCGGCCTGCTCCTCCAGCAGGAGGGCGCAGTCGAGTCTCCCGGCCCGCAGCCCCTCCACGGCGCCGGTGGTGCCGCACGGCTCCAGATGCACCGCCACCTCCGGGTGGGTCTCGCGCAGTGCGGCGATCACGCTCGGGAGGTGGGCCGAGCAGAGGGTCTCGCCCGCGCCCAGCTTGACCGTCCCACGGACCGGGCCATCCTCGTTGGCCGCCGCGAACAGCCGTGACTCGGCCTCCAGGACTTCTTCGGCCGATGTCAGCAGCCGCCGCCCCGCATCCGTGAGCAGCGCGCCTCTGGCCACCCGGTCGAAGAGGCGGGTGCCCAGCGCCTTCTCCAGGGCTCTGATCTGCACGGTGACCGTGGACTGTGCGAGCTGCAGCTCGGCGGCGGCGCCGGTGAAGCTCTCCGTTCTGGCGAGGGCGAGGAAGGTTTCGAGCAGCCGGGTGTCCATGCCCGCACCCTAGCAACCCATCGGGAATCTCGATCGCTTTCATGCATAACTATCGTTGGTAATAATGCGACCAGCGTGGAAGGGTGAAGCCATGACTTCCTCAGCGGCCACCCCGCCCACAGCAGACACCTCAGCGGCGACGACGACAGCAGCAGCGGTGACCTCCGCGGCAGCGGTTTCCGACGTCCTCCGCTATACGGCGTTCACCTCCGACCCCGACGGCGGCAACCCGGCCGGCGTCGTCCTCGACGCCCGGGAACTCGGCGAGCAGCAGATGCTGGCGATCGCCGCCGAGGTCGGGTACTCGGAGACGGCGTTCGTCACCGCCAGGGACGAACCGCGGCGCCGGTTCACGCTCCGCTACTTCAGCCCTCTCGCCGAGGTCGCCTTCTGCGGACACGCCACCGTCGCCACCTCGGTGGCCCTCGCCGAGCGCATCGGCCCCGGGGAGCTGGTCTTCGACACCCCCGCCGGCGAGATCGGGGTGGCGACCGTGGCCGATGAGCACGGTGCGGTGCGGGCCACCCTCACCAGCGTCCCCACCCGCTCGCGTCCCGCCCAGGACGCCGAGGTGGACGCCACGCTCGCCGCCCTGGGGTGGGCGGGCGCCGACCTCGATGCGGCGCTGCCGCCGCACGTCGCCTTCGGCGGCAACGAGCACCTGGTCCTCGCGGCCGGCTCCCGCGCCCGGCTGGCCGACTTGGACTACGACTTCGAGGCGCTCGCCGACGTCATGCGGCGATACGGCTGGACGACGGTGCATCTGGTGTGGCGCGAGAGCGACGACCGCTTCCACGCCCGTGACCCGTTCCCCGTCGGCGGCGTCGTCGAGGACCCGGCCACCGGGGCAGCAGCAGCCGCGTTCGGCGGCTATCTGCGTACGCTCGGCCTGCTGCCCTCGGCGGGCCTGGTCACCGTCCGGCAAGGTGAGGACATGGGCCGCCCCAGCGAGCTGATCGTCGGAGTGGACCCGGACGACGCGCGGGTGCGCGTCACCGGCCACGCCGTGCCGATCGCCGCCCGCTAGGGCTCATCCGTCGTCCTGCGTTACCCGGCGTGGGGGCCGAGCAGGGGCAGCCCCTACCCGGACAGCCCGCCGAAACGTCTCTCGAACAGCAGCGGTACGGGCATCGAGGGGACGGCCGCCAGGTGGCTGGTGGAGCGGTGGTTCGCGGCCTGCGGCAGGTGGGGCAGCTTCGTGGCCTCCAGGGGGAGCCGAGGCGGCTTGCGCTCGTGCCAGTGGCCCGGCACGAACAGGCTGCGCCCGGCCCGGGGCCGGGTGGCCCGGAGCACCAGCGGCGTCGCGGCCAGCTCCGCCGCTGCCTCCTTGAAGCGGGCAGGCTTCCACCCCGTCCACGCCTTCACATTGCGGTCCGTCGGGTCCGGGAGGGCCAGCAGCATCAGATGGAGGGCAGCCGCGTCCTCGCTGAGGCCGTGCTGCTCCGCACACCGGGTCACCAACTGCGGGACGGAGCGGGACGGGTGCTGCTCCCATCCGGCGGGGGCCTCCGCGTCGGCCGCCAGATGGGCGCCCAGTGCGGCGAAGTCCTCGCTGAGCAGCAGGCGCAGGTCCGCCTGCGCGGGCAGCCCCGAGGAGGTGGGGAGCCACTGGGAGGGCAGGACGGAGTCCAGGTAGGTGTCCAGCGCTTCCAGTATCGGATCCTCGGGGCCCGACAGCCGGGCCGGATCCACATACACATGGCGGACGTCGTACGTCTTGTCCTCGGCCTCTGTCACGGCCGGATGCGCGGTGAGAGCGTCGGTGGCCGGCGGGGCACCCATCAAGTAGTTGCTCTGCAGGGAGAAGACCCGCAGCGGGCCGGGGCCCGCTGCCAGCTCTTCGCGGAGGCGCAGGATGGCGGCTCCGACAGCCGGGCGCAGCGGATCGCCCGCGGGTGTGCGGTAGGCGAGCCAGGCGGCGAGGCGGGGCAGCGCCAGCAGTTCGGGTCCCGGGCTCAGCGGTATGCCGTCGGCGAGGCAGTCGGCACCGGCGGCTACACGCGCCAGGAGGGCCGAGTGCCGCAGCGGCGGCCACCACAGCCGGTCGGCGGCGTCGGGGGTGTCGGAGGCGTGCACCTCTTCTTCGGGGGTGCGGCGAGGTGTTGCCGACTCCCCTGTGGGGGCGGAGATTTCCTTGTCCGCCAGGGGCATCAGCTCGTTCGGCGGGGGCAGCGGCCGGCCGATCTCGCGCAGCCACCACTCGGCGGCGCGCTGTACGTCCGGCCCCTCGGTCCACAGCAGTTCGGGGTCGCCCGGCAGCAGTCGGCCGTAGAACGCGGCCAGTTGCCCGGGGGTGAGAAAGTGGCGGAGCCCGTCCAGCGCTCTTTCGTACGCCTTCTCCGTCACGTTCCAGCGCTGGATGCCATAGGAGCCCGTGATTCCGGGTAGGGCCTGTGCGGCGGCCTGGTGCGGTGAGCAGGTCAGCGCACCGCGCAGCAGAACCACGGCCTCTGCGGTCGTAAGGCCGAGCTGCCCGGCGAACTCGGCGGCCAGTTCGGGGCGGGCGGGGGCCGCGCCGTGCTGCTCATACAGCTGAGCGAACCGGGTGAACCAGCTGCCGGGACGCGCGGGTTCCAGCACCCGGGCTCCGGCCGGTTCGAGGCCGGCGGCGGCGAGCGGGCCGGCCTTGGGGAAGTCGCCCCCGGGTGCGTACTCCAGCACCCGCAGCGCGGTGAGTTTGCGGGCCATCGGCCCACTGCGCTGATGGAGCACCAGGGCAGCCGACTTCTCGGTACGGATCGGCCAGGTGAACAGCAGGGGCAGCTTCCGCGCCGTCTCTGTGGGCAGCACATACTCCACGACCCGCCACTCACCGGAGTCGAGCGGGAAGTTCGCATACTCCGCCAGTTCCGCCACCGTTTTGGAGGCGTCGCGGGTGAGGCCCATCGCGGCGCGCAGGGCCTCCAGCTCGGCGTACCCGTGCAGGCGCCCGATCCCGAACCGCTGCCACTTTCTGTCCTGTTCCCCGCTGCCCTTCCGGAGGTCGCCGTCCCAGGGCGGGGTGTCGGAGGCCGCCAGGTGCATCAGCTGCCGGGTGAGGGCCTGCCAGGCGGTGTCCGGCTCCCGGGCGGCTGCCGGGTCGGGCGCTGGGGCCCGCTCGTCCGCCGGGGTGAAGCGGCGCACCAGACGGGCTTGGCCCTCAAGGCAGTTGGCCGCCATCACCAGCAGATGGCTGATCCGGTGGAAGGTTTGGCCCGCCTCCTGCCAGGTGGTGCCCTGGGCGAGCTCGGGCAGTTCGTCGCGGAGCAGGACGTAGTTGGCGCCCCGTGCTCCGTCGCCCGGGCTGAGATGTTCGGGCTCCACCTTGGCTACGATCTTCTCGATCCGCTCGCGGTCCAGCTCCGGCGGCAGTTCGCGCATCAGCAGCCCGATGACGTCGACCGCGGCGAACTCGCGGGCCGCCTCGGCGTCCTGGAGCAACTGGTCGACCGCTCCTCCGACATGGACGAAGCGGCCGAGGATCAGCACCAGCCCGTCGAAGTCGACCCCGGCGCGCAGCAGTGCCCGCTCGCGCGCGCACCAGGCACGCAGCTCCTCGTGACCGACCCAGGTGGCGTACAGATGGGCGATCCCGCCCCAGCCCTTGGTCTGGTGCGGGTTGTACCAGCGGTTGGACGACATGCCGTCGGCCGCCCTGTCGCCCTCGACCGTCATGTCGAGATCGGCGCGCATCCAGGCACGCACCTCGCGCTGGAAGCGCTCGTCGGCCAGCAGGTGGCGCAGCTCGGGGCGGCGCGAGACCAGCAGGTCGTACGGCCGCGCCGCGGCCAGCCGCTCCGGTGGGTCGCTGACCGGGACGCCGTGTTCCAGGAGCACGTCCATCAGGTCGAGGGGAATGCGCTGCCGCACCTTCCAGTCCCGGTACGTCCACTGCCGGAACTCGACGGGGACGCCGTCGGCGGCTGCCTTGGGGGCTACGCGCTCCGCCAGCTCGTAGAGCACCGGCCATGGGCTGCCGTCGCGGACCGGCAGGGTGTTGACGCAGTCGGTCAGCCAGGCTGCGGTCGCTCCTGGCGGAAGTCCGGGGCGCTCTCCGGCCAGCTGGGCGAGTGCCCCGGTGCGCTCCAGCAGGGCCCGCCACAACTCGGCCCGTCCGTCGGAAGCGTAGCCACGGGGCCGCAGTTCGAGGACTGCCGCGCGGGCCGCCTCCCCGGAGCGCTCGACCAGCACCTCGATGGGGCGGCCCTTGCAGCAGCGGGTCCAGAACTCGGTGTCGGTGAGCGAGAGCGTGCCGTCCGCGATCAGCTCCGCCATCATGGTGGCCAGCTCTTCGTCCTGGTCCAGCCCGGCGGCCTTGGCGAGCTTGCGGATGTCGGCCGCCAGCTGCGGGTGGCATTCGCCGTGGCCGCGGCGCCTGGCGCGGACCACCTCACGGAAGCGGGTCAGCTGCACGGGGCCTGCGCTGCCCTCGGCGGCCAGTTCGCTGACCCACGCGCGCAGTACGGTCGCGGAAAGAGCTCCAGCTTCGGCGTAGCGCAGATAGCGGGAGTGCAGCCAGGCGTGGTCGGGTGTGCGGCCGAAGTTGCGCTCGGTCTTGCGGGCCCGGCCGAACCAGGCCGCCGCCTCGGCTTCGCACTCCTCCTGGAGGGCGAAGTCGGCCATCTCGTCCAGCAGGGTGACCGCCAGCGCGGGCGCGGTCTCCTCAAGACCCGCCAGCACGCGGTCCATGTCCTTCTTGAAGACGTACTTCCAGTCCACGGTCTCGTGCTGGAGAGCGCGGATCTTCTCCAGGGCGAGGCGCTGCTGCTGTGGGTGGGCCGCCAGCACCCGCTCGGGGAACGGCAGCTGTCCGTCCTCATCCGGTGCCGCGTGCGGGATGCCGGTGGCGAAGAGGCCGTCGGGCAGCCAGGCGTCCTCGCCCATCAGCAGGTCGCGGTACGGGACCACCTCCTCGGGCAGCAGCTGGGTGAGGGTGAGCCCGTGCGGGCCGGCGTAAGTGCGGGCGAACAGGCCCTCCTCGCCGCGCTCTTCGGTCAGCGGGACGCCCGCTTCCTCCAGCGCGCGCCGCCACTCCGGGTCGGCCTCGGCCAGCGCACGCGGGGCGCCCGTCCCGGCACCGGCCCACGCCTGGGCGTACTCCTCGCACACCGCGCGGTGGGCGCGCAGCGCTTTCCGCACGGCGATCAGCGAGAGCAGCCCGGGGTCGCCTGCGAGCGCGCCCGGGACCGTCTTGAGCTTCCGGCCCTTCGGGTTGCGGTAGACGAGCTCTAGCCCGTCGTCCGTCAACTCGGCCGTGTAGCCGTCCTTCTCCACGCTTGCGGCCATGGGCTGCTGCCTTCCCCGTCGTCCCCGTTCATCCCCGTCCGCGCGCCGCCAGGGCACAGCTGTTCCCTGAGCGATCTGCCGTGCGGGGATCTTGGGAACACCCTACGCACCGCCACCGACAGCCGCTGCCGCCTGTGGATAACTTCGCGGCGGACCCGGGACACACGCCGAGGGCGGGCTCGGGCTCACGCCGAGGGCGGGCTCGGGCTCACGCCGAGGGCGGACTCGCTCACGCCGTCATGGCACTCCGGCTCAGGCACGCGGATAGCGGGTCAGCCAGGCCGGGGACGCCGCGCCGGGGCCGTGCAGTGCCGGGCCCTGCGTCATCTCCATGGCGAAGTCGTCGGCCAGCTCCAGGATCGTCGCCCGGCCCTCCAACTCCGCCACCCAGCCCGGCGGGAGGGAGGTCTCGCCGTGCATGGCGCCCAGCAGGTTGCCGCAGATGGAGCCGGTCGAGTCGCTGTCCCCGCTGTGGTTGACAGCCAGCAGCAGACCGTGCCGGACATCCTCGGCGACCAGTGCGCAGTAGACGCCGATGGACAGCGCCTCCTCCGCAGTCCAGCCCTCCCCCAGCGCCGCCACCCGTTCCGGGGACGGCATGCCCTGGCGGACGGCGCCCAGGGCGCGCTTGAGGGCTTCGGTGGTCTCCTGGTGGCCCGGCCGGGCCGCGAGGTGCACCAGGGCACGCTGTACGGCGGTGTCCAGGTCGTCGCCCCGGGCGAGGGTGTGGACGATCGCGGCGAACGCGCCGGCCGCGAGATAGCCGGTGGGGTGACCGTGCGTCTGTGCCGCGCACTCGACGGCGAGCTGGAAGACCAGTCCCGGCTCCCAGCCCACCAGCATGCCGAACGGCGCCGACCGCATGACCGTGCCACAGCCTTTGGAGTCGGCGTTCTTCGGCTGCTCCACGGTGCCCATCCGGGGGTCAGCCAGCCCGCTGAGGCAGGCGTTGCCGGGTGCGCGGCGGGCGTAGAGCCACTCCTGGCGGGCGAGCCAGCCGTCGTCAGCACGCCGCTCGTCGGGGCCCCAGTCCCGCTGGGTGGCCGCCCAGCGGCGGTAGGCGGCGTGCACATCGGTCGGCGGGTGCCAGGCGCCGGTGTCACGGCGTACATGGGCGCGGATGAGGCCGTCGACGGTGAACAGCGTCATCTGGGTGTCGTCGGTGACCGCTCCCCTGCGGCCGTAGGCGGGCACGTAGTCGGTGACGCCCTGGGGCCCCCATTTCTCGCGGATGGCGGCCAGGGAGTCGAATTCGACGCCCGCACCCAGTGCGTCGCCGATGGCGCCGCCCAGCAGACAGCCGCGCACCCTGCTGCGGAAGTCCTGCTGCTCGGACCGCCCCCATATGGCCGTCGAACCGCCGTCCCCGCCACCCGCACCTGTCACGTCTCGCTGCCCTTCCTGAAGCTTGTGGGCCTTCCTGAAGCTTGTGGCTCCCGCACTTTATTAAAGATCCGGCCGGGCGGAGGGGTGTCCTGAGGAGCTGCCGGTGGCGCACCACCGGCAGCCCGTGACGCGCACCAGTGGCGGCACGCGGCGTTACACCAGTGGCAGCAATTCCGGCAGATGGCCGTCCGATTCCTGCGCTGCCCTGATGCGCTCCGGCGGGACCTCGCCGTAGCCGGTCGTACGCGCGCGGGCGGGGCGGCCGGCGGCTTCCGCGATGGCGACCAGGTCCTTGATGGAGCGGTAGGAGCCGTAGGAGGAGCCAGCCATCCGGGAGATGGTTTCCTCCATGAGGGTGCCGCCCAGGTCGTTGGCGCCGGAGCGGAGCATTTCGGCGGCCCCTTCGGTGCCCAGTTTCACCCAGCTGGTCTGGATGTTGGGGATCCATGGGTGGAGCAGCAGCCGGGCCATGGCGGTGACCGCGCGGTTGTCCCGGGTGGTGGGCCCGGGACGGGCGATACCGGCGAGATAGACGGGTGCGTTGGTGTGGATGAAGGGCAGCGTCACGAACTCGCTGAAGCCGGCCAGTCCCTTCTCCTGGGCCGACTGCTGGATCTGCGCCAGCAGCCGCAGATGGCCCAGCCAGTGGCGGGGCTGGTCCACGTGCCCGTACATCATCGTGGACGTCGAGCCCAGGCCCACCTCGTGCGCCGTCTTGACGACCTCGACCCAGGTGGCTGTCGGCAGCTTGCCCTTGGTGAGGATCCAGCGGACCTCGTCGTCCAGGATCTCGGCGGCCGTGCCCGGGATGGAGTCAAGACCGGCCTCCTTGGCGGCGGTCAGCCACTCCCGGATCGACATGCCCGTGCGGGTGGCGCCGTTGACGACCTCCATGGGCGAGAAGGCGTGCACATGGAGGCCGGGAACGCGCTTCTTGACGGCACGTGCGATGTCGAAGTAGGCGGTGCCCGGCAGGTCCGGGTGGATGCCGCCCTGCATGCACACCTCGACGGCGCCCACGTCCCACGCCTGCTGCGCCCGGTCGGCGACCTGCTCCAGGGAGAGGGTGAAGGCGTCGGCGTCGGTACGGCGCTGCGCGAAGGCGCAGAAGCGGCAGCCGGTGTAGCAGACGTTGGTGAAGTTGATGTTCCGGGTGACGATGTACGTCACGTCGTCGCCGACCGCGTCGCGGCGTACGTCGTCCGCTGTGCGGCACAGTGCGTCCAGCGCCGGTCCGTCGGCGTGCAGCAGTGCGAGGGCCTGCTCGTCGGTGAGCTTCGTCGGGTCGGCGGCGGCCTGGTCCAGCGCCTCGCGTACGTCGGAGTCGACGCGCTGCGGCGCCATTCCGGGTGCGGCGCGCTCGCGCAGCTCGTCCCAGTCGCCGTACACCTCGTCGAAGTCGTCCCGCCGCTGGGCGGTGCGGCCCTCGGTGTCGATGGTGCGGTGCAGATCGGTCCGTCCCATGGGGGTGAAGCCCTCGTCGGGCTCCTGCCAGGGCCGGCCCTGTGGGCGCGTGTCCGGCAGTGCCAGCCCCGTCCGCGGGTCGGCCAGCGCCTGCACGTGCGGCACGATGCGCGGGTCCAGCCACGGCTCGCCGCGCTGCACGAACTCCGGGTAGACGGCGAGCCGCTCGCGCAGCTCGAACCCGGCCTCCCGGCTCTTTGCGGCCAGTTCGTCGATGTGCGGCCAGGGGCGCTCGGGGTTGACATGGTCGGGGGTCAGCGGCGAGACGCCGCCCCAGTCGTCGATCCCGGCCTCGATCAGCCGCGCGTACTCGGCGTCCACCAGATTCGGCGGCGCCTGGAGGCAGCCGGACGGGCCGAGGATGTGCCGCGCGACAGCGACGGTCGCCACCAGGTCGTCCAGTTCGGCATCGGGCATACCGCGCATCGCCGTGTCCGGCTTGGCGCGGAAGTTCTGGATGATCAGTTCCTGGACGCCGTGGTAGGCGCGCTGTACGCGGCGCAGCGCGAACAGCGAATCGGCGCGCTCCTCGTACGTCTCACCGATACCGATCAGCAGACCACTGGTGAACGGGACGTTGGAGCGGCCTGCGTCCTCCAGCACCCGCAGCCGCACCGCGGGTTCCTTGTCGGGCGAGCCGTAGTGCGGGCCGCCCGGTTCGCTCCACAGCCGCTCCGCGGTGGTCTCCAGCATCATGCCCATGGAGGGCGCCACGGGCTTGAGCCGCTGGAAGTCCGTCCAGGAGAGCACTCCCGGGTTGAGGTGCGGCAGCAGGCCAGTCTCCTCCAGGATGCGGATGGCCACGGCGCGGACGTAGGCCAGCGTGTCGTCGTAGCCCTCGGCGTCGAGCCAGGCGCGCGCCTCGGGCCAGCGGTCCTCCGGCTTGTCCCCCAGTGTGATGAGGGCTTCCTTGCAGCCGAGTTCGGCGCCGCGGCGGGCGATGTCGAGGACCTCGTCCATCGACATGTACATCCCGTGGCCCTCGCGCCGCAGCTTGCCCGGGACGGTCACGAACGTGCAGTAGTGGCATTTGTCGCGGCACAGCCGGGTGAGGGGCAAAAAGACACTCTTGGAGTACGTGATGACACCGGGCCGCCCGGCAGTGGCCAGGCCCGCGTCTCTGACGCGGGCCGCCGACGCGGTGAGGTCCGCCAGGTCCTCGCCCCGCGCCTGGAGGAGCACGGCGGCCTCCGTGCGGTCGAGTGCGACCCCGTCCCGCGCCCGCTTGAGGGCCCGGCGCATCGCGTTGGCCGTCGGCGTCTGTCCGTGTGAGGTCATCCCTCGAGCCTAGCTCTCGGTGCGAGCGGCGCAGGTGGGGCGGGTGGGGCG
>NZ_JADKMA010000235.1 GCF_017676365.1 Streptomyces oryzae
GGGGCGGGCCGACGGCGGGGCCCATGACTGGCGCGTTCCTGCCCGCCCACGCCTGCGCTGCCCGCTCCGTGATCGCTTCCGTCTCCGCCTTGGCAGCGGCCGAGATGGCCGCTGCCCCCGGCTCCTTGAACCAGGGGCGCAGCCGGATCAGCGCGGGGCGGATACCGGTGGCCAGCAGCAGGGCCGTGCCCTTGGGAAGGGCGCGGATCTTGTCCGGGGGGAGGATCGGGTCCAGGCGGTAGGAGACCGAACGGGAGCCGCCTTCCTTGCCGCTGGAGTAGCTGGGGGTCTTCACATCGTGCTGGCCCACGAGTTTGGAGACCTTGTCAACGAAGTCCGCGTCGTCCAGGCCCGCGCCGAGGAGTTTGATGGTGGCGGCGCTCCACAGCGCGTCCATGCCGGCCTCGCCCCAGACGCGGGAGCCCTGGCGGTAGCTCTGCAGCAGAGTGACGACGTTGATGCCGCGGGAGCCGAGGTGGCTGTAGAGGTCGGGGAGGTCGGAGATACGGCAGACGTTGGCGGCCTCGTCCAGTACGGCCGTCATCGGGGGATCGAGCCGGCCGCCCATCCGCTCGGCGGCCATCACCCCGGCGCGCAGCGTGGCGTCGGCGAGACCGGCGATGACACCGGCCGCTGAGCCGCCGCCGTCCTTGGAGAGCAGATAGAGGGTGTCGCGGCCCAGTACGTGCTCGTGCGGGCGGAACTCGGGGAGGAACGGGTCGGGCTGCACCCAGGCGGCGATCTCCGGGTCGAGCAGACAGGCCACGCACTGCCGCGCCGTCTCGTAGATGCCGTCCCGGGTCTCGACCGCGCCCCGCACCGTGCCCTGCAACTGCTCGGCCATCGCCACCATGTCGGCGTCGCGCAGCAGATCGACGGGGGTGCGGTCGGCGGGGTCGGCGAGCCAGCCGAGCAGGTCCGTGACGGATGCCCCGCCGCGCGCCGCGGCGAGGAACAGCGCCGTGAGGGTGTTCTGCGCCGCCGAGATCCAGAAGTCCTTCTTCGACGCGTCGTCGTTCACGGAGGCGACGAAGTGCCCGGCCAGCCGCCGGGCGCCCTCGATCGTGTGACAGTCGGCCAGCATGTTCCACCACATGGCGCGCGGCGTGTGGGCGATGCCCTGCGGGTCGAACGTCCAGACGATGCCGGTCTTCTCGCGCTCGGCCCGGGTGACCGCGTAGACGTCGGACTTGTTGGAGGTCAGCAGCACAGCGCCGTTCGCGCGCAGCACGCGGGGGACCGCGATTCCGGTGGACTTGCCCGCGCGCGGGGCCATCAGATCGAGCTCCACGTCCTCGAACGAGGAGCGGAGTTCGGGCCCGTTGGGCTCCAGGTCGCCGAGCAGATTGCCGGTCTGGTCTGGGTGCAGCTCGGGCTCGTTCTTGACGGAGGGCCGCAGGTCGCGGGCGCGCTTCTCGATGCCGGCCGGGAGCATGGAGGCCAGCTCCCGCTTCCCGGCGAGCCCCTTCTGCCGGGAGGCGTACGCCAGCACCTTCCGAACGGCGAGGACGGCTCCCGCGATCACGGCGCCGAAGACCAGTACGACACCGGCCCACACCGCGAAGGGCGAGGCGCCCGGCCACAGTTCTCCGGGGCCGCCCGCGAGCAGCGTGACGGCTATCGAGACGGAGAACGGCGGGGGCCGCCACCCCGCGCCGGTCAGCGCCGCGCCCAGCGTTCCGCCGAGCCAGACGCCGCCGGACGTCATCAGGGCTGTGGCCATCGCCGCCACGATGGCCCACGGGGCCAGGTCCCGCGCGTTCATGCCCGGTTTCACGATGCGGTCCTCCTGTCCGTGCCCGGCTCCTGCGCGGGCCTCTGCCACAGCTCCGGCCCTTGCGGTGGCGCCTGCTGCGGCACCGGCTCGGGCGCGGCCCGCACCCATATCTCGGGCCCGGGCCCAGCCGCGGGACGGGCCTCCGGCCCGGGCTCCGGGCTGAGTTGGGCCGCCGGTGCGGGTTCGCCCCGGGGTACGGGCTCGGTGGGGGGTGCGGGTTCGCCCCGGGGTACGGGCTCGGTGGGGGGTGCGGGTTCGACCTGGGGTACGGGGCCGGTGTGTGGTGCGGGTTCGACGCGGGGCGCGGGGCCGGTGCGGGGTGCGGGTTCGACGCGGGGTGCGGGACCGATACGTGGTACGGGTTCGGCTGCGCCGGCGTCGGCACCCGCGACAGCAGCACCGCCCTCGAAAGTGCCGCCGTCCGCCTGCCCTCCCGGGTGGTCGTTCTGCACCCAGCGGGTGTTGGTGTCGTGCAGATGGCGCTCGGTGTCGGTGATGCTGACCCGGATCGGGATGCCGGGGCGGCCGCCCACCTTGATGAGGAAGCGGCCGCGGCCGGGCGGTTCCTCGTGCTCGCCCGTCTGTGCCCAGCCCGGGGGCGAAGACCAGGAGGAGACGAGTTCGATCTCCCGCTCGGACAGCCCGACGATCTTGCCCAGTTCCTCCATCTCAGCCCGCGGCAGCCCCGCGCAGACGACCATGCCCGCACGCTCCACGAAGCCGCGCGCCTTCGCCTTGTCGGCCTCGGTGCCCAGCGACTCCGCGTCCTTGAGGGTGTGGGTGATCTTGGCGTCGCCCAGCCCGAGGGTGCGGTTGAGGCGGGTGAGCGCGTCGATACGGTCCACGATCCCGGTCGCGGCACGCAGCGGCCGCCACAGCTCGTCCAGCACGGTGAAGAACCAGCGCCGCGGGGTCAGGCCCGCATCGGCGAGCGCGTGGGAGGCGGCCACCGAGCCGAGCCCGTCGGACCACGCCGCGAGCATCGCCGCCGCCGTCAGCTGGGTGTCCGCCTCACCGATCCGGGAGATGTCGATGCAGACCGCGGGCGCGCTCGGGTCGACGCGGGTCGAGGTCTCGGAGGCGAAGGTGTCACCCAGCGGTCCGTCCAGGATGCCCAGCAGCGAGCGGTGCAGGGGATCGACGGCGTCGCGGTAGCGGGTCTCGTCGCCCCGGTCCAGGGTCACGGCGCGTACCCGGTCGGGGCCCTCGCTGAGCACCCTCAGCACATCGGGCAGCACCACGGTCCTGCCGGGCGGCGTCCTCTCGTACAGATGGTGCAGCACGGCCGAGACCACCGCCTGCTCGTGGTCGTCCATGGGACGGTTGCGGACGATGGTGACCAGTGCGGCCACCATGTTCAGCACGCGGCCGTGTGCTTCGGCGGCCAGTGCCCGGCCCGCCGCCCCGCCGATCCGGTGTGCTGCCTCGCCCATGGCGCCCGGGTCCAGCAGGTTGATACCGCCCATGCCGCGCCCGATGGAGATCACCTGGCCGCCCAGCGCGCGTACCGTATCGGCGTAGTCGGGCTTGAGGTCGCCGAGGACCAGCGGGACAACACCCGTTGCCGTCAGACCGATGAGCATCCGGTTGACCAGGGTGGACTTGCCGAGGCCCGGCATGCCGAGCATGAACAGCGACGGGTTGGAGATGTACCGCGCCCGCGTGAACCAGGAGAGCGGATCGCCGCACACCGTGGCGCCGGTGTGGATGTGCTGGCCCAGCGGAACGCCGGACATCGGGGCGCCCGAACCCGCGGCGAACGGCCACAGCCCGCATGCCTGCACCGTCGTCGCCCGCCACATCGTCGGCGGGTCGATACCGCCGACCTGTCCGCCGCCGGGCCCCGGCCAGCCGCGCGTCGTCGGCTGCTTCGGCCGGGCCGGGGCCGGAGTCCTGCCTTTGCCGCCCTTACCCTTGTCCTTCCCCTTGGCCTTTCCCGTCGCCTTTCCCTTCGTCTCGCCTTTCGGCTGCCCCTTGCGCTTCGCCTTGGTGTCGGCCATGCCGTGGCCCCTCTCGTCCAGCTGTCGGTTCCTGTCGCGTGGGCTCACAGGGCCTCCCGCAGATCGCGCGGGACCAGCGTCAGCTCCCAGGGGAGGATCCCGACCGGGAGGGTGCAGCTGAAGGCCGCGGCCTGCATCCGGTCGGCCGGCCGCATCGACAGCCGGGACGCCCCCTGGAGGTTCTGCATGGCCGCGCCGGCGTCGGCCAGTTCCTCGTCGCTGTCGACGGTGACCGTCATCATCATCGAGAACTCCACCAGACCGGCGCCGGTGGCCTCCTCCTGCGCGGTCTGCTCGGCCGCGCGTACCTCGGTGGCGGCCCGTGCCCGGACCAGACCGCGGCCTGACGTGGCCATGAACTGGGCCGCCCGCCGGTCGGCCTCCACGATGCGGGCCGAGGTCGCCGGATCGATGGGCCGGTAGAGCAGCGCGACCCGCTTGCGCCGGGTGCCGGGGTGGGCCTCCAGCAGCCCGCGCAGCACGTTGGACCGTACGGTGCCGCGGGGCGCCAGCGTCAGCATCCACGACCTGGAGACCCCGGAGTCGTGCTGGTAGGAGGTGACGGTCTCCACGCAGGCGGCGGGCCCCGCGTCGTCCCACTCCAGCCCGGTGTAGCCGTACTGGGAGCGGACGTCGAGGATCTCGCCCGCGGCATCGGGGTCGTACGCCACCCGTACGACCTCGGCGATGCGCTCGGCGGACAGCGGATAGGCGACTCCGCCGCCCGCGCCCACCAGCCCGGCGAGCAGGCCGGGAACGCGGGTGGAGAGATCGATGATCATGTCGTCGTGGTTGACCTTCTGCCCGGCGGGGATGCCGTAGGTGAGCGTGATGTACGTGTTCATCTCGGAGGAGGCTTCCGGATACCGCTCGACCACCTCCTCCATCACCGCGCGCGCCGCCGCCGGGGCGTTCGGGTCCAGGCGCGGCAGCACCTCGTGCGCGAGCCGGGTGCCCGAGTCGGGTGCCGTCTCGACGATGACGGAGGCGCCGCGCAGCCCGGGCTCGTGCGACAGCTGGGCCAGCCAGTGGCCCCACGCGGCCACCCAGTTGTCCACCTGGTCGGGGTCGACCAGGGAGCCGCCGTCGGGTTCGCAGGCGAGTACGAGGGTGTAGAGGCGGCGGCCACTGTGGTACAGGACGCCGAAGTCACGGTCGTAGGCGTCCCTGCCCTCGTGCATCTGCACCCTGCCGAGCAGCCCTGGCGGTTGGAACCGGCCGCCGGGGCGTTGCGAGAGCGGCCCCGAGACATAGGTCGTCGCCCCCTTGGACTTGCGCCGGAACCACCCGATGCGCACGGCGAGCAACTGATAGGCGTTGCGCCCGTCCTGGGTACGCATCACGAGCGGCGTCAGCAGAAAGGCCATCGGGACCATCACGATCAGCGCGGCGGTCAGCGACGCCAGTGACGCGAGCAGTGTGATGATGAGCCCACCGAACAGCCCGGCGGTACCGAGCATGCCGAAGGATCCGAGCCCCGGACGCCTCGGCCGGCGCCAGTTCCCGTAGGTCGGGCTCGACGACGCGGCATGGGATGACATGCGTTCGGTTTCCTTCCATGTCCCAGAGTGGGAAGTCCGTACTGGTGAGACCGTGTTGGGTTGGGGCAGCGGCCGGGCCGGTTGTGCGGGCGGCGCACGGGCCGGTGCGCCGGGCGGTGCGTTGGCCGTGCGCCGGGCCGGGTGTGCGGCCCGGCCCGGCTGCGCGGTCCAACTGGCGGGCTGAGATTGCGGTCTACTGGTTGTGGCCCTTGCTGCCGTCGGCACCGTCCACGGAGCCGCCGACGAGCTTTCCTGCGGTCTTTGCGGCGGCCACCGCTGCCTCGACCGCCATACCGACCGGGCCCGCTGCTGCGCCGGCGCCCCGAGCGGCACCGCTGGGGGCTCCGCCGGATCCACCGCCCGAGCCGCCACCGGCGTGGCCTGAGCCGCCGGAGCCGCCCGAGCCGCCACCGGACGGGCCGGAGCCGCCTCCGCCGCTGGACTGGCCGGAACCGCCACCGCCGCCACCGCCGGAGCCCATGGCACCGTTGGCCATCCCCGACGGTCCGGAACTGCCGTGCCCGGACTGGCCGCCGCCGCCCGAGGCGCCTGAGGGCCCCTTGGCTCCGGAACCGCCACCGGAGGACCCCGCGCCACCGGCGAGCGACTTCGCCCCGGAGGCGATGGCGCCGCCCCCGGCCGAGACGGCGGAGGAGTAGGCACTCTCACCGCCGAGCGCCGCGGTGGCCGGCACGATCAGCTTCAGCAGCGCCGGCAGGGCGATGGCCGACAGCAGCATCACGCAGATGCCCGCGATCTTGGCGTGGATGTTGGCCGCTTCCTCGCCTCCCCCTTCGCCGCCCGTGAGCAGGTCGGAGCCCGCGTAGATGATGAGTCCGGCAGTGGGTTTGTAGAGCAGCCAGGCGATCATCCAGCCGATGTGCTTGCGCCACCATCCGCCGCCCCAGTTGCTCATGGACGCGGCAGCGGCCAGGGGCAGCGTGCCGAACAGCACGATCATGACTCCCAGCCGCACATAGAGCAGGATCGTGTGCACGATGGCCGCGATCAGCAGGAGGAAGGCGAGGATCAGCAGCAGGAACGGCTCGACACTCGACGAACTGCTGCACCCCATGTTCTGGATCTGCTCGTTGACGGCACCGGCGAACAGGTGATTCGAGAAGTCGTCGCCGACGCTTGCTGCGGCTCCCACGATGGCCGTACCGCCGCCTGCTACGACGATGAGCCGCACCATGCCCTTCAGTGCGGTCGTGCCCGGTTCGCCCTGGCGCTCAGCGGCCATGCGGATACACGCGAAGAGCAGCGATCCCACGGCGACGTAGACGACGAGCCACCGCACTTGGGCGTGTACGGGATCGGACTTCGCCGGCAGGAAGGTCGGCACCGTGGCGGTCACCGCGCCGAACGCGCTGATGGCGCCCGCCATGATCATGTCGGCGATGCCTTTGACGATGGAGCCGATCGGATCTCCGAGGAACTCGAAGAATCCCTTCAGGGCGTCCAGAAAAGGACTCCCCGTACCGCCGTCACAATCCATGTCAGGCCGCTCCCCACTTGATGAAGCCTCCGGAGCTCATGGCAGTGGACGAGGGAGTGAAGAGCGCCCCGTTCGAGTGCGGTTCCACTTTCCAGTCGCCGCCGCTCCAGCGCATCGAGACCGTCGTCGAGGTGAGGCTCCCCCCTGGGCTCTTGATGAGGAGATGCACCTCTGCCGCGTTCTTCGAATACGAGGGCACGGAGAACCCGGAGGGCACCCCGGGGGATTGGCTCTCCACATCCGACTGCGGCCTGGTGGCCCGCTGGTTGATGAACTTCTCGCGGCCCTCGTCCGCGACGATCTGCTGTTCGGCAACCGTGCGCCAGTCGGCGGTGCTCATATGCGTGAGAATGCCGTGCGCCGCCATGACCGCGCCCATGGGAGTACGGGCGTAGCACCACCACACCGGTCCGCTGAACTGTGTGGGCCCGGCCGACGGCGAGGTGGGAACCATGGTGCCGGCGAGTTCCTTCCACGCCACGTCCTTCGGCGCCGAGGTCGGCCGCGCCGTGTCCTTGCCCTGGTCGTCCTCGGTCCTGCAGCCTTCCGGTCGCTCGCCCGGCGCCCGTTTGCGCCCCTTCGAATCGTCGGTGGACAGCGGTCCGCTGCGCGCCTTGCGGTCGCCGGTCGCGGCGTTGGCCTCGCCGCTGCCGGAATTCGCCAGATAGGAGACGCCCGCGGCGAGCAGCACGGTTGCCAGAAACACCGCGGAGAAGATCCAGCCGCGCTGTTTCCAGAACGCCGAGTCATCCGCCGGGCCGTCGCCCTGCTTGCGTCCGAACATCGCTACTCATTCCCTGTGTCGGTTCGCTCGGTTCGCTCGGTTCACTAGAAGAGCCAGCCCGCGAACGTTCCCGAAGCGGCGATGAGGCAGCAGCCGCACAGCACCATGCCGAGCCGGCTGACGTGTTCGGAACTCTCGCCGCGCTTCAGGGAAACGGCCATCATGATGCCGGTGATGATGATGCCGAGGACACCGGCGACGGTGCCGGCCCAGAAGGCTGCCCCGAGCAGTTTCTCGATCTTTTCGCCGACTCCGGCGGGCTTCTGGCTGCTCGGCTTCGGAACGGCCAGGTAGAGGTTGAGCATGGCACTCTTCATGGGGGTCTCCGATTTGCTCGTTGTCAACTTGCGGTGGATGCGGCGGACATGGCGTGGAAGCCGGGGAATGCGCGGGATCTGTCAGGGATACGGCCCAAAGAACTCCACGATGGGCCCGGCAGTCGTGGCGATGACCGAGGCGAGCACGATGATGAAGAACCCTCGGAAGTACATCGCGCCCTCACCCATTTCCCCGCGGCGCAACTGGAGGGTCAGTTGCAGCCCGACGACAATGAGCCCGAAAACGCCGGCGGCCGTGGCCCCCCAGGCGAGCCAGCTGAGCAGGTTGTCCGCGGCCGCGGTCGGCTGGTAGGGCGACAGGTCGGCCAACAGCAGCTGTGGCACATGGCTTTCGACGGTCATCGCGTTCTCTCCCGTTTCCCGGGTTTCTCAGGTTCGGTTCCGGCCAGCGCGGCGAGTTCGCGCACGACCTTCGGCGTGGGACCCGTGCGCTTCTCGCCCCGCCACTCGGGGATCCAGGGCACCCGGACAACATCCGCGGCGGAGCGCAGCACCCTCACCCGCTGCCCGAGGTGGAGCGGCAGGTGTCCGGGCCCGTCGGCGACCAGCACCACGGCCAGCAGTTCGACGCCCGCCGGGTGCTCCCCCCGCTGAAGGGCCTCCAGTGCCCGGCCCGCCGCCCGCAGGCCGGTGCCGTGTGTCCGCGCCACCAGCAGTACTTCGCCGGGCTCGCCCCGAGCCGGGTCGGGCCACCCGCGCCCCATGTCGTGACCGCCCACCACCTCGGCGAGCGTGCTGGCCCCGGCACCGCCGTGCGCCCCGACCCAGCTGACCGGGCCGCCCCCACCCCTCGGGGGTTCCCCGAGCTCCGGGTACGGCTGCGCCGGCCGGGCCGGAGCCGGTGGCTCGGCCGTGACTGCGGGGCGCCCGTGCGCCGCGTAGCCGTGCAGCGCAATCCGCTGGACGGCGGTCGGTCCGCGCACCCAGATCTGCGGACCAGCGGACACCGTTGGAGGGACGCTCATGCGCGTCCGGCCTCCTCTCCAGGGCTCGTGGCTTGTCTGTGCTTCCGCGCTTCTGCACCTGCTGCTCCTTATGCGGTGCTGTGGCTTCTATGCCTTCTACGACCGGAATGCGGGGCAGATTTTTGAACTGATTCGTCCCGGTTCGCGTTCCGGTGTGCATGCGCGGTGCATGCGCGGTGTGCTCCGTCGGAGAGCCACAACGTGACTTCAGCGGAAGTGGTTCACCGCGCCGGGCAGCCCGGCGTCGTCGAGTTGAGGAGAGAAGGTGTTGCACCCATGAGCGAGAGCGACGGTGACGGGGGAGGCAGTCCCAAGGCGGCGCTGTATGGGGGAGCAGGCTGCACCGGTTGCATGGCGTTCCTGGCCGCGATGGCCGGCGGGGGCGTCTTCGTCTTCATCTACGGCGGGCTCGGCGTCCTCTTCGCCCCTATCATCGCGATCATCCTCTTCTTCGGCGGCGGGGGCGGCGGCCCCGATTCGCACTCGGGCGGCATCAGCTCCGAGGAGGTCTCGGAGTCCGTCCAAGGTGACGGCAAAGGTGAGCTGAACTCCGAGACGGTTCCCGCGGACCTGGCGGAGACCATCGAGGACGCCGGAGACGTCTGTGATGCCATCGGGCCGGTCGTCATCGCGGCGCAGATCGAGAAGGAGTCCTCGTTCAACAAGGACATGAAGGGGCCGAACGGGGAGGAAGGCATCTCGCAGCTCCCGCCCGACAAGTTCGAGGAGTTCGGCGAGGACAAGGACGACAACGACGAGACCAAGGCCACCGACGCCGAGGACTCCATCATGGCCCAGGCCAAGTACATGTGCTCGCTGGCCGACGAGGTCAAGCCGATCGTCGACAGCGGTCAGGCCCCGGACGGACAGGGCGTCCTCGATCTGGCGCTCGCCGCCTACGAGGTGGGGCTGGACACGGTGAAGGCCGCCAAGGGCATCCCCGACACTCCCGAGGCGCAGGGCTACGTGGTCGGCGTCCGGTCGCTCTTCCCCAGATTCGAGGGGATCGGCGGCGCCGTGGCCCCGTCCGAGTTCCCGTCCGCGTCCATGAGCCCGAGCCCGGACGAGTCCGGCTAGGCCGTGCTGTCCGCTACCGACCGACCCTCGATCCGAGAGACGAGCGGAGGAGTGAACACCTCATGCTGTACGAGCAAGTGCGCCAGGAGCAGGCGCGGCATGACGACGGACCGGAGCAGGGGCCTTTCCGCTTCGAGGTCCTCATCAGCAGCAACGGGAGCGCCGCGCTCAACGGTGCCCGGCTGTCGGCTGCGGAAGGGCAGGAGATCCACGTCGCGATCCTCGACGAGGTGCACCGCGCGGCCCGTGCCAGGGGCGAACCGGTCGAGGTGACCATCCTCGACCTGCGGGAGAACGGTTACGCGACCCATATCCGGGTCGCCCCCGACGGTTCGAGCCAACTGATCGAGCCCGGCACCGAGCCGGCGGCCACTCCGACACCGTCACCCCCTGAACCGGTGACGCAGCCACCGGCCC
>NZ_JADKMA010000236.1 GCF_017676365.1 Streptomyces oryzae
GGGACGACCACCGCGCGGGGCGCCGCTTCCGGCACCTGCTGCACCGTGAAGTCGGCCTCTGCGGGCCGTCCCGTTCCGCTGGTGCTCCGCGGCCGTGGCTCCCCGGTGCTGGGCCGGGGCGTCTGCTCCGCGCGTGCCTGCCGGGCGCTGTCGGACGTCAGTACGACCAGGCCCCAGGCGGCCAGCGCACCGGCGCCCAGTGCCAGCACCGTGCCCACCGCGCCGTACCGGAAGCCCTCGCCCAGCAGGAATATCCCCGCGGCTGCTGCGACCACCGGGTTGGCCACGGTGGCGGTCGCCAGCGGCGTGGCCAGTCCGCCGTCCCGGTAGGACGCCTGCGAGCTGGCCAGCCCGGCAGTGGCCAGCGCCACCGTCAGCACCGCCAGCGGCACGAAGGTGGCCGGCGGAGCAGAGGTCCAGCCGTCGGCGAGCGTCTTCACAAAGACCGAGGCGGCGCCGTACGCCACCCCGGCGGCCAGCGCCAGCGACACGCTCCGCAGCGCGACGGCGCGGCTGCCGGGCCGGCCGTGCCCCAGCCGCTGTACTGCCGTCGCCGTACCCACCAGCAGCGCGAGGGAGCCCAGCACACAGCCCGCGAGAACGAACTGGCCGCCGCCGTCCAGGGAGTCGGCACCCCGGTCACCGGTGAGCAGCAGGATTCCGGCCAGCCCTGCCGAGACGAGGGCGATGCCCCGCCAGGCGGTCGCCGCCACGGGGCGCCGGCCCAGCAGAGCCGCCATCGGGGCTGCGAGGACGAGCGTGAGCACGCCGAGCGGCTGGACGACGGTCAGCGGCCCCAGGCCGAGCGCCACCACGTGCAGCAACGCACCGGCGCCCTGGAGCACGGCCGCGGTCCACCACATACCGGAGCGCAGCAGCCCCCATCGGCTCGGTGCTGTCGTCGTGGCGATCCGCTCCTGCACGATCGCGGCCAGCGCATAGCTGATGGCGGACACCAGGGACAGCAGCACCGCCATGGTCAGCGCGCTCATATCCGGTCCATGCGGAGCGGGTTGGGCATCGGGTTCATGCCCTCCACCATTCCGCGCGCGCGATGAGCTGTCGTCACCTGACGGCACCGTCTTGATGTACAGCCAGGGGAGTACGGCGACGGGCCGTATCACCCTGTCAGGTGACACCCCGAGGATGATCGGGGTGCCAGGCGGCGGACGGTCCGGCCCCCTGGCGGGGCGAGGGGTGCGGCTACGGCTGGGTCGGGAGCGGCCCTTCGCCGGCCACCTCGACCGGCCCGAACCCGCTGCCCAGGATGGTGACCTGGCAGATGCGCCCGTCGGCCAGCCGCAGCCGCGCCGTGTCGCCCTCCAGCTCGGTCCACAGCCGCTGTTCGCCCTCCGGCCTGACGGTGCCCGACCACGCGGTTCCGGGGCCGGTGGTCTCCGTGAACAGCGCCACGTCGACCGGCACCTCGGCGGCTCCGGTCAGCAGGGTCGCGGGACCACGGTAGAAGTTCTCCATGCGGCCCAGTGTGGCAGTCCTCGTCCCACCCGGCACCACCGTGACTGGCCGGATCGCTCGCCGCGAACCGACGGAACCCCGCCGCCCGCACGGTGCGGGGACGGGGTCCGACGGCCGACGTGCACTTGCGGTGTCCTGAAGCTTGGTCCTGAGACCCCGGTCCCAGGAACTGGATCCTGAGACCTCAGAACTTGTTCTTGCAGTAGTTCTGAACAGGCGGGCTCAGCACCGGGATGAGCAGGGGGTTGCCGCAGACATTCAGACCGAGGTTCACAGAGCCCGGCGATTTGCTGTGGTTCTTGGGGCCCTCGTGGGCGGCCGCTGTGCCCGCTGCTGAGCCGAGCAGGGCGACAGCGCCGAGGGTGGCCGCGGTGATGGCGGTACGGATTCGCATGTGCGCTCCCGAGAGAGGGGTGGGTTGTTGTCTCCACGCCCACCGTGACGGCGCTGCGATATCAGGCGCATTTCGGACTAGTCCGGCCGGGTGTCCGTGTTGGTACGGGTTGGTACGGTGCTTGCGCCGGGGACGTGCCAGGGCACCGCGCCAGGGCACGGGAAGGGGGCCGCGCATGGACACGGAGCACAGGCCGGGCCGGGCCGAGGGCACAAAGCTCGCCGCGGAGGCCGTACTGCCCGGCAGCGAGCCGGTCGCGGCGCTGCGGGTGTTGTGCCGTATGTGCGGGCAGCCGCTGCGCGACCGCGCCTCCCGGCTGTGGGGGCTGGGCCCCGACTGCCGGCACAAGCTGGCCGTGCGCACCGCGCCCACACCGCCCCAGCGCGAGGTCGACCAGGACACGCTGCCCGGACTGTGAGCCGCCGGGGCCTGGCGCGTCTGCGCGCGGTTTGGGGAACGCCCCGGAATCATGGGGGAGTCCGCCGGAAGCCATGGGGGAAGTCCACCGCAGAAAGGCAGCTCCCGTGTCCCAGCCACCGCAGCCAGGACCGCACCGGAACGACGGCCGCCGCTCCCGCCGCCCCCGCTCCGGTACGGAGCCGTTGACCGCACGCAGCGACATCTGGCTACGAACGCTGCTGTCGTCCATCGGAGTGCCGTTCTTCGCCGCGGCCACGGCGCTGTTCGCCTGGTGGGCCGCCTCCTCCGGCAGCCACAGTTCCCCCAGCGACCGGGTGCTCATGGTGCTGGCCGCGGTCTGCGGTGCGTTGACGCTGGGCGCCGCCATCGATCTGCTGGTGCTCAGGCGCCGCCGCGCACAGGAGCGGGAGCAGCGCCGCTGATCACGTACCGGCCCGGCGGCTCAGCCCACCGACTGACCCGCGTGCGGGCTGAGCAGACCTGCCGCCATCAGCGCGAACAGCGCCAGCCCCAGCAGGATCCGGTAGATCACGAACGGCATGAAGCTGCGCGTTGAAATGAACTTCATGAACCATGCGATGACGGCATACGCCACCACGAACGCCAGCGCCGTGGCGAAGAACGTCGGCCCCCAGGAGACATGGCCCTCGCCGATGTCCTTCAACTCGAACAGACCGGAAGCGAGCACCGCGGGAACGGCAAGCAGGAAGGAGTAGCGGGCCGCCGCCTCGCGCCGGTAGCCCATGAACAGGCCGCCGCTGATGGTGGCGCCGGACCGGGACACTCCGGGGACCAGAGCCAGCGCCTGGGCGCAACCGTAGAGCAGGCCGTCCCGCACGGTGAGCTGTTCGAGGGACTTGCGCTCCGGCCGTGCCCGGTGCCGGCCGCCCTTGGAGTCGCGCGCCGCCATCCGGTCGGCGATGCCCAGCACGATGCCCAGCCCCACCAGAGTCGTCGCGATCAGCCGCAGATCGCGGAACGGGCCCTCGATCTGGTCCTTGAACGCCAGCCCGAGCACACCGATCGGGAGGGAGCCGACGATGACGAGCCAGCCCATCTGCGCGTTGTGGTCCCGGCGGGCCTCGCTGCTGTAGAGCGAGCGGAACCAGGCCGCGAGGATACGGCCGATGTCCTTGCGGAAGAAGATCAGCACGGCCGCCTCGGTGCCGATCTGGGTGACGGCGGTGAACGCCGCGCCCGGGTCGTGCCAGCCGGCGAAGGCCGCGACCAGCCGCAGATGAGCGCTGGAGGAGATCGGAAGGAACTCGGTGAGTCCTTGGACGAGTCCGAGGACGAAGGATTCAAACCAAGACATCTGCGGCGGGGCTCGTCCCTGTGGTAGTCGGGGTCAGTGGTGGGAGACCGGCTCGCGTACGGCCGTGGAGCACGCGTCGGACGGCACATCGGGCCGGTCCTCCGCACTCGGTGCGCCGCCCCTCAGATGGGCGCGCTTGCGCCAGGCGACGACGCCGCCCGCCAGCCCGGAGAGCGCGATGAAGCCGAACGAGGCCAGGAAGACCGGCGAGGTCGGCTTGGCGGCGCTGCTGCCCGCGATGACGTACGCCGCGGTGTTGGGCACCGAGCCCAGCGCCGTCGCGCTCAGGAAAGCGGGCCAGCTCATCCGGGAGACGGCGGCGCCGTAGTTGGAGGCCGCGAACGGTACGCCCGGCAGCAGCCGGATCACCAGCATCGAGCGGAAGCCGTGGCTGCTCAACTGCCGGTCGGCGGCGGAGAGCCAGCGGCCGCGAAGCAGCGTGCGCAGCGCGTCCTGGCCCAGCAGCCGGCCGAGTCCGAAGGCGATGCCCGCGCCGATCACCGTGCCGGCCGTCGCCGAGAAGGTGCCTGCCTGGGCACCGAAGAGGACACCCGCCGCGACATTGAGCACGGGACGCGGGACGAAGGCCGCGGTGCACAGCCCATAAGCGGCGCCGAACAGGGCGAGGGCCGCGCCGCCGGCGGCCTGCGGGGACCAGGCGTGGGTCAGCGCGTGCTGCGGCTCGTACACCAGCATCGCCGTCGCGGCGCCGCACAGCAGTACGGCGAGCAGGGCGAGACGGGACCAGGGGGAGAGCAGCGTCCGGGTGAGACGGCCGGGGAGTCCGGCTGGCTGCGTGGCGGGGACGGGCACGCTGGGAGCGTAACCGACGAACCGGCGACTCCGCCGTTCGAGGCTGTACGGAAAGCCCGTAATATGCCGCTGCGAAGCGGTGTTCGCCCGCCGTCCACCCCGGCTTTCACCTGGGGTTGAGGCCACTGCGGGCGGGTTCGGCCGGAGGACGTCGAAAACCGTTCGACGTCCGGCTTCCGGCGCGTGATGATCGATCGGTGTTCCGGCAGTCCCGTCTCTGTGCTCCGGCCGCGGTCGCGGCCGCCTCGCGGGCTGTCCTCTTCCCGACCCGGGGCGTGTGTGTCCGCCCCCTCCCTCCCGGCGTCCGCCTCTGCCGAAGCTGACCCTTCCCGGACCGACCGAGGACCCCACAGGGGAGGGTCGGTCACCCCATGGGGTCCGCCTCGTCCCGCACCGGTCCAGGAGGGCACCCATGTCAGGCCACACCCACCCGCACACCACTCCGCACCTCACCATCGGCACGCTGGGCCACCCGGGGCACGGCAAGACGACCCTGGCGGCCGCGCTGGCCGCGGCCCACGCGCCCGGCACCTCCTGTCCTCGTCCTCCTGTGTACGCGGAGTCCCGCTCGCCCGCCACTCCGGGACGGCGGCGACGACGATTCCGCTATGAGACCGACACCCGGCGCTACACACTGATCGATCCGCCGGAAAGTCCGGAACATCCCCTGAATCCTGATCTATTGGACTACTGGGACGGGGCAGTGCTCGTCGTCTCCGCACTGGAGGGCGTACGGCCGGGCACCGCCGGCCACCTCTCGCTCGCGCGCCGCAGCGGACTGGTGCACCTCGTCGTGGCCCTCACCATGGCCGACGCGGGCAACGACGAGCTGACGGACCTGGTCGAGGCCGACGTGCGGGCGCAGCTGACGGCGCACGGTTTCGCGGGCGAGACGCTGCCGGCCGTCCGGGTCTCAGCCCGTCGCGCACTGGAGGGCGACCAGCGGTGGCAGAGCACCATCGAGGCACTGCTGGACGCCGTCGACACCTATGTGCCGCTGCCCGGGGTGCTGTGAACCGCCGACCGGACTCCACAATGGAGCGGTGGACACCGACGCCGACGGAGAGCAGATACCCCGCACCCGAGCCGTCGCGGGCGGCACGGCCAAGCTGATGCCGGACGTCGACCGGGCGCGCGCCTGGCTGCTGACCGTCGACGGTGCGCCGCAGTCGTATGTCGATCTGGACGCGCCCGAGCACCTGGAGTTCGAGTACGCGCGCCGGGTCGGCCACCTGCTCGATGTGACAGCGCAGCCGGGCGCGCCCCTGGACGTGATCCATCTCGGCGGCGGAGCCCTCACCCTGCCCCGCTATCTCGCCGCGACCCGTCCAGGCTCCCGGCAGCGGGTGGCCGATCCGGACGCGGAGTTGACCGCGTTCGTCGCCGAGCACCTTCCGCTGCCCGCGGGCGCCGACATCGCTGTCGAGGCGGCGGACGGGCGGGCCATGCTGGAGACCTCGGCGCCCGGCAGCGCGGACATCGTGGTGGCCGACGTCTACGGCGGCTCCCGTGTGCCCGCCCATCTGACCACGCTGTCGTACGCGAGGGAGGCGGTGCGGGTGCTGCGGCCGGGCGGCACGTATGTGGCCAACCTCGCCGACGCGGCGCCGTTCCGCTTCCTCGCCTCCCAACTGGCCACGTTCGCCGCTGTCTTCCCGCAGCTGGCGCTGGTCGCCGAGCCCGCGGTGCTGCGCGGGCGGCGGTTCGGCAACATCGTGCTGCTCGCCTCACGGCACGAACAGCCGCTGCCGGAGCTGGCCCGGCGCTGTTCGGCGGATCCCTTCCCCGCCCGGGTCGAGCACGGCGCGGCGCTGGAACGCCTGACGCGCGGGGTGCGCGCGGTCGAGGACGGCGACGCCGTACCGTCCCCCGAACCGCCGGACGGCGCCTTCAGCATCGGCTGAAGGCGCCGTCCTGGGCCGGGACCGCGCGCGGCGGTGCGGGTCAGCCGCGGGGCTCGTTCCCGCCCCCGTCGTAGTCGCGGAGGCTGCCCATGATCTTCTTGATGGTGGCGTCCGAGAGCTCGTCCTTGACGCCCGCGTCGGTGTAGAGGACCCAGATCGCCAGGTCACCGTTGGAGTTGATCCAGGAGGCAGTGACCACCTTGCCCGCGCTGGTGGCGCACTTGTCCTCCTTGGGCGCTCCGGTGACCTTCGCGGTGGCGGTGTGGCCCTTGATGCCGTGCTTGCTCTGGAACGGCTTGGCCTTGGAGACCTTCAGAGTGCCCTTCTGCTTCTGGTCGTAGCCGGCGATCGCGAAGTTGCCGGCCGCTATCCGCGCCGCCTCCTTGGTGTCCTTGGAGCCCTGCGCGCCCTTGGTGCCGACAGCGGCGCGGCTGCTCTCCTTGCACCAGTTGTCCTTGAAGTAGGCGGGTGAGGACATGGCGACCAGGACCTTGCCCTTGTCGTTCTCGAAGCCGGTGATGGTGCCCTCGCCCGCGAGCGTCCAGTCCTTGTTGTCCGGTACGTCGAAGGCGGAGTACCACTTCGGGTTGACGACCGTCTGCCAGCCCTTGATCACGGGGTCCGACGGGTCCTTGGAGGCTCCGCCGCCTCCCGGCTCGGCGGACTTGCTCTTCTCCGGCTTGGTCTTCTTCGACGGCGATGCGGACTTGTCGGCCTCGTTCTTCTTGCCGCCCTCGTCGTCGCCACCCAGCACGACGACGCCTGTCACGGCCGCCGCGATGACCGCCACCGCAGCGACGATCGAGATGATGACCGTCTTCTTCCGATCACCGCCCCCGCCGCTCTTGGGCGTCTGCGGGCCGCCGGGCACGCTCGCCGGACCCCACTGCCCCGACTGGCCGGGGCCGCCCGGCTGCTGTCCGTACGGGTACGACGGTGCGCCCTGCTGCCCGTAGCCGGGCGGCTGACCAGGCGGCGGCTGCTGCCCGTAGCCGGGCTGCTGGCCCGAGGGCTGTTGCCCATAGCCGGGCTGTTGGTACGGGTTCGGCTGCCCGTAGCCGGGCTGCTGATACGGGTTCGGCTGCTGCGGGTTCTGCTCGCCCCCGGGCTGCTGCTGTCCTGGCCACATGGCCGATAAGCCTATGGTGCGCCCCTCGCGTCGACCACGGGAGCCCACATATCGGTATCCACCCGCTACAAGAATGGGTCGGAAGCGGGAAGGATCGCCCCTCCCGCTTGGAGTTACCCGATGGTAACGTGCGGGCATGACCACACAGTCACAGCCGGACATCGGCGAGCTGATGAGGGCTTCCGTGCCCATGGCCCGCACTCTCAACCTCGAGTACCTGGAGACCTCGCCGGAGCGGGTCGTCGTCTCGCTGCCCGACCAGAGCGAGTACCACAACCATGTGGGCGGTCCGCATGCCGGTGCGATGTTCACGCTCGCCGAGTCCGCCAGCGGCGCGGTGACCTTGGCCGCGTTCCTCGACCAGCTCTCCCGCGCCGTGCCGCTGCCGGTGCGTGCGGAGATGGACTTCAAAAAGCTCGCAAAGGGCGCCCTCACCGCCACCGCCGAGCTGGGCCGCCCGGCGGCCGAGGTGATAGCCGAGCTGGACAACGGGCAGCGCCCCGAATTCCCGGTGAAGGTCGCGCTCCGCCGTGCGGACGGCGCCGTGACCAGCGAGATGACCGTCGTGTGGACACTGCGGCCCAACGACTGACCTGGAGGCGCGGTGCGGCCGTGCTTTCGAGTAGGCTTCCGAATCGTGCTGCCATGACAGCTCGTGCCCAGATGTCATGAGAGGAAGCCGCAGTTGCACATCCAGGAGTGGCTGGAGAGTGTCCCGGCCGTCAGTGTCTACCTCCTGGTGGGGGTGGTCATCGGGCTGGAGAGCCTCGGCATTCCGCTGCCCGGAGAGATCGTTCTGGTCAGCTCCGCACTGCTGGCCTCGCAGCAGGGACATATCGATCCGCTGGTCCTGGGCACGTGCGCCACGGTCGGCGCCGTCGTGGGTGACTCGATCGGGTACGCCATCGGGCGCAAGGGCGGCAAGCCGCTGCTGGACTGGCTGGGCAGGAAGTTCCCCAAGCACTTCGGGCCCAGCCATGTGGCCACAGCCGAGCGCTCCTTCCAGCGCTGGGGCATGTGGGCCGTCTTCTTCGGCCGTTTCATCGCCCTGCTGCGCATCTTCGCCGGTCCCCTCGCGGGCGTGCTGAAGATGCCGTACTGGAAGTTCCTGACGGCGAACGTTCTGGGCGGCGTGGTGTGGGCCGGCGGTACGACCGCGGTCATCTACTACGTCGGCATCGTCGCCGAGGCGTGGCTCAAGCGCTTCTCCTGGCTCGGGCTGGTGGTCGCCGTGCTGATCGGTCTCGGGTCCATGGTGATCGTCAAGCGCCGCGCGGCGAAGGCTGCTGCCGCCCAGGATGTCTCGGAGGATCCCGAACCGGCGCCGGTCGCTGACTGAGCTTGCGGGGCAGCCATTAAGGGGCCCGGGGAACTGCGCGAGCGGCCTGGGGGCACCTCCCGGCCGAAGGCTGGGGGAGAATCCGCAAGCCTGCGACGTACCGCAGGGGGCACCCCCTCAGCAGCACCCCGAGAAGGAGAGCAGAGTGGTGGCAGAGCGCGGACTGATCGTGACGGTCGGCGGACAGGAACCCGAACTGCACCCCGAATCGTTCAACGCGCCGACCTCCGTTGTCGCCGGTGAGGTCACCATGGCTGCCGGGTCGAGCGTCTGGTACGGCGCCGTACTGCGGGCCGACGCAGGCCCCATCGTGCTCGGCGAGGGCAGCAATGTGCAGGACAACTGCACGGTGCACGGCGACCCGGGTTTCCCCGTCACTGTCGGCGCACACGTCACGGTGGGCCACAACGCGGTCCTGCACGGCTGCACCGTCGAGGACGAGGTGCTGATCGGCATGGGGGCCACCGTGCTCAACGGTGCCCATATCGGCGCCGGGTCCCTCGTCGCGGCGCAGACCCTGGTGACCCAGGGCACCGTCGTGCCGCCCGGCTCACTGATCGCCGGGGTGCCGGGCAAGGTACGGCGCGAGCTGACCGAGGAGGAGCGCGAGGGCGTGCGGTTCAACGCGCTCGCGTATGTGGAGTTGGCCAAGCAGCACCGCGGGGCATCCGCCGGCGAGGGACCCGCGCCCGCCTGAGGTGCGGCACCCCGGCCCGCAGGTTACTGGTGAGGAACCTCACCGGGGCGGGCGAGCGCCGGGGCGCTACCGTGACGGCGTGCCCTCCCTCAAGAACGCGTTCTCGTCCCTCAGCTCCCGCGCCGTGCACGGCATCTGGCGCCGGATGCAGCGCTTGGGCGCCGTCACGGCCGAGCACCCCGGGCCGTACGCGTTCCGCCGGATCGGGACCGGCACCCGGCTCGCCTTTCCGCAGGGGACGCTCTTCGGCACGCCGTGGATCGAGCTGGGCGACCACTGCGTCGTCGGCCAGGACGTGACGCTGACGGCCGGGATGATGCCGGATCTGGATCTGGGGCCCGAGACCGTGCTGCGGCTGGGGAACGGTGTCGTACTGGGCCGGGGCAGTCATGTCATCGCGGACACCAGGGTCAGCGTCGGGGACGACGTGTTCTGCGGCCCGTACGTCTACATCACCTCGACCAACCACTCCTACGACGACCCGGCGCGGCCGGTCGGCAAGCAGTGGCCGCGTACCGCGCCGGTCGAGATCGGTTCCGGGAGCTGGATCGGCGCGGGCGCCGTCGTGCTGCCGGGCGCGAAGCTGGGGCGGAACGTGGTGGTCGCGGCGGGCGCAGTGGTGCGGGGTGAGGTGCCCGACCACGCGGTGGTCGCGGGTGCGCCCGCCAAGGTCGTGCGCCGCCTCGATCCGGAGCAGGGCTGGCAGCCGCCGCTGCGCACCCCGGCGCCGGTTCCGGTGCCGGAGGGGGTCACCCCGCAGGAGCTGGTGGCCCTGGCCGAACTGCCCCGTCAGCACGGGCGCCCGGACGGTGACGGTGACGGGGAGGGGAAGGGGGAGGG
>NZ_JADKMA010000237.1 GCF_017676365.1 Streptomyces oryzae
GCACCAGCACGGGAGGGCTCCGACGCTCCACCACCGTCCGCCCTCCCGACCGGTTCCCGCTCCCCTCCCCCGCCCGGAAGGGCTCGCCGGCTGTCGGACTCCGGCGGCCGGCCGTCGGTGTCGTCCGGCGCGTCCGCGGTGACGGAACGGTCCGCCTGCGGCTCACCCGTGACGGGAGACCCGCGGTACGCGGCCCACAGGGCAACCACCGGCGCCGCCAGCACCGCGGCGATCACCGTCGAGGTGAGCGCCCGCCCGCGCAGCCGGTCCCTGCGAGGCCCGCGCTCGTTCTCGTACACGGGAAATCCCGCACGGTCGAACCGCGGCACACGCTGGGCCCTGGCCCGGCGCGCCAGCGCGACGGCCGCCTCGACCGCGGAGCGCGGCGCCGGCAGGACGGCGAGCGCGCAGGAGGCGGGCGCGGTGCCGGGCCAGGACACTCCGGCCATGGCGCGCTCGGCGGCACGCCGGCACTGCGGGCATTCGTCCACGTGCCGCACCAGCTCCCGGCGCAGCGCGGTGCCCAGCAGCAGTTGTTCGTCACCGGCCAGACGGGTGACGGCGGCGCAGCCACCGGACTCGACGACCCGCAACGCCGCCCTGGTGCGCTCGACTTCGCAGGAGGCGTTCAGCAGCAGGTCCTCGGCCGCGGTGGTCGACAGCTGGAGCACGGCCGCGATCTGGCCGGGTGACATCCCGTGGCGGACGGACAGTTCGAGGGCCTCGCGCTGTTCGGGCGAGGTACCGGCGGCCTCCGGCCAGGCCAGCGCGGCGAGTTCGCGACGGCGCTGGGCGCGGGCCGCCGCGCCCAGGGGCTCCGTTCCGGAGGCGGCGGGCGAAGCGGGCGCCCCGGAGAGCGGCCGCGCGGGGACGGAAGCCCGCCCCGTCCCGGCAGAGCCGGCGGCGGACAGCGCGGCCTTCTGGTCGGCGAGCCGGCGCGAACAGACCCACCGCGCCAGCGCGTACAACCAGGGGCGGTGGTCCCATTCATCCTCCGGCGCCCGTCCGCGGGCACGCTGGCGGTCCGCGAGGGCGAGCGTCTCACCGAGTGCGGCGAGGGCGGCTTCGTGCCCGCACATGACGGAAAGGCAGTAGGTGAACAGGCCATCCAGATACGCGTCGTCCCTCCGCACGTCCGGACGCGCGGAACGGCTCGGGGACCGGTGCTGCGTCGTCCTGCTCGCCGGGTGCGCTGGGGGTGCGCCGGTGGCGTTCCTCGGGTGCTCGCGCCTGCTCGTCATCACCCCGGCGACGGTAGGCGGATGATGGCGCTTTGCTGGGCCGCCCCCGCAGGATTACTACCTTCGGGTGACGGTCGTCCGCAATACAGGACACGTCCGTTGGGTTTGGCAACAGCAAGTCCACAAAGGGGCGCACAAACGGCGCACACCCGGTACCCGGCCGACCGCGCATGGACCGGCTGCCGCGGCGGTGTGCGGACAGTGGCTGTCAGTGGGCGGCTATACGGTTGCGCCATGGCTGCCCGTAAGTCGTCCGCCAAGGACCGTCCCCTGTATCGCTGCACCGAATGCGGCTGGCAGACAGCCAAGTGGCTCGGGCGGTGTCCCGAGTGTCAGGCGTGGGGCACGGTCGAGGAGACGGGCGGCGCTCCGGCCGTACGGACCACGACGCCCGGCCGGGTGTCCGTCTCGGCGCTGCCCATCGGCCAGGTGGACGGCAAGCAGGCCACGGCACGCGCCACCGGCGTGCCCGAGCTGGACCGGGTGCTCGGCGGCGGTCTGGTGCCCGGCGCCGTGGTGCTGCTGGCGGGCGAGCCGGGCGTCGGCAAGTCCACGCTGCTGCTGGACGTCGCGGCCAAGGCGGCGTCCGACGACCACCGCACGCTGTACGTCACCGGCGAGGAGTCCGCGGGCCAGGTGCGGCTGCGGGCCGACCGTATCGGCGCGCTCGACGACCACCTGTATCTGACCGCCGAGACCGACCTGTCGGCAGTCCTCGGGCACCTGGACGAGGTCAAACCCTCACTGCTGGTGCTGGACTCGGTGCAGACGGTGGCCTCGCCGGAGATCGACGGAGCGCCGGGCGGCGTGGCGCAGGTGAGGGAGGTGGCGGGCGCGCTGATCCGCGCCTCCAAGGAGCGCGGCATGTCCACGCTGCTGGTCGGTCACGTCACCAAGGACGGCGCCATCGCGGGACCGCGGCTGCTGGAGCACCTGGTGGATGTGGTGCTGCACTTCGAGGGCGACCGGCACGCACGGCTGCGCCTGGTGCGCGGCGTGAAGAACCGGTACGGGACGACGGACGAGGTGGGCTGCTTCGAGCTGCACGACGAGGGGATCACGGGCCTCGCCGACCCCTCCGGGCTGTTTCTGACCCGCCGCGCCGAGCCGGTGCCCGGCACCTGTCTGACGGTGACGCTGGAGGGCCGGCGTCCGCTGGTCGCCGAGGTGCAGGCGCTCACCGTGGACAGCCAGATCCCCTCCCCTCGCAGGACCACCTCGGGGCTGGAGAACTCACGGGTGTCGATGATGCTCGCGGTGCTGGAGCAGCGCGGCCGGATCAGCGCCCTCGGCAAGCGGGACATCTACAGCGCGACGGTCGGCGGTGTGCGGCTGTCCGAGCCCGCGGCCGACCTCGCCGTGGCGCTCGCCCTGGCCAGCGCCGCCAGTGACACCCCGCTGCCGAAGAACCTGGTGGCGATCGGCGAGGTCGGGCTGGCCGGCGAGGTCCGCAGGGTGACGGGCATCCAGCGGCGGCTCTCCGAGGCCGCACGGCTGGGCTTCACGCACGCCCTGGTGCCGGGCGACCCGGGCCGTATTCCCGACGGTATGCGGGTGCTGGAGGTGGCCGACATCGGCGAGGCCCTGCGCGTCCTCCCGGCCCGGCCGGCTCGCTCGGCGCCCGCCCAGAGCGGGGCGGCGGACTGAGGCACCCGCTCCCGAGGTACCCGTCGCCGAGCACCCGCGAGGATGGCCTACCGGCGCATCCGCCCTGCGCACGGCGCCGGCGACGCGGTGGGGGCCGTACGCGGCGAGGGCCCCCGCCGACGCGCCGGTAGACTTTGCCCCGGTCTCGACCGACCACGAGCATCACGGGGGCTGTGCACGGCACCGCGAGGGGGAACCGGCACGGTCGCTTCCCGAGGTGCGGTGGATCCGGTGGTCGAGGAAATGCCGACAGGCACCCGCACGACCGAAGGAGTGCAGTGGCAGCCAACGACCGGGCAGCGGTCCCCGGCAGGGCCGAGGGGGCATCCGGCCTGATGCGCGCCTCGCTGAGCGCGGTCGCGCCCGGAACGGCGCTGCGCGACGGGCTGGAGCGCGTCCTGCGCGGCAACACCGGCGGGCTCATCGTCCTCGGCATGGACAAGAGCGTCGAGCAGCTGTGCACCGGCGGCTTCGTGCTCGACGTGGACTTCAGCGCGACCCGGCTGCGCGAGCTGTGCAAGCTGGACGGCGCGCTCATCCTCGACAAGGACATCTCCAAGATCGTCCGCGCGGGCGTACAGCTGGTCCCCGACGCCTCCATTGAGACAGAGGAGACCGGCACCCGGCACCGGACCGCGCAGCGGGTCTCGATCCAGACGGGCTACCCGGTGGTCTCCGTCAGCCAGTCCATGCGGCTGATCGCCCTCTACGTCGACGGGCAGCGGCGCGTGCTGGAGGACTCGGCCGCGATCCTCTCCCGCGCCAACCAGGCCCTGGCCACCCTGGAGCGCTACAAACTGCGCCTGGACGAGGTCGCCGGCACGCTCTCCGCGCTGGAGATCGAGGACCTGGTCACCGTGCGGGACGTGACAGCCGTGGCCCAGCGTCTGGAGATGGTGCGCAGGATCGCCACGGAGATCGAGCAGTACGTGGTGGAGCTGGGCACCGACGGGCGGCTGCTCTCCCTCCAGCTGGACGAGCTGATCGCCGGCGTGGAGCCGGAGCGCGAGCTGGTCGTCCGCGACTACGCGCCGCAGACGGTGGGCGCGGGCCGCCGGGTGCGCGCCGTACCGGACGCGCTCAACGACCTGGACCGGCTCACCCACACCGAGCTGCTCGAACTGGCCACCGTGGCACGGGCGCTGGGCTACAGCGGCGCTCCGGAGACCCTCGACTCGGCCGTATCCCCGCGCGGCTTCCGGCTGCTGGCCAAGGTGCCGCGGCTGCCGGGCACCGTCATCGACCGGCTGGTGGACCACTTCGGCGGGCTGCAGAAGCTGCTCGCGGCGAGCGTGGACGACCTCCAGGCGGTGGACGGCGTCGGTGAGGCCCGCGCCCGCTCGGTCCGCGAGGGCCTGTCCCGGCTCGCCGAGTCCTCGATCCTCGAACGGTACGTGTGACGGCCGTCCGCGGCCGCGCTTCCCCGGTTGCTGCTTTCCTGGCTGCGGCTTCCCCGGTCGCGGCTTCCCTTGCTGCTACTTCACCAGTTTGAAGGACGTGCGGACCGTCTTGAGGCCCTTGACCTTCACCTCGACCTCGTAGGTGCCCGGCTTGGGCGCCTCGAAGGTGGGCGTACCGCAGTTGGCCGCGCTGGCCTTCCGGAACCAGGTGAGCGTGTGCGTGGAGCTGCCGTTGCCCGGCACCAGGCGCGGCAGCGGCTTCTTGCTGGGCGGGCAGTCGTCGGAGGCCCAGAACTTGGCGTCCTCCGGGTTCTTGATCGTCACGATGGTCGCGGTGCGGCCGAGGTCGATCCGGCAGTCGCCGCTCCGCTCGTTGGTGACCTTCAGCTCGAACTGCGGGCGCTCGCCCGGCCCGTACTCCTTCTTGACGCTGCGCAGCTCCGGCTTCACCTCGCCAGGACGGCAGCTCGCCAGGCTCGGCGGGGCCGGAACGCCCGCCGCTCCCCCGCCGCCGGAGCCACCCGAGCCCGAACCCGCGGGATCCGCACCGCCGTTGGCCGCGCCGGTGCTGTTGCCCGGGCCCCAGCCGGAGCCGCCGGACGAGGACTGGTCCGCCTCGTCGGAGCCCCCGGAGCCGCCCGATCCGCCCGGTCCGTCGGAGCCGCCGTCCTCCTCGTCCCGGCCGCCGGGGCGCTCGCTGATCGCCGGTCCTGACTCGGTGGGGCCCGGAGTGATCGTGCTGGCGGGCCCGTTGCCCTTGTCGCCGTTCTTGCCCTGGTTCCGCGCGCCGCCGTCACCGCCGAACGAGGTCACTGCCCAGACGACGATCAGGACCAGCAGCGCGAGGACAGCAAGGGCAACTGCCCTCCGTCGCCAGTAGATGGAGGAGGGAAGCGGCCCGATCGGATTGCGCAGAGATCCCACGCGGAAACCTTACGAGACATCAGCCACACCACAGGACCGCACCCACCGCTCCGACGACCAATTGTTGTGATGAGCGGCAAAGCATGAGCGGTACGCGCCCTACGTGGCCATTTGAGCAGTCTGTGGCGTCCGCCGTATCCCGACCGATACGTCACGGATGTATGACGGATGTATGGCGGAAGCAGCGGACAGGCTTTCGTACCGCGTGTGCGTTTTTCGGATGAGGAGCGCCGTGCCAGGATCGGTCGTGCCATGACTGCGACCACCGAGACTCCCCAAGCCGCTTCGGCCGGCGCCCCCCATGCGCGCGCCGCGGAAACCGAAGCCGTCGACCCCGCCCTGCGCGAGACGGCGCGCGCCCTCCATGCTCCCGTCGTCGACTGGTTCGCCACACACGCCCGCGACCTCCCCTGGCGCCGCCCCGAGGCGGGCGCGTGGGGCGTCATGGTCAGCGAGTTCATGCTCCAACAGACCCCCGTCAACCGCGTACTGCCGGTGTACGAGGAGTGGATGAAGCGCTGGCCGCGCCCCGCCGACCTGGCCGCCGAGGCACCCGGCGAAGCCGTCCGCGCCTGGGGGCGGCTCGGCTATCCGCGCCGGGCACTGCGGCTGCACGGAGCCGCCAAGGCCATAGCGGAACGGCACGGCGGCGAGGTGCCCGTCGAGCACGCCCAGTTGCTGGCGCTGCCCGGCGTCGGTGAGTACACGGCCGCCGCTGTGGTCTCGTTCGCGTACGGCAAGCGGCACGCGGTGCTCGACACCAATGTGCGGCGGGTCTTCGCGCGCGCCGTCAGCGGACAGCAGTACCCGCCCAACGCCACCACCGCGGCCGAACGCAAGCTCGCCCGCGCGCTGTTGCCGGAGGACGACGAGACGGCCTCGCGCTGGGCGGCGGCGACGATGGAACTGGGCGCCCTGGTGTGCACGGCCCGCAGTCCGCAGTGCGGACGGTGCCCGATCACTGCGCAGTGCGCCTGGCAGCGCGCGGGCGCGCCCGAACACCAGGGCCCCGCGCGGCGCACCCAGGCGTATGCGGGCACCGATCGCCAGGTACGCGGACGGCTGCTGGCGGTGCTGCGCGCCGCCAAGGAGCCGGTCCCGCAGTCGGACCTCGACCGCGTCTGGCACGAGCCCGTCCAGCGCGCGAGGGCGCTGGACGGACTGGTGGCCGACGGCCTGGTCGAACCACTGGACGGCAAGCGGTACCGCCTGCCGCTGACCTGAACCGCACCGCTCGCCGGAGAGGGCGCGGTGCCGGATGCCCGCTCCAGGCCGTATCCGTACCCCATAGGAGCCCGGCATCCGTATCCCGTAGGAGCCCGGCGGTTGCCGTCCTTTCGGCACCGCCGGGCTCCACCGCTGTGTTGCCCCGGCTGTGTTGCCCCCGGTGGGTTGCTCGCCGTGGATTGCTCGCTGTGGATTGCTCGCAGTGGGGAGAGGGCGCCCCGAGTGGCGCGTCCGAGGCGGGGCGCCCCGCGAGGCACGGCGCCGGCCGGCCCGCGCCGACCGGCCGTCAGCCGTCTCGCTCTCAGCCTCCGACCCCGGCCCGTCCCCCGACCGCGGTCGGCTCGCCACCCCCGGTCGACCCATCCGCGGTCGGCTCGGTGCCCTGGCCGCCCTCGGCGTCCTGCTGGGCGTCGGCCCCCGGTCCGGCGGCCTCCGCGGAGGGGGCGCCGTCCTGCGGTTCCTCGGGACTCTGGGCTGCGGCGTCCTTGAGCGGGACCTCCTTGATGAACCAGGCGGCGACGAAGGCCAGCACCGTGACCCCGGCGGCCAGCAGGAAGACCGCGTGGGTGCCGCTGACCACCGCGTGCTCATACGCCGCCCGCACCTGCTCCGGCAGCTTCTCCAGGGAAGCTGCGTCGAGCTGGGCGGCGCCGTCGGCGAGCTTGGAGGCGGGGCCGGAGCCGGACTGTCCGCTCGCTGCTGCGCTCTCCCGCATGGAGTCCTCCACATGGCGCGCGAAGATGGTGCCCATCAGGGCGACGCCGAAGGAGCCGCCGATGGTGCGGAACAGCGTGGTCGTCGAGGAGGCGACGCCCATGTCCTTGAGCTCCACGCTGTTCTGCGCGATGAGCATGGTCAGCTGCATCAGGAAGCCCATACCGGCGCCCAGCACCGCCATGTACAGAGCGGAGGTCAGCCTGCTGGTGCCGACGTCCATCTGCGCCAGCAGGAAGAGGCCGACGGGTATGAGCGCGCCGCCCAGGATGGGGTAGATGCGGTACTTCCCCGTCTTGGTGGTGGCGCGGCCGGTGACCACGGAGACGACCATCATCGGCAGCAGCACGGGCAGCAGGAGCAGCCCGGAGTTGGTGGCCGAGGCACCCTGGACGCTCTGCTGGTAGAGCGGCAGGAAGGTCATCGAGCCGAACATCACGAAGCCGAGCAGGAAGCCGATGAACGCGACCAGCGAGAAGTTGCTGCTGCGGAAGACCCGCAGCGGAAGGATCGGCTCGGCGACCCGGCGCTCGATGAAGGGGAAGGCGATCAGCGCCGCCACGGCGAGCACCGAGAGGCCGACGATGGTGCCCGAGCCCCAGTCGTACTCGGTGCCGCCCCAGCTGGTGACCAGCACCGCCGCGGTGATGCCGACGGTCAGCAGCACGGCACCGGTGTAGTCGATACGGCCCTGGGAGCGCTTCTTGGGCAGGTGCAGCACGGTGCCGACCATCGCGAGCGCGACGGCACCCAGCGGCAGGTTGATGTAGAAGGCCCAGCGCCAGCCCAGGTGGTCGGTGAGCGTGCCGCCGACGAGCGGGCCGCCGATCATGGCCAGCGACATGACTCCGGCCATCATGCCCATGTACTTGCCGCGCTCCCGTGGCGGCACCAGGTCGCCCATGATCGCCATGGCGCCGACCATGAGTCCGCCGGCGCCCAGGCCCTGAAGGGCACGGAAGCCGATGAGCTGGCCCATCGTCTGGGCCGCTCCGGAGGTCATCGAACCGGCGAGGAAGATGACGATCGAGGTGAGGAAGACACCCTTCCGCCCGAACATGTCGCCGAGCTTGCCCCAGATCGGCGTCGAGGCGGCCGTGGTGAGGGTGTAGGCGGTGACCACCCAGGAGAGGTGCTCGAGGCCGCCGAGTTCACCGACGATCGTGGGCATCGCGGTGCCCACGATCATGTTGTCCAGCATCGCGAGCAGGACGGCGACCATCAGGGAGAACATGACCAGGTGCATGCTGCGCGGCTTGGCTCCCCCGCCTGCCGTCCCGGTCCCGGCTGCCGCTCCGGAGCCGGCTGCCGCCTCTCCCTTGGCTCCTCCTTGACCCGGACTCGACCCTTCCTTGCCTTTGGCGCCCCCCTTCTGCAGATCTGCCCCGTTTGTCGCGCCACTCGCACTCATGCGCGGCCACTCCCCTTTGCTTGCCACTTACTTGCCGCACGGCTAGTTCAGTACCATGGATAAAGTAGGACGCTCCTAGCCGGGCGTCAAGTAAGTTCTGAAGGGGTCGGCATGAGCAGGGGAAACACCCGTCAGCGCATCCAGGACGTCGCCCTGGAGCTGTTCGCTGAGCGCGGTTACGAGAAGACCTCGCTCAGGGAGATCGCCGAGCAGCTGGGCGTCACCAAAGCCGCGCTGTACTACCACTTCAAGACGAAGGAAGACCTGGTCACCAGCCTCTTCGAGGACCTGGTGCTGGGCCCGGCCGATGCCGTGATCGCCTGGGCGGAGGCCCACCAGCCGACCACGCTGGAGACGAAGCTGGAGATCCTGAACCGCTACAGCGCGTGCATCGGCAACGCCACCCCCCTCGTCCGGTTCATGCACGAGAACCAGGCCGCGCTGCGCGACCTGTCGATCGGCGAGCAGATGAAGACCCGCATCCTCACGCTGCTCCAGCTGATCAAGGACCAGGACGCGGCCCTCACCGACCAGGTCCGCTGCGCCTCGGCCCTGTTCACCATGCACTCCACGCTCTTCACCCTGGAGGGCAGCAACGCCGACCCGGAGGAGAAGCGCAAGGCGGCCCTGGAGGTGGCCCAGGAGCTGGTCACCGCCGCCCACCACGGCTCAGCCCCCGGGCCGGCCCCGGAAACGGGCAACGCCCGTCACGAATGACGGGCGTTGCAGCCGACCTCCGGCACGTCCCCTTGGCCGGAGGTCCCGCCGACACCGGGCTCAGCGGTATCGGCGGTGGTTTCTCGGGGCGAGGCGGGGCACCTCGTCGCGGGTCGGAAGCCGCGGGTCAGAAGGTGACGCCGACCGCGCGCATCGCGCTCACCGGGTCGACGGCCGTGCCGTAGTTCGGACCCTTGCGGATCTCGAAGTGCAGGTGCGGCCCTGAGGAGTTACCGGTGTTGCCGGACTTCGCTATGGTCTGGCCGGTCCTGATCTGCTGACCGGGCTTGACGTCGATCTCCGACAGGTGCGCGTACTGCGAGTACGCACCGTTGTCGTGCCGGATCACAATGGCGTTGCCGTACGCCGGGCCGTCACCCGCGCCGTTCGGACCCGCCTTGACGACGGTGCCCTTGTGCACGGCCTTGACCGGGGTGCCGACGTTCACGGCGAAGTCCTGGCCGGAGTGGTTGTGCGCCCAGCGTCCGCCCGCCTTGCCGTAGGAGGCGCTCAGCTCGTACTTGGTCGTGATCGGCTTGATCCACGACATCTCGAGGCGCTTGGCGTCCCGGGCGGCCTTCTGAGCCGCGCGCTTCTTGGCCTCGGCGGCCTGCTGCTTCGCCTCGGCCGCGCGCTGCTCGGCCTTCTCGGCGGCCTCGACCGCCTTGCGGTGCGCGTCAGCCTGGGCCTGCGTGGCCTTCGCGAGGCTGTTCGCGGTGCTGATTGCGAAGATGTCGTTCTGGGCCGTGCCCGCATCGGCCTTCGCGGCCGCTATCGCCGTGCCGGCCCCCAGGGCCATCGACGCGCCGAGACCGGCGGCCAGCGCCGTCCTGTAGGCCTTGGCGCGGTTGGTGGTCCTAGACATCGCCATAGGGGTGCTACCTCCGGGAGGGGTCTGAAGTGCGCCACGAAGCGGACGCGACCCCCTTGGTAACCCGCCAGAAAACGGACATCAAGGACCGTTATTACTAAACAACCCCGTAGTAACACGAGTAACCCAGGTCACCAGCGACTCCCCGCTGC
>NZ_JADKMA010000238.1 GCF_017676365.1 Streptomyces oryzae
GGGTTCGGCGTCCGGGCCGGGGACTTGGGGGTCCGGTTCGTTGCGGGCCTGATGGGCGTCGCGCACCTGATGGGCGTCCCGGGCGGCGGCCAGCCGGGCGCTCAGCTCGGCCGAGAGCTTCGCCACCTGGTCCACCGTGCGGGCCGGGCCGGTGCTCCGGACCTCCTCCCGGCCTTTCCGGGTGCCGGTGGCGCTCATCGGGTCACCGTCCCGCGGCCAGAGGTGAGCAGGGCCACCGCGTCGGCCAGCTGGGTGAGCATCCGCTGCTGCGCCTCGGCCAGCACGCCGACCTGCCGGGCGAGTTCGTCCAGCTCGGCGCGGGTGACGGGCCCTGCTGTCCGGTCCTGGCGGGGTTCGGGATCCGGTTCCGTGCGGGGCGGCCCGGGTCTGCCCTGCTCCGCGGCGGCGGAGCGCTCGTCGATCATCTGCGCGGCCAGGCGCGGGGTTCCCGCGTCGTCCAGCAGCTCCGCGAGGTCCAGCTCGACGCCGAACTCGCCCTCCAACTGCCGTACGAGCCCGATCAGCTGGAGCGAGTCGGCCCCCAGCCCGACGAAGCTGCGGTCCGGGTCGAGCTCCTCCGGTGCGTAGTCCAGGTGGTCAGCGGTCAGCTTGGTGACGCGGTCGAGTAAGGCTTGGTCCGTCAACGTATCCTCCGTGCGGTTGTGGGGACTTGCTGCCGACGTGCCGGTGCGGGGCCGCGCTTGCGTACGGGCCAGGGGCGGCGGGCCCTTCCAGTGCGCGGTGCACTGGAAGGGGTAGCCGGGCAGCGGGACGCGTCCGCCCCCCTGTTCGCCCAGCAGCGCGGCCCAGTCGAGTTCCGCGCCCGCCTGGTACAGCGCGGCGACCGCGTTCCAGAACCCGGTCAGTACCGGGTCCGGCTGCGGAACGGAGACGGCCGGTCCTGGTGCGCGGCAGGAAGCGGCCGGTCGGAAGGCCGGTGCCAGGCCGTGCAGCACGACGGCCTCGGCGTACGCGTACGAGGCGCACGGAACATCCGCGTCGGCATCCGCCGGCTCGGCGCCGTCGAGCATCAGCCGCAGCGCGTCCTCCGGTGCCAGAGTCCCCGAGGCGCAGGACGCCGCCCAGCATCCGGTCCCTCGCCCGGTGGTGCGGGACGGCCGGATGCCGAGCTGCTCCCAGAGGGCGCGCTGCGCGGTCTGGAGTACGAACAGGGCGGGGGAGGCCAGGGTGCGGCAGCTGTCTGCGGGCGCTTCGGGGTCCAGCAGTACGGCGGCGAGGTCCGGGTGCGGTCCGGTGAGCGCGTCCACGGTCTCCCGCACCACCGCGAAGCGCCCGTACAGGCCGCGGGCCGCACCGGCGGGGAAGGCGGCAGGTCCTTCCTCGAACGCGAAGGCGGTACGGAAAGCGCGCCCGTCGTCCGGGCCTACAGCCGACTGCTGTTCCCCTCTTCGCTCCCGCGCGCGTCTTCGGTCCCGCGCCAGCCAGGCGTCGAGCTGTGCCACCAGCCGCTCCGGGCGGGGCGGGGCCTCGGGTCCTGCGGCGGTGAGGACGAGGCGGTGGGCGAAGTGCCGGCGCCCCAGCGCGAGGGTGGTGACCAGGTCCTGCCACGACGGCACGTCCCCGGCGCGCAGCCGGTCACGCAGCGCCCGTGCCGCGTCCGCCAGCGCGGGCCCGGTCCGCGCGGACAGCGGCAGCAGCGGGGCGGGAATGGGGGTGGCGGCGGGGAGCTCGCCGGTCCGGGCACGGCCGGCCCGGGCGCGCCCGGTCGAACGACGGTCCCCGCCCTCGGGTACGTGGACGGGCCGGCGCGTCGGCGGCTCCTGGAGGATCAGATGCGCGTTGGTGCCTCCCATCCCGATGGAGTGCACGCACGCGCGGCGCGGGCCGCCGTCGACGGGCCAGGGCGCGGGGGAGACCGGCAGCAGGAACGGGCTGTCGGCCGGATCGAGAGCGGGGTTGGGGCGGCGGTGGTTGACCAGCGGCGGGACCGTGCCGTGCCGCAGCACCAAGGCGGCCCGTACCAGCCCGGCCAGTCCGGCGCAGCTGTCGAGATGGCCGATGGCCGGTTTCGCGGAGCCGAGCGCGCAGTAGCCGCGGGCCCCGGTATGGGCGCGGAACGCCTCGCTGAGCCCGGCGAACTCCAGGGGATCGCCCTTGAGCGTGCCGGTGCCGTGCGACTCCAGATAGCCGATGGTCTCCGGGTGCACTCCGGCGCGTTCGAGCGCCAGCAGCACCGCGTCGCGCTGGCCGGAGACGCTGGGGGCGGCGAAGCTGCGCTTGTCGGCGCCGTCGTTGGTGACGGCGGAGCCCAGAATGACCGCGTGCACGGTGTCGCCGTCGGCCAGCGCGTGCTCCAGCGGTTTGAGCAGCACCGCCACGGCGCCGTTGCCGCCGACGGTGCCGTCCGCGTCGGCGTCGAACGGCCGTACGGCGCCGGTCGGCGAGATGGTCGAGCCGCGCATGTGCCGGTGCCCGGTGGCCTGCGGCAGGTGGAGCGCCGCCGAGCCGACGAGCATCATCCCCGCCTCCCCGGCGCGCAGCGCCTGGCAGGCGAGATGCACCGAGACCAGCGAGCCCGAACAGGCCGTCGCCAGACCGGCGGTGGGCCCGGTCAGCCCGAGCCGGAAGGCGACCCGCGCTGCGGCGAAGTCCGGATAGTTGCCCACCTGGAGGCTCTTGAGGGCCACCCAGTCCGCGCCGTCCCGCTCACCGGCGAGGTTGTGGTCGAGGTAGGAGTGCAGGGAGTGGAGGCGGTAACCGGTGGTGGCGTAGACGCCGATACGTGCCGCGGCGCGTGCGGGGTCGCCGTAGCCCGCGTCCTCCAGCGCATGGTGGCAGCACTCCAGCAGCAGCCGGTGCTGCGGGTCGGTGACGGCGGCTTCCTTGGCACTCATACCGAAGAACTCGGCGTCGAAGTCCTCGATGCCGGTCAGCGGCGCCCCGGCGGCGACGAAGTCCCCGGCAGCGCGTAACCGTTCGGGGATGCCGGCCGCGCGCAGCTCCGCGTCGGTGAACCGCCTCACGTGGCTGACGCCCTTCACCATGTCGCGCCACAGCTGTTCCCTGTCGTCAGCCCCCGGAAGCCGGAACGCCGTCCCGATCACCGCTATCGGCGTCCGGCCCGCCGGGGTCCTCGCCACGGCCTCCGCTGCCTTCACCGCCTTCGCCGGTGGTGCCGGCGGTGGTGCTGCTGTCCGAGCTGTGCCTGTCACCTGTGGTTCCCTTCTCCGCCGGATCGCGGCGGACCGTTGCAGAACCGGTGGAACGGGAGTCGCGCAAAGAGCCGGAAGTCCGGTCGGGGGACGAGCGCCGGGCACGCGGCCCGAGAGCGAGCAGCGCGAGGAACACACCCGCGACGGCCACGGCGGCCCCGTGCGACCAGGCGACCACGGTCAGCGGTGCGAACGCCTCCAACAGCGCCGACACTCCGACCATCCCGGCACCGAAGCCGAAGTTCTCCGCCGTCGCCGACAGGCCGAAGACCGGAGTGCGGACGCGGGCCGGCAGCGTCTGCAGATGGGAGACGTAGGACACCTCCGTCAGGCCGTCAGCGGCCCCGGCCACCAGCGCGATCGGCACCACGGCTGCGAGCGGGAAGCCGGCGAAGGCCAGGATGAAGGAGACCGACATCACGACGGTGCCGACGCCGAAGGCCCGTGCCCCGGCCTGCTTTCCGGTGCGGCGCCCGTACCACCGGATGAGCTGCTGCATCAGCACATTGCCCAGGCCCCAGCAGAGCCAGAAGCGGCTGACGAACGCCGCCGGGTCGTCCGGGTCGGCGGCGGTGGAGTAGATGGGCAGGGCGACGTTGTGCGAGGAGGAGCCGAGCGCGTCGACGGCACGCAGACCGACCATCAGCAGCAGCACCGGCGTTCCGGTGAGCGCCGCCACGGATGCGGCCCCGCGCATCCGGCCCCGCAGCCCGCGCCGGCTCGCGGGGGATGCGCCGGGGCCCTGCGCGGCCTGCGTACTCTCGCTCTCGCCTTCGCCGTCCGCCTCCCGCGAGGTCGCCGGGGTCGCCGGGAACGCCGGGGACGACGGCAGCAGGGTGACGGTGGCCGCGCAGCACAGGAAGGTGGCCATGTCGATGAGGAACGCGGCCGTATAGCCGAGCAGCGGGACCACCACACCGGCGGAGGCGAAGCCGGCGACCATCGCACCCGAGCGCGCTGTCGCCATCCACGAGTTGGCCCACGCCCGCCGCCGCTGCCCCACCAGATCGGGTACGGCACCGCGCAGCGCGACGAGAAACAGCGTGCCCCCGGCGCCCACCACCGCGGCGGACACGAACAGGGCCACGGCGCGGAGCCCGTGCGGCGCCAGTACGAGGGCCAGCAGCGCCGCTGCCTGCAGCACGTTGGCCCACAGCATCACCGAACGCGCCCCGAACCGGGCGACGGTAGCGCCGCACGCCGGCCCTGCGAGGAAGCCGGAGATCAGCCGAACCGCCATGAACAGCCCGGTCGACAGTGCGCTGTCCGTCGTCGCGTAGACGAACAGATTCAGCGCGACCATGTTCAGGAAGCTGCCGTACTGCGAGACGGCGAAGCCGGCGATGACCAGCCGGAAGCGGCCGTCCGAAACGCTGCCGGTGTCTGCCGGGCCGCCGGTCACCGCGCCGGTCTCGCCGACCGTCTTCCCGTCCGTCATGGCGCCACGAGGAACGGGCCGGAGGTCCGGCAGTCGGGGCTGGCACCCATGCCGACCACCGCGCCGGCGCCGTACGGCAGGGCGCGGATGTGCGATCCGGCGTAGCCGTCGGGGGTGAGGAAGACGTCCCAGACGGCCATCCAGTCCTCGGTCCGGCCGCTCTCCGGGTCCAGCACGGGCTCGGCCCGGGGCGCTATCCGTTCCTGGACGACGAATCCGGCGTCCGCGCACTCGCCGAGCACGCGGGCCCACTCCCTCTCGCCGAGCTGCCAGCCGACGTGGATACCGGCTCCCGCGAAGTCGGCACGCGGTTTGACGATCAGCCGCTCGCGCTGGTCGCGGCAGTACGGGACGAGGTCCCGGGTCAGTTCCCGCGTCCAGGGCAGTACGCGGTCGACCAGGTCGCGCTCCTCCTGGGTGAAGGTCTCCCTGCCACGAGCGCCGGAAAGCAGTGCCAGGCAGCCCTTGTTGGCGTACAGGGAGCTCTGGAAGGTGGTGAACAGCACCACCTTGCCCTCCTCGTGGGCGCGCAGTACCGGCTCGACGGCTTCCGCGCCGCCGGGCGCGCGGGCGATCTGGCCGGTGGAGAAGTAGCGCAGCACGACGTCCACCGGGGTGCCGTCGAGCACCAGCCTGCCGTCCTTCTCCTTCAGGTCGCCGACCTCGCAGATCCGCAGATCGACACCGAGGCCGCGCATCATCTCCTGGAAGGACCGCACCAGGTGCAGATACGTGCCCAGTCCGCCGTCCGCCTCGGTGAACGCGACGACGGGCTCGGCGCCGCCGGTCAGCGGCTCCGCCGCGGTGCGCAGCGCGGCGGCGATGCGCTCGCCGGTGTGCACATAGCTGAGCCGGTGCTCCCGCGCGAACTCCTCGAACGCCGGCACGCCCAGCAGACAGCGCTGGATCTCCGCCCGGTCGGCGCCCCCCAGTTCGCTGCCGACGTTGAACTCCAGCAGCCGGAAGGAGGTGCCGTCGTGGTACAGGTCCGCACGCCCGTACGGCGTGGGGTTGCCGTCGGCGAACCGCCGCATCAGCCGTGCCTGGGGCTCCGGGATGCCGAGGGCTTCGCAGTAGGCGCCCAGGTCGCCGCCGAAGAGCTTGCCGGGCAGGCTCACCAGGAGATCGAAGAAGGCGTGGACGTCTGCGGCGAAGCGGCGCATTTCTCGTTCGTCGATGAAGAAGGCTCGTGGTAGCAGGCGGTGGCCGCAGGAGGCGTCGAACAGCGGGGGAAAGTCTTTCCGCGCTTCGGCCATGCTGTGGAGTAACGCGGCGTTGCCTGCGCGGCAGGCGCCGTTGTAACTCTGCGTCACGGAGTCGGTCATGGCTTCTCCCTAAGGGGATCGTTCGGCAACGTTGCGTGCCCCTAAGGGGCGCGAGGAACTGCGCGACCAGCCACGAAGCACCCGCAGTCCGCGACGCGCAGAAAGGGGCAGCCCCTTCTCGGCAAAAGCGTCGGCCCTTACTCGTCCGGCAGCTCCCTCATCGTGCGGAGGGGAGACAAGAAGACCGGCAGCCACGCGCCGGCGAGGCCGACCGCGCCGACCCACAGCGCGGTCCGCGCGGAGGCGAACTCACCGACGGTGGCGGCGATACCGCCGCCGACGGCCAGCGCGCCGGTGAACAGGAAGCGGATGGTCGCGTTCATCCGCCCCAGCAGCGGTGTGGGCGTCACCCGCTGCCGGAAGCTGACGAGCAGTACGTTGTCCACGCCCATCCGGAAGGTGACCAGCAGCCAGGCCCCCGCGGCGGCGCCCAGCAGCCAGCCGCGGTCCACCAGCGGCACGGTGAGCGCGAACGGCACGGTGTACATGCCGAGGATCCACGGGGCCCGCCCGGGGCCGAGCCGGTCGCCGACCCGCCGGGCGCTCAGCGCGCCCGCGAACACCCCGATGCCACCGATGGACAGGAACAGCCCGACGACCCAGATGGGCAGCCCCAGTTCATCCCGGAAGACGACGGGGATCATCGTGGTGATGGTGAAGACGGAGAGGTTGGTGCAGGAGCCGGCCATCGCCACCGGGCGCAGCACCGTGTGCCGGGCGACGAAGCGCACTCCTTCGCCGATCTCCGCCCACAGCGTCTTGCGGCGGTCCCGCTCCGGGCGGGCCTCCGGCTTGCGGATCCGGCCGAGCAGCAGGGCCGAGCAGACGAAGCCGAGCGCGTTGGCCAGCACTGCGACCGGCGCGGTGAGGGCCTGCACCAGGAAGCCGCCACCGCCGCGGCCGCCGGCCTGCAGGGCGGCGTCCCAGCTGTTGAGCTGCGAGTTGGCGGCCACCAGCCGGTCCCGGCCGACGAGGTCGGGCAGACAGCTCTGCGCCGCGACGTCGAAGAAGACGGTCGCACAGCCGTTCAGCAGCACCACGGCGTACAGCTGCGTGATGGTCAGCGCGTCGAACAGCGCGGCGAGCGGTACGGAGCCGAGCAGTACGGCACGGACGGCATCGGCGGCGATCATGGTGCGCCGGTAGCGCATCCTGTCCACCCAGGCACCGGCGGGCAGTCCGATGAGCAGGAACGCGACCGTGCTCAGCATGCCGAGCACGCCCACCTGCCCGGCCGAGGCGTCCAGCGTCTCGATGGCCACCAGCGGCAGCGCGATATAGCCGATATGGGTACCGACCTTGCTGACCACGGCTGCCGAGAACAGCATCCGGAAGTCGTGGTCCCGCATCAGCCCCGGCTGCTCCGCCGAGTCGCCTGGCTTCTCCGGCTTCCCGGGCCTGCTGTCCTTGGCGGGCTTGGCGGGCGTGCCCGGCTCGTCCGGCGGCGGACCGGCCCCCGGGGCGAGGGCCGGCTGGGCGGCAGCCGTCGTACCGGTGGCGGGGGAGCGCTCGGCGCCCTCGTGTGCGTCGGTCACTTCGGCACCGCCTCACTGCCGGCCGCCGGCTGTCCGGCCGCCGTCGTCCGGATGCGCAGGATCCGCTCGACCTCGTCGCAGCGCCTGCCCGCTTCGGCCGCGTCCGGAGCGGTGGCGATCACATAGCCCATGGCGCGGTCCCAGCCGGCCCTGATGGGCGGCACGGTGCCGCCCCTGCCCATGGCCAGCATCACGCCCGTGGGCGCTCCGGACAGCTCCGTCAGGCCCGGGACGCCGGGTAACGTCACCCCGTCAGGGGCCCGCAGCACGGTCACTCCGGCGGCCTGAAGCTCCTCGATGCCGTCGAATCCGGTGAGCACTCCGGGTTCCGGCGCGAAGAACCGTACGGTGGCGGCGGCAGTCGGCTCCGGCGCCTTCTCCGGCAGCGGCTCGATGCCGAGCGGTACGGACAGGAACATCCGGGAGAAGTCCAGCCCGCAGGCGCGGCGGACGACGGCGGGTGCTCCGCCGCCGCCCATCCGGCTGTGCGACTCGAGCATCCTGGGCCCGTCGGGGGTGAGCAGGAACTCGGTGTGGGTGGGGCCCTCCAGCAGGCCGATCCGAGTCAGCAGCGCGACGGTCTGCTCGTGCAGCTGCTCGGTCCACTCGGCTCCGTAGGCGCCAGGAACGGTGTGTTCCATCTCCACCAGGTGTGCGTCCAGGACGGACGTCATCAGGGCGACGGGCAGATGCCGCCCGTCGGCGGAGAAGGACTCGACGCTGATGATCGGGCCCTCCAGGAACTCCTCGGCGAGGCCCCGAGCGTGGCCCTCGGCGGCGTACTGCTCCCAGATCCGGCGGGCTCCGTGCTCGTCGTCGGCGAAGTGGACGTCCGCGCTGGCGGTGCCGTCCACCGGCTTGAGGACGATACGGGCGCCGGTCTCCCGCTGGAAGGCGGCGAGCGCGTCGGCGCCCTCGACCACCCGGTGCCGTACGGCGGGCATACCGGCCTGCTCCAGCGCGGCCCTGGTGAGCGCCTTGTCCTGGAGGGTGGCGACGGCTTCCGGGCTGTTGCCGGGCAGGCCGAGCCTGCGGGTCACCTCGGCTGTGGGTACGGCACCGACCTCGCTGGTGGTCAGCACCCGCGCGAACGGCCGCTCCTCGTGCAGCGGGGCGAGCACGTCGAACAGCGCGTCGGCGTCCGACAGGTCGGCGTGCTCGATCCGCTCGCAGTAGGCGTGCAGCTTCTCCTCGTACATCCCAGGGGCGTGGACCAGTACGACGTCGAGGTCCAGCTCGGGCGCCGCCATCACCGAGTGGGACTGTCCGCCGACGACGGCGACGCGCCTTCGTCCCGTGCCGGGCGCTGTCATGCGGTCTCCAGGCGCAGGGCGCCGGTCAGTTCACGGAAGACGGGGTCGAGCTGGTCCGTGCGCTCGACGGTGTAGATGAGGTGGCCGTGGCCCTGGAAGGTGCGGGGCGGCACCAGCAGGTGCTCGCCGGGCTCGCGGTAGATCTCCACCTCGTCCACGCGCGGGTCCGCGCGTACCTCCTCCAGACCCGCAGCGCCGGTGAAGGTACCCGCCTGCTTGGGGAAGATGTTCCAGAAGCCGACGGGGGTGGGCTCCGGCCTCGGATCGAGGTGCGGGGCGCGGCCACGGGCCAGGTCCAGTACCGCCGCCACCATGTCGACGCCGGTGGACAGCTGGACCGAGCGGTATATGGGCCCGCCGCCCATCCGCGCCGCGGCCTCCAGTACCACGGGCTGCGGCGGGCCGGCCGGGTCGTGCTCCGCGCCCCGCAGCCGGAACTCCACGTGGGTGGCCCCGGTGCGGATGTCCAGCGCCCGGTGCACGGCGGCGGTCGCCTCCTCGACGGCCTTGACCGTCGCGGCCGGCAGCCGCGTGGGGGTGCAGGCATAGACCTCCTCGAAGGTGGGGCCGGTCGGCAACGGCTTGTCGTGGATCGCCAGCGTCGTGGTGGCGCCCTCGTGCACCACCGACTCGACGCAGATCTCCGTGCCCGGCACGAACTCCTCCAGCAGCAGCCCGCCCTCGTACTCGCGCTGCGCCGCCTCGTGCAGCGGATCGTAGGTGAACCCGTCCCAGGCGCCGGTACGGAACGTCTCGAAGTACGCGGCGAGTTCGTCCTCGTCGGCGACGCTGCGGACGAACATGCTGCCGGTGCCCAGCACGGGCTTCATCACCAGCGGGAAGCCGGTGTGCCGCGCCAGCTCGCGGGCCTCGTCCAGGGAGTGCGCGAGGCCGTGGCGCGGCTGTGGCACCCCGCCCTCGGTGAACGCCTGGCGCATCCGCCACTTGTCCCTGGCCAGCCGCGCCGTGCGCTCCGGTACGCCCGGCAGACCGAACTCGGCGGCGACCCGGGCGACGGCGGGCACCGGCGCCTCGGCGAAGGTGACCACCGCCGTGAACGGCTCGCTCTCGTCGGCGGCCAGCCGGCGGGCCGCGGTGAGGGTTTCGTCGATGCTGCTGGTGTCGGCGATCTCCACCCGGTCGACGTAGTCCGCCTCCCAGTCCGGGTCCTTCATCACCAGCAGCAGCCGCTCGCCGTGCTGCCTGGCGTAGTCGCGGGCACGGGCGAGATGGCGTCTGCGGCTGAGATTCTTCTTGTGCAGCACAAGGATGCTCATGGCGGTGGAACACTGCCTTCCGTTCGCGGACGGGCCAAAGACGGGGGTACGGG
>NZ_JADKMA010000239.1 GCF_017676365.1 Streptomyces oryzae
GGCGTACTCCGCGACGACCCCCCACCGATGCACCCCTGGAGCGCCTTCCGCCCCGACTCCGGTGTCTTCCTCCGCACCCTCGCCCGCCTCCCCGCCGTCCGCCGCCCCTGGCTCCGCCGCATCTACGACCGCGTAAGGGAACACCCGTTCTCCCACCCGTTCTAGCCTGCGGCGAGATACGGTCGCGCTGCGCTCATCTCGTCCAGGAGGGCATGGCATGACGACGGTGACAGACATCGATCCTCGCGGTATGCAGCACTGCGAGACGACAGCTCTGGGCGTGCTGCTGCGGCACCAAGGACTCGATCTGTCCGAGCCCATGCTCTTCGGCCTCGGCTCCGGTCTGTCCTTCATCTACTGGGACAGCAAGAACATGGACTTCCCCTTCCTCGGCGGACGGGTCAAGCCTTTCGTCCTCACCACGAACCTGGCCGCCGGACTCGGGCTCGACCTGCAGGTCCAGGAGACCACCTCACCCCGCAAGGCGTGGGAGAACGTGGCGGCCCCTCTCAGCACCGACCGACCAGTCGGTCTCCAACTCGACAGCTACTACCTGGACTACTTCTCCGCGAAGGTGCACTTCGGCGGCCACGTCGTCGCCATGTACGGCTACGACGATCACGACGCCTACCTGGTGGACACCGACCAGCAAGGCGGAGCGGTATCCACCAGCCTGACCAGCCTCGCCCAGGCCAGGGCCGCACGCGGCCCGATGGCCGCCAAGCACCGCTCCTTCACCCTCACCGCTCCGAAGAACTCGCCCTCCCCCCAGGACCGGATCATCCCCGCCATCACCGCCTGCGCCGACTCGTTCCTCAACCCGCCCATCGCCAACCTGGGATACCGCGGTATCGAAAAGGCCGGCAAGCTGGTCCGCACCTGGCTCCAGCGCACTGACAACCCCCAACGCGACCTCCCCCAGGCCGCCCTCCTGATGGAAAAGGCCGGCACCGGCGGCGCCCTCTTCCGCAACCTCTACCGCGACTTCCTCGCCGAGTGCGCCCAACTACTCGACAACCCCCACCTGCGCACCGGCCACAACCTGTACACCGAGGCAGCCCTTCTATGGACGGAAGTCGCAGCACTGCTCACCAAAGCCGGCGAATCGGGCAACCCCCAGCCCCTCACCCAGGCCGCCACCCTCCTCCACGACCTCTCCCACCTGGAACGCGAGGCCATGCAGACCCTGAGCCGCCTGGAATCCTCTGCCCAGGGTGGGTGACAGCCGCGTGCGCAGCCCCGTCCGTTCCCTCAGTCGCGTTCGCGCAAGGCGGCCAGCAACGGGCGGCTCTCCCGGGCGCGATGACGGGTGAGTGAGGCCGCCGTGGTGTGCAATTCGTTCCAGGAGTGCGGGCGTCCGACCTCGGAGGCGTCCGGTACAGCGGCGAGAGCGGTGGCCAATGCTTGTTCCGCCTCGCCTGCCTCGGCGTACGCGTGGGCGAGGCAGGCGCGGTACCACGTCTTGTCGCGCCGATAGGTGTCCGGCATCGAGCGCAGACCCCGGGACAGGTGGCGCACCGCCGCTTGCCACTCGCGCAGGTGGAGGCAGGCCATCCCCCGTTGCAGGGTGAACCAGTTCTCGTCGTAGAAGTACATCCACGCCGGACCCTCGCCGGGCTGCTCGGCGGCGCGGCTCACCAGTTCCTGGGCCTGGTCCAGGAGGCGGTGGGCGCTGTCGGTCTCGCCCATGAGCGCGTGCCCGCGGCCCGCCATCTGAGCGGCCATGCCCTGCACGCTCAACGACGATCCCGGTGCGGACCACTGGGAAGCCTCCGCGAGCCGTACGCAGCGCAGCGCCCGCCCCTTGGACCACGCCATGTGCGCCTTCATGTTGAGCGTCGTGGCTGCCATATCGGCGTCGCCGGCCTCCAGCGCCCATTCGTGCGAGCGGTCGAACCAGGCAAGCCCGGCAGCTGTGTCGTCCTGGTCCTGGGCCATCCAGGCGAGGAACTGCGCGTGCTCGGCGGCCAGTCGCACCACGCGGTCCGCCAACTCCCCACGCGCCCCCGCGTGCAGGCCCACCACTGTCCGCAGTTGCTCGCGCATCACCGACACCAACGGCCGCGAACCGATGAAGTCCTCGGCACGGCGGTGCTCGGCCAACAACCGGTCCAGCCAGTCGAGCGTTGCGGCGTCCACCCGGTGCGCGGCTTCCACGACGCCGGTGACGCGGGCAAGCAGATCCTCATCGGGCATCGCCCCCGGCAGCCCCAGCCCGGCGACAGGCAGCGAGCCCGCCGCGCCGCCCTCCTGCGCGTACGCTGGAACACCGAGCCCTTCGACGACCCGCTGCCGCACCTCTGCGGAGGTCACTTTGCGGCGTCCGCGCTCGATCTCGGAGACGTCCGACTGCGCGAGCCCCACCCGCTCCCCGAGCCTCGTCTGACTGATGCCGGTGAGCTCCGGTACGTACGGAAGACCGCGCCCCAGTCTCCGTCGCGTAGGGCAGCGCCCAGCTCAGGATGAGACCACAACTCCTGGTATCGGTCGCCCATTTCTCCAATATAGGACGCTCCTATAGCCCGCCGGGATGGGAACAACCCCGCAGCCCCGCAAGGATCCTGACCGTCGTACTACAGCACCGAGAAGGAGCGGAACCGATGGCCGACCAGCACGATCCGAACAGCATGCGGCTGCTGCCGTGGGTGAGTGACATGGGCAAGCCGTGCTATCTGGTCGGGGAACCCGACGGCGTGGTGGCGACGTTCGCTGACGGCGTCGAAGAGCGCCAGCTGGCCGCCGCGCAGGCGGCCCTCGCGGAGGGGCACGCCGCGCTCGCGGAGCCCGCGGCCGGGGCCCTCGCGTTGCGGCTGGCGCTCAAGGGGGTGGTGGCGAGCCTCGAGCAGGTGCGCCGGATCGCCGAGAGCCGGAAGTGCGGCGCCTACTGCGTCGGTGGTAGCCGGGGATTGGTCCGTGAGCAGGAATCGGGCGGGGCGGCGTGCGGCTAGGGTGCGCGCATGAGCACAGGGCGGCCCGGGATGCGGGCCGGGGTCACGGACTGGGTGATTGCCGTCGGGGTCGCGGCGGCGCTGCTGGTCACCGGCGTTTCCGGGCAGCAGTCCCGCACGGATGCCGACGTGCTCGGCTACGCACTGCTGGCGGCCGGCGGCCTGGCGCTGGCGGCCCGCCGCCGGGCTCCCGTACCCGTACTGGCGGGCGCCGGACTGTGCGCGGTGGGGTACCAGGCGGCGGGGTTCGACGTACCGGCCGTCGCCTACCTGTTCGCGGTGTACGCGTCCGTACGGGCCGGGCACCGCACCCTCACCGTGGTGGCGAGCGTGCTCATGCTGGCCGCACTCCCGTTCGCGGCGATGGCCTCAGGGCTGCACGACACCGGCGAGGCGTTCGCGCAGGCCCGCGGCGCCCTGGAGCTGGCCTGGCTGATCGCGGCCGGCGCGGCGGGCGAGGCGCTGCGGCAGGCGGAGCGGCGCGCCGACGAGGCCGAGCGCACCCGGGAGGAGACCGCGCGGCGCCGCGCCGACGAGGAGCGGCTGCACATCGCGCGGGAGCTGCACGACTCCCTCACCCACCAGATCTCGATCATCAAGGTGCAGTCCGAGGTCGCCGTCCACGTAGCCCGCAAGCGCGGCGAGGAGGTACCGGAGGCGCTGCTGGCGATCCAGGAGGCCGGACGGGAGGCGACCCGGGAACTCCGGGCGACCCTGGGCGCGCTGCGCGACGACGACACGGCCCCGCCGCGCGGCCTCGACCACGTACCGGAACTCATCAAACAGGCCCGCAGCATCGGCCTGGACGCGACGCTGACGGTCGACGGGGAACGGCACGACGTACCGGACGCGGTGGACCGCACCGTCTACCGGATCGTCCAGGAGGCGCTCACCAACATCGCCCGGCACGCTGCCGCCGGCTCGGCCTCGGTCCGTATCGACTGGCGTCCGGAAGCGCTGGCGATACGCGTGGACGACGACGGCAAGGCCACACCGGACAGCGCCCCGGTGCCCGGCGTCGGCCTGCTCGGAATGCGGGAGCGCGTCACAGCGCTCGGCGGCCGGCTGCGCGCCGAGCCGCGCGGCGAGGGAGGCTTCACCGTCCAGGCCGAACTCCCCGTGGAGCAGACACCATGATCCGTGTCCTGCTGGTGGACGACCAGCGGCTGCTGCGCAGCGGTTTCCGTGCGCTCCTCGACTTGGAGGACGACATCGAGGTGGTGGCCGAGGCGGGCGATGGGGCCGAGGGCCTGGCCCTGGCCAGGGAGCACCTGCCCGACATCGCGCTCATCGACATCCGGATGCCGGTCGTGGACGGCATCGAGGCGACCCGGCGCATCGCCGCGGACCCGGCGCTGGCCGGGGTGCACGTCGTCATCCTGACCAACTACGGCTTCGACGAGTACGTCTTCGAGGCGCTGCGGGCCGGCGCCGCCGGGTTCCTGGTCAAGGACATCGTGCCGGAGGACTTCCTGCACGCCGTACGCGTCGCGGCCCGCGGCGACGCGCTGCTCGCACCGTCGATCACCCGCAAGCTGATCAACCGCTACGTCACCCAGCCGCCGCACACCGGCTCCGGGACGGGGCTGAAGGAGCTGACCAACCGCGAACGCGAGGCCGTGGCCCTGGTCGCGCAGGGCCTGTCCAACGACCAGATCGCCGACAGCATGGTGATCAGCCCGCTGACCGCGAAGACCCACGTCAACCGGGCCATGGCCAAGCTCCACGCCCGCGACCGCGCCCAACTGGTCGTCATGGCCTACGAATCCGGCCTGGTGACCCCGCGCAGCGGCTGACCCCCGGGAGGTCGGCGGCGTGCTCCGTATGCCCGGCGGCCGGCTCACAGGGAGTCGAGCCAGCGCAGCAGCCGGGTGCCCTCGCGGGTCATCACGTCCGGGTCGCGCAGCGCGTTGGCCAGCAGCGACATGCCCTGGTACGCGGAGACGAGGGTGACGGCGAGGTCGTCCGGGTCGGCCAGGCCCATGGCGCGGAACTGCTGTGCGGCCCAGTCCAGCAGCTGCCGGAGCACCGCGCCGACCTCCGCGTCGAGGGTCCCGTCCGCCCGCTTGTCGAGTTCGACGGCGAGTGTGCCGGTGGGGCAGCCGTGCCGCGCTGCGACCTCGCGCTGCTCCAGCCAGGCTTCGACCAGGGCCTTGAGCCGGTCGCGCGGCTCGGGCAACTCGTCCAGCCGCGCGGTGAGTTCGCCCAGGTGGGAGCTGTGCTCGGACAGTGCGGCGCGGACCAGCTCGTCCTTCGTCTTGAAGTAGTAGTAGACGTTTCCGACGGGCACGTCGGCGGCGCGCGCGATGTCGCCGAGGGTGGTCCGCTCGACGCCTTGCTCGTGCAGGACCCGCGCCGCCGCCGTCGTGAGCCGCCGCCGCTTCTCCGACGCGCGCGCCCGGGGCTTGGGCGTCGGCGCTTGCGGCATGGAGGCCCGGGCTTGCGGCTTGGCTGCCGGGGCTTGCGGCCCTGCTGAGTCAGTCACCCAACTAACTATAGACACCTCCCGGTGGAACTGTGCTACGGTCCATCCATCGATTAAGTCAGTCAACTAACTAACTAACTACCTACCTGATCCAAAGGGGTCGACATGATCGTTGTGACAGGCGCAACCGGCAACGTCGGACGCTCGCTGCTCCCGCTGCTGGCCGACGCGGGCGAGGAAGTCGTCGCCGTCTCGCGGCAGGCGGAGCCCGAGGGGCTGCCGGGCGGAGTGCGGCACGCCCGGGCCGACCTGGGAAGCTCCGCGAGCATGCGGCCGGTCCTCCGGAGGGCCGACGCCCTCTTCCTCCTGCTGGGCGGCGCACTCAACGGCCCCGGCGAGCCCGCGGAAGCGCTGCTGGACGCCGCCATGGAAGCCGGAGTCAAGCGGGTCGTCCTGCTCTCCTCCCAGATCAACTCCACCCGCCCGGAGGCTCCTTCGCACACCCGGCTGCGCGAGTTCGAGGCCGCCGTACGCGTCTCAGGGGCGGACTTCACGATCCTGCGCGCAGGCGGTTTCGCCTCCAATGCCTACGCCTGGGCCGAGTCGGTCCGCACGAAGCGCACGGTCTTCGCCCCGTTCGCCGAGGTGGCGCTGCCCGTCGTCGACCCGGCGGACCTCGCCGAGGTCGCCGCGGTCGCGCTGCGCGAGGACGGGCACGCGGGACGTACGTACGAACTGACCGGCCCGGAGGCGATCAGTCCGCGCCGGCAGGCGACGGTGATCTCCGAGGTGCTGGGTGAGGAGGTGGCCTTCGTGGAGCTGTCCCGCGAGGAGGCTCACGCGCACCTGGCGCAGTTCATGCCGGAGGAGGTGATCGGCGGCACGCTGGACATCCTGGGCCGTCCGCTGCCCGCCGAGCAGCGCATCAGCCCTGACGCGGAGCATGTGCTTGGCCGGCCGGCTGCCCCGTTCGCCGAGTGGGTGACGCGCAACCTGCCCGCGTTCCGGTGACGCGGGCCGGTGCGGGGAGAGCACTGCTCTGCTGTGAGAGCGGCGCTCTCCGTTCGGCGCCCTGCGCGCCTACGTCCGCTCGCGGCAGCGCCCGCTGCACCAGGTCGCCCGGGACGTGGTCGAGACCCGGCTGACGGGCCCGCCCTTCGAGCGGATCGCGGACCCACCGCCGGGCCCGTCACCGCTTGAACCGGTGACTTGAGGAACGGGGCTTTGCTCCGCAGCGAGAGCGGTGCTCTCGACTTGGAGCGGCGTTCTCTATTCGGAGCAGCGCTCGCCCGTCTCATTGAGCAGCGCTCTGCAGCCAGAGCACCGCTCTTTATTCGGGGCAGTGCTCCCCCTCCCGTCCGCAACCCGCAGGCTCCCGACCCCGAGCCCTCAGCCTCCGAGCTCGCCCGGATCGGCGTTGGCGCCGCACAGCACCACGGCAACTCTCTCCCCGGCGGAAGGCACATAAGGCGTGCCCTCCCGGCCCGCCACCGCGCCCTCGACCGCGGAAACCGCGGTTGCCGCCGCGTTCTCCACCGCCAGCCGGTACCGCTCCCACAGCTCCCGCCGGGCCGCGACCACGGCGTCGTCGCTCACCAGCACCGACCGCACGTTCCGGTGCCCAGCGGCGGACAGGGCCATCGGTGAGGCCCGGCGGGCGCCCAGGGCGTCGGCGGCGACGGAGTCGACCGTCACATCGACCACGCGACCCGCCTCCAGCGCGGCGTTCAACGCCCGGCACCGCTCCGGCTCGACGGCGACCACCCGGATCCCGTGGTGCTGCGCGGCCGCCGCGACCCCGGCGAACAGGCCGCCGCCGCCCACCGCCACCACCACGGTGTCGACGAGCGGCACCTGCGCGCGGATCTCCTCCAGCAGCGTTCCGGCGCCCGCCGCGATCAGCGGGTGGTCGTACGCGTGCGAGGGCAGCGCGCCGGTGTCGGCCGCGAACTCCTCGCAGGCCGCCGCGGCTTCGGCGTACTCCGTACCGACGAGCCGCACCTCGGCGCCGTACGACCGCAGCCGGTCCACCTTCACCTGCGGTGCGGTCTCCGGCAGGAACACCGTCGCGGGGACTCCCAGCCCGCGCGCGGCCCAGGCGCACGCGAGCCCCGCGTTGCCGCCGGAGGCGATGGTGACACCCGCGTCGGGAAGCTGACCGCGCTCCCGGTGCGCGAGCAGGAAGTTGAGCGCGCCGCGTGCCTTGAAGCTCCCGGTGTGCTGCATGAACTCCAGCGCGAAGTACAGCTCGTACGCGGGCGTGTCGGACGCCGGCGTGGCTTCGACGTCCGCGCGCGCGACCGCGACAGGACGAACGCCGCCGGAAACCCGGTCAGCGGCGGTCTTGACATCTCCGTAAGAAAGATGGTGCACGGCGCGACTCCTGGACGTGCTCGGACGTGCTCGGACGTGAAAGGACAAAGGACAAAGATCTACGTTACGGCCACGTCACGATGTCACACCGACCGTCCCGTCAACACATGTGCGGACAGCGCACCCGGAAGGGGCTCCGCGTGTACGACGACGAGCCCGGAGACCGCGCGGGTCAGCGAGACATACAGCCGGCGCAGCCCCGTCCGCTCGTCCGGCTCGCCGGCCACGATCGCGGCGGGTTCGTCCAGCACCACATAGTCGTACTCCAGACCCTTGGCCAGCGTGGCCGGTACGAGGGTCAACCTGGCCTGGGCGCTGGTCTCCTCGCCGGGGGACAGGCAGTCGAGCCCGGCGGCGTCCAGCGCGGAGCGCAGCGCGGCGATCCGCGAGTCGGCGGCGATCAGCCCGACCGAGCCCTCCCGCTGCAGCGCCTCACGGCAGGCGTCCACCACCATCCGATCGAGGGTCCCGCCGACAGCCGCCGCAGCCGTCCCGTCGCCGGCCGCCGCAGCCGCCCCGTCGCCGGCCGCCGCAGCCGCCCCGCCGCCATCCCGCGCAGCCGCCCCGCCGCCGGCCCCCGCATCAGTCGCCGCCGTCCCGCTGCCCGCCGCCGCATCCGGCACCCGCCGTACCGCGAAGTCCCCCGGCGACTCCCGCACCGACGTCGCGGGCCGCAGCCCCGGCGCGATGGCGGGCAGCAGCCGGGACGCGTACGAGATCACCTCCCGCGGTACGCGGAACCCCTCGGTCAGCTCCTCCACCACGGCACCCGGCTTGCCCAGGTGCTCCAGTGCGGCCTCCCAGCTCTCGGTGGCCCACGGAGTGGTGCCCTGCGCCAGGTCGCCCAGCACGGTCGCGGAGCCGGTCGAACAGCGCCGCCCCACCGCCCGGTACTGCATCGCGGAGAGGTCCTGCGCCTCGTCCAGCACCACATGGCCCAGCGAGGGGGTGCGCTGGATCAGGTCGGCGGCCTCGTCCACCAGTACCGCGTCGGCGGCCGACCACTTGGCGCTTTTGACCCCGCGCGGCGCCTTCTCCCACAGGACGGCCCGCTGTTCGTCCGGGCTCAGCACCCCGTCGGCCTGCTCGGCGAGGAAGTCCGCGTCGGACAGCAGCCGCAGCACCAGCTTCGCCGGGTCGACGGCCGGCCACACCTCACGTACCACGGCCTTGACGGCGGCGTTGCGGGCCACGGCGTCCTGTACCCGGTCGTCGGGTGCCTCGCCCGCCTGCTCCATCCGCACCAGCACGGCGTGCGCGATCCGCTGCGGCAGCGCCTCACGTGCAGCGCCGTACCGCATGTCGCGGGCCAGCAACTCCCGTACCAGCTCCTCGATCTCGTACGCCGGAACCCGCCACCGGCGCGAGCCCCGCACCACCACGCACGGCTCGTCCGGCAGCGGGCGCACCCCGGCGCGCACGGCCCGGCGCAGCACCTCGGACATCCGCGCGTCACCCTTGATCCGGGCCGCCTGCGCGCTGTCCACCGCCCGTACGGGCACGTCGGGCCGTGCCACCAGTGCCTCGACGGTCGTCTGCTGCACCGCCACCTCGCCCAGCGCGGGCAGCACTTGCTCGATGTAGCGGAGGAAGGAGTCGTTGGGGCCGATGACGAGCGTGCCCGTACGGGTCAGCCGCTCCCGGTGCGCGTACAGCAGAAACGCCACCCGGTGCAGCCCTACGGCCGTCTTCCCCGTCCCGGGCGCCCCCTGCACACACACGGTGCCGTCGATCCCGGCGCGTACGATCTCGTCCTGCTCCGGCTGGATCGTGGCGACGATGTCCCGCATGGGGCCGACGCGGGGGCGCTCGATCTCGGCCTGGAGCAGCGCGCTGGTGCGGTGCGGGGTGTGCTCCTCGCCCGTGGCTGCGGCGGCGGGCCCGGTCAGGTGCTCGTCCTCGTACGCGGTCAGCTCGCCGCCCGTGTAGCCGAACCGGCGTCGCAGCGCCACGCCCTGCGGGTCCTTGGGGGAGGCGCGGTAGAACGGCTGCGAGACGGGGGCGCGCCAGTCGATGACCATCGGGTCGCCGTCCGCGTCATGGACGTGCCGCCGCCCGATGTAGAACGAGTGCCCGTCGCTGTCGGACGTGCCGGCGCCGTCGTCCCCGATCGCGTCCAGGTAGTCGAGGCGGCCGAAGAACAGCGGTGCGTGCGCGAGGTCGGCCAGCGAGGCGATGCGGGCCTCGATGCCGGAGGCGAGCACTTCGGCGTTGACCCAGTTCGCGGTCACGTCGCGGATGTCGAGGGACTCGGCGTCGGCCCGCATGGCCCGCAGTGCGGCACGCGAGGCCGCGAGGTGGGCGCGTTCGCTCCCGAGGGGATCGCCGGTGGGGGAGTCGGGGGGCCC
>NZ_JADKMA010000023.1 GCF_017676365.1 Streptomyces oryzae
GAGGTGGGGAAGGCGAACCCGGCGGCAGCCTGCTGTGCCGTGGGCCGGGGCCAACGGGTGGTGACGACCTTGGGGCGGGTGTAGAAGCGGATGCCCTCGGGCCCGTGGATGGGGGAGTCGCCGACGAGGGAGTCCTTCCAGCCGCCGAAGGAGTAGTACGACATCGGCACGGGCACGGGGACGTTGATGCCGATCATGCCGACCTTGATCTTGCGCTGGAAGCGGCGGGCGGCTTCGCCGGAGTCGGTGAACAGGGCGGTGCCGTTGCCGTAGGGGTTGGCGTTGATCAGGTCGATCGCCTCGTCGAGGGTGTCGACGCGGACGACGGCCAGGACGGGCCCGAAGAGTTCTTCCTTGTAGGCGTCCATCTCGGCGGTGACGTGGTCGAGGAGGGAGGGGCCGGTGAAGAAGCCGTCCTCGTGGCCGTCGATCTTCAGTCCGCGTCCGTCGACCACGACGGTCGCGCCCTGCGCGGCGGCGGTGCCGACGGCGTTCTCGATCCGCTCCTGCGCGGCCTTGGTGACCAGGGGGCCCATGTCGGTGCCGGGTGCGTCGCCGGGGCCGACGGTGACGTCGTGTGCCTTGCGCTTGAGCACCTCGACCAGCCCGTCGGCGGCCTCCCCCACGGCGACGGTGACGGAGACGGCCATGCAACGCTCGCCCGCGGAGCCGTAGGCGCCGGCGGTGATGTGGTTGGCGGCGAACTCCAGGTCGGCGTCGGGAAGGACGACGGCGTGGTTCTTGGCGCCGCCGAGGGCCTGGACGCGCTTGCCTGCCGCGGTGGCGGTCTGGTGCACGTACTTGGCGATGGGGGTGGAGCCGACGAAGGAGACGGCCTCGATGCCCGGGTGGGCGAGGATCGCGTCGACCGCGTCCTTGCCGCCGTGGACGACGTTGAAGACGCCATCGGGCAGCCCGGCCTTCTGGTAGAGCTCGGCGACGAAGTTGGCTGCGGACGGGTCGCGTTCGCTGGGCTTGAGGACGAAGGTGTTGCCGGTGGCGATGGCGATGGGGTGCATCCACAGCGGCACCATCGCGGGGAAGTTGAACGGGGTGATGCCGGCGACGACGCCGAGCGGCTGGCGGAAGTCGTGCACGTCCACGCCGCGGGAGACCTGGTCGGAGTAGCTGCCCTTGAGGACGTCGCCGAGGCCGCAGGCGAACTCGACCACCTCGCGGCCGCGCATGATCTCACCGCGTGCGTCGTCGATGGTCTTGCCGTGCTCGGCGGAGATGATCCGGCCCAGCTCCTCCTCGTGCTCCAGCAGCAGCTGGCGGAAGGCGAACATCACCTGGACGCGCTGGGTGAGCGATGACTGGGACCAGGACTCGAACGCGGCGGACGCCGACTGGACGGCGGTGTCGACGTCGGTGGCGTTGCCCAGGGCCACATGGGCCTGCTGCTGGCCGGTGGCCGGGTTGAACACTGGTTGCGTGTTCGTGCTGGAGCCCTCGGTGGGGCTGCCGTTGATCCAGTGGCGGATGGTCTTCACGGTGCGGGTTTCCTTACGGACGTGCGAGGAGGGCTCAGAGGTAGTGGCGCTGGGTGGCCTTGTGGGCGGCGTAGGTCTCGTACGCGCTGCGGGTGGACTCCAGCGCGGAGGTCTGGCTGACGGGTACGTCCCACCAGCCGTGCGCGGGCGGGTTTGGCCCGTACAGGTCGGTTTCGACGTGGACGACGGTGGTGCGTTCGGCGGCTTTGGCCTTCTCCATGGCGGTGCGGAAGTCCTCGACGCTGGCTGCGTGGAGGACGTCGGCGCCGAGGGAGGCGGCGTTGGCGGCCAGGTCGACAGGGAGGACGTCGCCGTCCAGCAGCCCGGAGTCGCTGTCGCGGAAGCGGTATCTGGTGCCGAACCGCTGCGACCCGAGCGCCTCGGAGAGGGAGCCGATGGAGGCGAAGCCGTGGTTCTGGACCAGGACGATGATGACCTTCAGGCCCTCGGAGACCATGGTGACGATCTCCTGAGCCATCATCAGGTACGAACCGTCGCCGACCAGGACGACGACCTCGCGGGTCGGGTCGGCCATCTTGGCGCCGAGACCGGCGGCGACCTCGTATCCCATGCAGGAGTACGCGTACTCGACGTGGTAGGCCTTCGGGTCGCGGGCCCGCCACAGCTGCTGCAGATCACCGGGCATGGAACCGGCCGCGTTGATGACCACGTCGCGGTCGCCGAGGGTGTCGTTGAGCGTGCCGAGGATCTGGGTCTGGGCGGGCAGGTTGCCGGTGTTGCGGCCGGGGGCGAAGCACTCGTCCTCGATCTGCCGGGTGCGGGCGATCAGCTCCCGGGTGCGGGCCCGGTAGTCGTCGGACACCTGCCAGTCGGTCAGCGCGCCCGCGAGGGCCTCGATACCGAGCTTGGCGTCGGCCACCACCGGTTCGGCCGCGTGTTTGACGGCGTCCAGGCGGGCGACGTTGAGGTTGACGAAGGTGACATCGGGGTTGCCGAAGACGGTGTGGCTGGCGGTGGTGAAGTCCGAGTACCGGGTGCCGATACCGAGCACCACGTCTGCCTCACGCGCCAGTTCGTTGGCGGCGTGCGTGCCGGTGGAGCCGATGCCGCCGACCGCGCAGGGGTGGTCCCAGGCCACCGCGCCCTTGCCGGCGTGGGTGTCGGCGACGGGGATGCCGGTGGCTTCGGCGAACGCCCGCAGCTGCGTATGGGCTTCCGCGTAGACGACCCCGCCGCCCGCCACGATCAGCGGCTTCTTCGCCTCGCGCAGCAGCTGTGCGGCCCGCTCGATCGCGGCGGGTTCCGGCACCGGGCGGCCCACGTGCCACACCCGGCGCCGGAAGAAGGAGAGCGGCCAGTCGAACGCCTCGGCCTGCACATCCTGCGGCAGCGCGAGAGTGACAGCACCGGTCTCCGCCGGGTCGGTCAGCACCCGCATCGCCGCCAGCGCGGCCGGGATCAGCTGTTCGGGCCGCGTGACGCGGTCGAAGAACTTGGACACCGGACGGAAGGCGTCGTTGACCGTCACGTCCCCACCCCGGGTGTCCTCCAGCTGCTGGAGGACCGGGTCCGGGGTGCGGGTGGCGAACATGTCGCTGGGCAGCAGCAGGGCCGGCAGCCGGTTGGTCGTCGCCAGCGCCGCACCCGTGATCATGTTCGTCGAGCCGGGCCCGGTCGACGCCGTACAGGCGAAGGCCGACAGCCGGTTGCGCATCTTCGCGAACGCGGTGGCCGCGTGCACCATGCCCTGCTCGTTCCGCGCCAGGTAGTAGGGCAGATCCGCCTCTTCGGCGACCGCGGCCTGCAGCAGCGCCTGGCCGACACCCGCCACATTGCCGTGCCCGAAAATCCCCCACACGCCGGGGATCAGCCGCTGCTCGTTCCCGTCCCGCTCGCTGTACTGGGCCGCCAGGAAGCGGACGAGGGCCTGCGCGGTGGTCAGTCGTACGGTGTTCATCGCTTCTCGTCCCCTCCGAAGGGCAGCCGGGGGTCGACCTCCTGCGCCTCCCAGGTGGAGCGCACCCAGCCGTGCGCCGGGTCGTCACAGATCAGCCAGGCCCGGTCCTGTCCTGGACCCGCCATCACGTTCAGGTAGTAGAGGTCGTAGCCGGGCGCGGCGATCGAAGGCCCGTGCCAGCCGTGCGGGATCAGCACCGCATCCCCGGACCGGACTTCGGCCAGTACGTCGATGGGCCGGTCCGCCGTGCCGTACACCCGCTGGTAGGCGAAACCGCCCTCGCCCGCGACCTGGAAGTAGTAGATCTCCTCCAGCTCGGACTCGACCGGCCTGCCGTGCTCGTCGCGGCGCGCTTCGTCGTGCTTGTGCGGCGGATACGACGACCAGTTCCCGCCCGGGGTGAGCACCTCGCACACCAGCAGCTGCTCGGCCTCGAACGTGCCCGGCAGGCAGTAGTTGTTGACCTGCCGCGAACAGTTCCCGGCGCCGCGCAGCTCGACCGGCACGTCATCCTTGCGCCCGTACCGGGCCGGCAGGCCATCCCGCTTGGTACGGGCGCTGGGCAGCGCGAACGTACCGCCGGAAGCCGAGCTGATGAGGCACTGGGAGGCGGGCGGCAGATAGGCGAAGTCGGTGACCTCACCGAACACCCCGTCCCTGCCGGACAGTTCGAAGACCTGTCCACCCACAGCGACCGTGCAGCCCCCGCGAAGCGGCAGCACCAGAACCTCGCTGTCGCCCGTGGCCAGCACCTGCTCCTCGCCCGGTGCAAGCGTCAGGATCCTGAGCCCGGAGTATCCCCAGCCCGCCGACTCGGGCGTGATGGCCAGCTCGTACGGGCCGTCCGCCGCAGCGCCGTTGGTCAGGTGGTACTTGCTCGCAGCACTCACAGCAGGCTCACCGCCCGGTCCACGGCACCGGCGACATCGCCGTCCGCGGGGTAGAGCAGCGAACGGCCCACGACCAGGCCCTGCGCGGTGGGCAGCTTCAGCGCCCGGCCCCACGACGCGAACGCCGCCTCCGGGTCCTTGACCTCCCCGCCCAGCAGCAGCGCGGGCAGGGTGGAGGAGGACAGAACCCGCTCCATCGCCTCCGGGTCGGGCACCACCGGCAGCTTCAGCCAGGTGTAGGCGCTGCGCCGGCCCAGGCCCGAAGCCGTGGTGATGGACTTGATCACCGCCTCCGGCGACAGGTCGTTGCGGACCCGCCCGTCCTGCCAGCAGGACCAGAACGGCTCCACCATCGCGATCAGCCTGCGGTCGTTCAGCTCGTCCACCGCACGCGCCGTGTTCACCAGCGCGGAGGGAGTCGCCGGGTCGTCCAGTGCGATACGGGTGAGCATCTTGCCGCCGTCGAAGCCCATCGCGGCGATCGTCTCGGCGTCGTACCCGGTGAACCGGTCATCGATCTCGAACACCGAACCCGCAAGACCCGCCCGGTTCATCGAACCGAAGACGCTCTTGCCGTCCAGCACGCCGAGCAGCAGCAGGTCTTCGAGGATGTCGGCGGTGGCCAGAACGCCGGTCACACCGGGCCGCTCCAGCGCCGTGCACATGCGGTCCAGCAGCTCGAACCGGTCGGCCATGGCGAACGGGTCCGAGCCCACCGCGTTCGCACCGCGCGCGGGGTGATCCGCGGCAATGATCAGCGCCTTGCCATGCGCACCGAACAGCGAGGTCGCCTTGGCGCGCCGGGCGGCTGCCGCGGCGATGGCGCCGGGATCGTGTACCCGGGCCTCCACGATGCGGCTCACGTTCTCGGACAGCACGTCGTCACGCCTCTCGTTCGGTGGGAGCAGGGGTGGCTTGGCGGAGCTCGGAGTCGACCTCCGCCTGGGTCGGCATCGCGTCGGAGCAGGCCAGCCGGCCGGCGACCAGCGCACCTGCGGCGTTGGCGAAGGCCACCGTGCGCGCGGTGTCCCAGCCGGACAGCAATCCGTGGCACAGCGCGCCGCCGAAGGCGTCACCGGCACCGAGCCCGTTGACGACCTCCACCGGCACCGGCGGGACTTCCACAGCCGTCCCATCCGCTTCCATGGCCAGGACACCCTTCGGCCCCTGCTTGACCACGGCCAGCTCCACCCCGGCCGCGAGCAGCGCCTTGGCGGCGGCGTACGGCTCCCGCTCGCCGGTGGCCACCGCGCACTCCTCCAGGTTTCCGACAGCGACCGTGGCGTGACGCAGCGCCTCGACGTAGTACGTACGGGCGGCTGCCGCGGCCTCCTCGTCCTCGCCCGGCCAGAACATCGGCCGCCAGTCCAGATCGAAGACGGACACACCCGCCTTCGCCCGGTGCTCCAGCGCCGCCAGCGTCGCCGAACGGCTCGGCTCCTCCGCCAGCCCGGTACCGGTCATCCAGAAGATCCCCGCAGCCCGGACGGCGTCCAAGTCCAGCTCCCCCGGACGTACATCCAGGTCAGGAGCCTTCGGGAGGCGGTAGAAGTACAGCGGGAAGTCGTCGGGCGGGAAGATCTCGCAGAAGGTCACCGGCGTCGGTGCGATGTCCGACGTACCGACGAAGCGGTCGCTGACCCCGTAGCCGGCGAGTGCTGAGCGGACGAACTCCCCGAAGGGGTCGCGGCCGGTCTTGGTGATCACGGCAGCTCCGTGTCCGTACCGGGCGGCGGCGACGGCCACATTGGTCGGGCTGCCGCCCAGGTACTTGCCGAACGAGGTGACCTCCGGCAGCCCGACGCCCGTCTGGAGCGGATACACATCCACTCCCACGCGGCCCATGGTCAGCACTTCGAACGACATCACGCAGGAATCCCTTCGCACCAAAGAACCCCGGGAGAACGGGGCGGCGGCTGGACTGTCGCGCTCTACTAGCGCGCTCTAGTTCGAGTACGATGGCCCCTGCGCAAATGTCATGTCAATAGGTTGTTGCCGCGAGATTTTCCGAGCGTTCAACGAGGTCCGTCCTGCGGCAGGTGTTCGACGGAGGCGTCCGGCAGGGGCCGGCAGCGGCCCGGCAGTGGCTGCCAATGGCCTGCCGGTTTCCCCGGCTACGGAGCAGGCGGTCGCGCGCCCCGCGAGCGCGCGCGATAACGTGCCGGACGGAAGCGAACGCCCGGGGCGTAACCGGACAAGGTTGCCGCGAGCGTCGCGGCTGCCGGAACTCCGGCGGTGTCCGGTCTCCGGACGCGGCCGGAGCCGCCGGAGGGCGGACGGCCACCGGGATCACCGGAGGGCCGGGCCGGACCCCATCGGAGATCCGGGAACGGCCCGAGCGTCCACCGACGGTTGTCGGCGGCCGGAAGGCCGCGGAGGTCACCGGCGCCGGTGGACCGCCGCGGGGCGCCGGATGCAGGCGGCCCGAGGGAGGTCACCGGGTGCCGGTGACCCGCCGCTGGAGGCTGTCCGGCGCCGACCGGCCAATGGAGGCCGGCGGACACCAGCGGAGGTCGCTGCAGGCGGCGGCCCCCGGACGAGCGGCCCGGGTGCGCGGGCCGCCGGGCATGGAAGAGGCGGACGAGGCGGACGAGACGGGCGGGGCCGAAGCGCGGGAGCGTGGAGGCCCCAAAGAGCGTGGGAGAGGGAGACAACACGTGGATGCGACGGGCAAGCAGCGTCCCACGATGGCGGACGTCGCCGCGAAGGCAGGCGTCTCGCGGGCGCTGGTCTCGATCGTCTTCCGCAACCAGCCCGGGGCAGGCCAGGAGACTCGCGACCGGGTGCTGCGCGTAGCCGACGAGATCGGCTACCGCCCCGACAACGCCGCCCGACTCCTGGCCCGCGGCCGCAGCCGGGCACTCGGCGTCATGTTCACCGTGCACCAGACCTTCCACGCCGACCTCATCGAGGGCATCTACGCCGAGGCCGAACGGCACGGCTACGACGTCCTGCTCTCCGCGACGGCCCAGGGCCGGGGCGAGTCGAAGGCCGTCGAGGCGCTGCTCGGCCACCGCTGCGAAGCCGTCATCCTGCTCGGCGCGGACGCGGCGCCCGCCGATCTCGACGCCCTCGTGCAGCGGACGGTGGCCGTCTCGGTGGCCCGGCGGATGCCGGGGTCACGGATCGACTTCGTGCACAGCGCCGAGGGCAAAGGCGTACGGCAGGCCATGGAGCACCTCGTGGAGCTGGGGCACCGCCGGATCGTCCACATCGACGGTGGCCGGGGGCCGGGTTCGGCCGAGCGGCGCCGTGCCTACCGCACCGCCATGCGCCGGCACGGGCTGGACTCCGAGCTCCGCGTGATCCCGGGCGACCATACGGAGGAGTCGGGCATCGACGCCGGCCGGCTCCTGGTCTCGGAACGCGACGCCGGGCAGCCGCTGCCGACAGCGGTCCTGGCGGCCAACGACCGGTGCGCCATGGGCCTGTTGATGGCTTTCGGCCGGTCCGGTGTCGATGTTCCCGGGGAGGTGTCCGTCATCGGCTACGACGACAGCCACCTGTCCCACCTCATGCCCGTCGGTCTGACGACCGTCCGGCAGGACGCCGTCCTCATGGCCGAGCACGCCGTGCGGTTCGCCGTGCAGCGGCTGGACAACAGGGAACTGGAGCCGCAGGAAGCGGTGATCGACCCGAAGCTGGTCGTACGGGACACCAGCCGCCCGCCCCGAGCGGAGTGAGTCGTGCGGGCCGGCGGCCCGCACGGAGGTACGGACCCGGCCGGCTCACCTATTCCGCTTGGTGACCACGAACCGGTCGATGACCAGGTAGTCGATCTCGGTGGCGAGGAAGCACTCCAATGCGTCCTGCGGGGAGCAGACGATGGGTTCACCGGCGACATTGAAGGAGGTGTTGAGGAGACAGGGCACCTCAGTACGCGCTGTGAAGGCGCGCAGCAGCCCCGCGAGCGCCGGGTTCTGCTGCTCGTCCACCGTCTGGATCCGCGCGGTCCCGTCCACATGGCAGGCCCCGGGGATCCGCTCCCGGTATTCCTCGCGTACCGGGAAGACGAACGTCATATAGGGGGACGTGCTCTTCTTGCCCATCTCGAATACGCGGGGGGCCTCGGACGCGAGCACGACGGGTGCGAACGGGCGGAACGGCTCGCGGTGTTTCACCCGCAGATTGATGACGTCCTTGATGTCGGGGAACGCGGGGTTGGCGAGGATGCTGCGGTTGCCCAGGGCGCGTGGTCCGAACTCGGACCGCCCCTGGAACCAGCCCACCACGTTCTTTTCCGCCAGCAGTTCCGCCGTCCAGTCGGCGACCGACGCGGTGTCGGGCTGCTCCTGCCACGCGACGCGGTCCGCGTACTGAGCCAGTGCCTCCCGGATGTGCCTCTCGTCGTACGACGGGCCCAGGTAGGGGGTGGTGACCGCTTCGGCGGGCCGGTTGCGGAGACCGGAGGTGTACACGGCAGCGCCGATGGCGACTCCCGGGTCGCTGGCGCCGAAGCTGACCTCCATGCCGGTGAACGACGACCGCTCCAGCATCTTCGTGTTGGCTACGCAGTTGAGCGCGAGACCCCCTTCGAACAGCAGGGTGTCCTGGCCGGAGGCGGCGGTCAGTGTGCGCATCTGATGGGCGGTGACGGCCTCGACCATGTGCTGGGCCCATCCGGCGACTCTGACGCGGAAGTCGAACTCCTCGCGCTTCTCGCTGTCGCCGCCGAACAGGGCGTCGAACAACGGGTAGTAGGACTCGGGGTCCGGGGGGATGGCGAGGGTGTAGGAGCCGTCTTCGTGGAGGTGTACGACCTGTTCGAGCAGGGGGTTGTGCTGCGGTGGCGGGCCGTACGCTGCCAGGCCCATCACCTTGTACTCGTCGTTGTTGGGGACGAATCCCAGATAGCGAGTGATCCTTCCATAGGCGACGCCGAGCGAATTGGCCATGTCCACGGTGCTCTCGTCGAAGAGGTGGACCACGCCGTCCCGCAGTTCGCCCATGACGGAGGACAGGGTCTCCGCCCGGCCGTCGCTCACCAGAAAGGCGGCGTCCTTCCGCCCGGCCAGATAGGCGCCGCACATGAGATGGGCCAGGTGGTGGGGCACCAGAGCCAGTTTGTTGGGGTCGAGCCGGTGGCCGGTGCGCTGGACGAAGTCGCTGTACACCGCCTCACGGCTGAGCATGTCGGTGTACACCTCGCCAGTGCGCCGCAGGGCGTCGAACTTCTCCGCGACCGGCAGATCGGAGTCGCATATCCGGGCAATCATCTCCTCGGCCACCGCCGGTGAAAAACGCCAGGGGAAAGCGAAGAGATCCACCTGGTCGAGGCCGACACCGGCGAATTCCAGGCACCACTCGATGGCGTTCGCCGGGAAATCGGAGGTCTTCTTGACCCGGCTCAGCCGCTCCTCCTCGACCGCTGCGACCAGCTTGCCGTCGATCGTCAGAGCCGCCGCGGCGTCGTGCCCCACCAGTAGATTGCGCCCCACACCCGTGGCTCCGAAGAGCCGGCCGAACAGCTCCGCACCTCTGGTGAATCCGTTGTAACCGAGCACGATCACTGGCTCTCAGCCTCCCGAGCACGACAGCGGCGGCGGCCAACAGGCTACCCGGCAGCGGTAGTTGAGGGGTAGGCGTGCAGCACGAGCAGAATGTGGCCCGCAGTTGCGCCGGCGCCGGCGCGCCCCCGGGCACATGCGGCACCAGCCGGCCCGGTGTGCACGCGGCATCCATACAGGGCCACCGTGGCGGCACCCTCGCGGCGACCCCCGACGGCGCTCCCCGGCCGGGCGGCCGGTGCCCAATCGGTCTTGTTTCACTGTGCAACCTGAATTCACAGGGTCTGCGGTCCGTGACTACTCGTACCACCAGGTGCACGAGGAGTCATGGGTGTGGCCAGCCCAATGAAAGTCCGCTGGACGGAAACGTTGTGCGTGTTTTCATGCCTGTCCGCCGCAATTCGACTTGTGATCTATGTCACGCGCCCGGCGGTAAAGGATCATGTTCTGGCATATCCACATCGCACTATCCCGTGTGCCAAGATGCCACCGCGTCCGCCTCGATCGGAGTAACTGATCGCGAGACATTCAACGGGGGTTCTGTCATGCGGGGACTCGATCTCTCAGTGAACCACTTGCCCGGACCACTGATCACCTGAACCAAACGCGGGTGGCAGACGGCCACATGACTTCTCGAAGTTCTGAACAGCCGTGATCCGGGGAGCACGAATGCCGAAAATCATTGTTATCGGGTACCGGGACGACCTCGACCAGGCATTGCAGCGCCGCGGCTTGGACCCCCACTACCTCGTACCGGCACCACTGGGCCCGGAGAAGGGCCGGAGCTTCACGTGCGTCAACGACATGGAGAACGCCCAGGAGATATTCCGGGCGGTGCTCTCCGCGCAGCTCGAGGATTCGGCGGGAGTGCTCACCGTCCATGAAATGGGCGTATTCGGAGCAGCCTATCTCCGGCAGCAGCTGAACCTGCCGGGCAATACCGACTCGAAGACCGTCCTCCGCTTCCGGGACAAGTATCTCCAGAAGAGCAGCCTGCCGCCCCAGGTCGAGCGGGCCCATTGCCGATACGTGGCAAAGGGCACCCCTTTCGCCGATCTCGCCCGCGAGTTGGGGGAGGCCTTCGTGATCAAGCCGGCCAACGGCGCCGGCTCGCTCCGTACGAATATCGTCCGTTCACCCGAGGAGTACGAACAGGCACTGGAGGCGCTCCCCGGGCAGTCCGATGTCGAAGTCGTCGCCGAATCCTTCATCGATGCGCCCGAAATCTTCGTCGACGGCATCTGGGGGAGCGGACATCTTCAATGGTATTCGGTTTCCCGCTATCACGCCTCGCCTGTCAGTGCCGCACAGGGCGGGATACTGGCTGCGCACCTGCTGGACAAGAGGCGGCATTCAGCGCTGTTCCAGCAGGCGGAAACCCTGCTCGATCAGGTGCTCGGCAGGCTGGGCGCACCTGACTGTGTCTTCCATCTGGAAGCATTCGTGCAAGAATCGGGGCTGACTTTCGGGGAGTGCGCCATCCGCCTCCCGGGAGGACTGTCTCCCCAGGCCAACAAATTGACGTTCGGCGTCGACCTCTTCGACGCCGAAATCAGCCTCGCCCTGGGCGAAGCGCCGGCACAGCCGCCCAAGGACAGTACGCCGGACCGCCTGTACGGCTACGTACTTCTGCGTCGCTCCGCCACCGGCAATCTCACCCAGCAGGATTTCGAGCGCAGCTTCCTGCTGGAGGAAATCACATACTCCTCCTCGCCCGATGCGCCGCCCGGCCCGTACGGCAGCGTAGGACACGCAATGGTGAGCGATCACGATGAGCTGAAACTGCAGAAGAAGATCGAGGAAATCGTGCGGTTCAACGAGGTCGGCTGAGGCCGGCGCCCGCCGCGACCTCGCGTAATCCCGCGTAATCCCGCGTAGTGCTGTTGCGGCCGTGAGCCCGGACAGCCACGGCACCGCATGCCCACCGACCCCTTGCGCGGTCGGCGGACACACGCTGCCTCCTGTGAACCGCCTAACCGCCTCCAGACAAACGGCTGTTCGCCGACCCCCCATCTTCCGATCGATCGGAGGTCTCCCTCCAGTGCTGGATCAACGTTCTGCTTCGACACTTCCGCAGCTGCTCGAAAGCGCGGCCCGCGACAGGTCAAAAGGTGTCACATTCGTCGGTGGCCCGGCCCTGTCGTACGCGGAGTTGAGGGAATGTGCCCTCCGGATCGCGCAGGGACTGCGCGGCCACGGCACCGTTCCGGGTGACCGGGTGCTGATCTCCGCCGGCGACCCGGAGAGTTTCTTCCGGGCCTTCTGGGGCTGCGTGCTGGCCGGTGCCGTACCGTGCCCGATGGCGCCACCGGCCGACCCGGCACGGGCACAGACCCAACTTGAGCATCTGCGCACGCTGTTGGGGGATCCGCTGGTGGTCGTCCCGAAAGCGGACTACGGCGAGCTCCTCGACGTCGGACTGCACACCGTCACGGTCGAAGAGCTGAGCCAGGCTCCGTCGGACGACGACCGGGATGTCCAGCAGCACGTGCCCGACCCTGACGATCTCGCATTACTGATGCTCACTTCCGGTTCCACCGGTTCGAGCAAGGCCGTCAGGCTCACCCATGCCAACCTGCTGGCCGCGCAGGCCGGAAAGTCAGGGGCGCTGGACCTTGGCCCCGCCGATACGACGATGAACTGGATCTCGGCGGACCACATCGCCGCGGTCGAGGCCCATCTGCTGCCGATGGTCAACGGCGCCGACCAGGTCATGGCAACCCCCGCCACCGTGCTGGCGGACCCGGTGGAATTCCTCCGGCTGCTCACGGCCCACCAGGTGAGAGTGACCTTCACGCCCAACTTCCTGTTCGGCCAGATCAATCAGGCCCTCGCCCAGCGTCCAGCCGCGCAGCAGGAGATCGACCTCTCGCAGGTGCGCTACATCATCTCCGGCGGAGAAGCCACCGTGACCGCCACCGTACGGGCGTTCCTGGGCGCTCTCTCCCGCTACGGGCTGGGCAGCGACGTGATCGTGCCCGCGTTCGGCATGACCGAGACGTGCGCGGGAAGCGTCTTCAACCGCGACTTCGCCGCCCGCGACCTGGACACGGAGTTCCCCCCGCTGGGCCGCCCGGTACGCGGCCTGCACATCCGTATCACCGACGGCAACGGCAAAGTGCTGGCCTCCACCGAAGACCCGGCGACGGCCGGGCCCGGGGAGCCGGGCGAGGTGCAGTTGCGCGGCACGATGGTGACCGCGGGGTACTTCGGCAACGAGGAGGCCACGGCGCAGGCGTTCACCGCGGACGGCTGGTTCCGCACCGGCGACCTGGGCCACCTCGACTCCGAGGGGCGGCTGATGCTGGTCGGCCGGACCAAGGACTCCATCATCGTCAACGGCGTCAACTACTACAGCCACGATCTGGAAGCGGTCCTCGACGGCCTGGACGAGGTGCAGCGCGGCCAGGTCGCGGCCTTCCCGGTCAGGCCCGAAGGAGCCGACTCGGAACAGCTGGCCATCGCGTTCGCCCCGGCGGGAGACCCCGCGGACGAGTCGGGCGTGTACCGGGCCATCGTGGCGATCCGCAGCTCCACCGTGATGCACTGGGGCTTCCGCCCGCAGCTGATCCTCCCGGTCGGCGCGGCCGAGATCCCCCGCGGCAACCTCGGCAAGATCCAGCGGTCCCGGCTGCGTACCGCCGTCGAAGCGGGGGGCATGGCAGCGGCGGCGCGCCGCGCGGAGGAGGTGAGCCGCCGATTCCTCGGCGCCTATGTGGCACCGGAGGGCGAGGCCGAGAGCGCGCTGGCCGGCATTTACGCCCGCGTACTGAACACCAGGAGGGTGCCGGCGACCGCCAGCTTCTTCGACCTGGGCGGAACCTCGCTGGACGTGTTGCGGCTCAAGGCCGAGATCCAGCGGGAGTTCGGCATCGAGGACGTACCGATGTCGACGCTGCTGCAGGCCCCGACCGTCCGTGCACTGGCCGGCCGCCTGGCCGCCGGGCGGAGCGCCGGAGGAGACGCCGCCTACGACCCGCTGGTGCCGCTGCAGGTGACCGGGGACGGAACGCCGTTGTTCTGCGTCCATCCCGGCCTTGGCGAAGTGCTGGTCTTCGTCAACCTCGCCAAGTACTTCACCGGGGAACGGCCGTTCTACGCCCTGCGGGCACGGGGCTTCGGCGAGGGCGAGACCCACTTCGGGTCGTTCGCCGAGATGGTCACCACCTATGTGGCGGCGATCCGCAGGGCCCAGCCGAGCGGGCCGTACGCGGTCGCGGGATACTCCTACGGCGGAGCAGTCGCGTTCGAGATCGCCAAACGGCTGGAGGCCGACGGCGACAAGGTCGACTTCGTGGGGATCTTCAACCTGCCGCCGCGCATTGCCGACCGGATGAACGAGATCACCTTCACCGACGGGGCCATCAACCTGGCGCTGTTCCTGGAGCTGATCGACGCCGCCGACATCCCGGAGCTGATCGCCAGGCTCCGCGAGCTGCCCGAAGCCGACCAGCTGTCCTACCTGGTCGAGCAGGCACCCCCGCGACGCCTGACCGAACTCGATCTGACCACCGAGCGGTTCACCAACTGGGTGCACCTGGCCCAGAACATGGTGCACCTGGGCCGCACATACGAACCCACGGGAACGGTCGGCCGGGTGCGGGTCTTCTACTGCACCCCATTGCGCGGCAGCAAACAGGAGTGGCTGGACAACCAACTGCGGCACTGGGACGAGTTCACCCGCGACTCCAACGCGTACATCGAAGTCGAGGGAGAGCACTACACCCTGATGAGCCCCCAGCACGTGCAGACCTTCCAGGCGACCTTGCGGCAGGAGCTGGCCCGTGCGCTCGGCTGAGCGCGGCAGGAGAACGGCTGGACGACGCCGGGCGCCGAGACGACCAGGAGCCGCTGATCATGCGAGGCAAGAAGATTCTCGTCACCGGGGGAACGGGGCAGGTCGCAAGACCGGTCGCCGAAGCACTCGCCGCGGACAACGAGGTGTGGTGCCTGGGCCGGTTCGGTGACCCGGCGGCGCGCAAGGCGCTGGAGGAGGCCGGAGCCCGCACCGTCATCTGGGACATGTCCACCGACGATCTGGAGGACCTGCCGCGCGACTTCACCCATGTGCTGCACTCGGCGGTGCACCGGGGCGACGGCAAGGACTTCGACCGGACCGCACGCGTCAACGCTGTCGGCACCGCACGGCTGATGACGCACTGCTGCGCGGCCGAGGCGTTCTTGTACGTCTCCTCCGGGGTGGTCTACAACCGCGCCGACCGTATGCACCGCTACCGGGAGGACGATCCGCTGGGCGGCGCGGCGCCCTGGCTGCCGACGTACCCCGTCGCCAAGCTCTCCGCCGAAGGGGTGGTGCGGGGCCTGGCCGAAGCCCTCTCGCTGCCGGCGGTGATCGCCCGGCTCAACATCGCCTATGGTCCGTACGGCCACGGCGGCGTCCCGATGATCCTGTTCAACCAGATGCACAGAGGACAGGCGTGCTCCGTGCCCCGCGGGGGACAGAACTACTGCAACCTGCTGCACACCGACGATGTCGTCCGCCAGGTGCCGCTGCTGTGGGCGGCGGCGCAGGCACCCGCGCGGGTGGTGAACTGGGGCGGTGACGAAGAGGTCGGCATGACCGATCTGCTGGAACACATGTCCGCGCTCACCGGCGTGCCGCTCCGGCTGGACCGCGGAGACTACAGCCGGGAGACCGCGGTCTTCGACCACGACGTGCGCCGCGGCCTCATCGGCGACTGCTCCGTCGGCTGGAGGGCCGGTATCGCCCGCACCCTGGCCGAGCTGTTCGAGGAGTACCGCGACCGCATCGACGCGTACGCGGCCGCGCACGCAGCCGAGTAGTCCCATTGACGCGAAGGAGTGGAGACCGAGCATGCGCAGATCCGCAGACATCGACGCGCTCGGGGACGTGCTGAGTGCTGCCCTCGGGTTCCGCGTGCCCGTGTGCTCCATAGCCGAACTCGGGCAGAGCGCCGAAGCGTTCGCGGCCCTGCCCCGCCCTGCGCTCGCCCGCCCCACACTGGTCGGCGGCGGAGCCCCGTACAGCCCCACCAGCCCGGCGCCCACGGCCCAGGCCCTCGATGCCCTGGTCCGGCGCGCGAAGGAACGGGACGTGCCGCAGATCCTCGTGCCGAACGTACGCCGCAGCGACGACACCAGCGCGCTGCGGGAAGCCGGTTTCCACCCCATGGCCGTCGGCAGCGAGTGCGTCGTCCGGCTGCCCGGCGAGGTGGACGAGACCCTGCGTACTCGCGTCGGCGCCGGCCGGCTCGGCGAACTGCGGCGCCGGCACCACACCGTTGCCCGCGAGCTCTCATGGGAACGGGTCCGGCTGAGCGAGCTCGGCGACAGCCCATGGGCGCGCGACGCCTTCGCCGCCCTCCACCGGCGACAAGTGGAGCGCCAGGGCGGCCGGCACAACCCGTACAACGCCGAAGCGCTCCACGCACTGGCCGGCAGCGCCCTCGCCGACCGCACCGAACTGCTCATCCGCCGCCGCCCGGACAACTCCGTGGTCCAGGCCGGACTCCTCACCAACTCCCACAACGGCCGGGGGCTCTACCACCTCGCGCAGGCCGTCGACCACGAGGACCCCGTCGCCAGGCGCGGCCTGAACGAGGCGTCCCTCTACGCCCTGTACTTGGACGCCCGGCGCTCCGGTCTGGAGTGGGTGCACCTCGGCCGGGGCGATGCCGACCACACGCGCCGCCTCGGGGCGGATCTGTTCGTGCCCCTCGACCACTGGCTGCGCGGCCCCGACCTCCCGCCGCCGGGAGGGGACGAGGAGGACGGTGCGGAGCCGGCGCTTTCGGCTTTCGCGGCTCCTGGCGTCAGCACGGTGCCGGTACCGGGCCCGGCGCGGTTCCGCCATCGGCCACGGTTCGATCTGCTCGACCTGTCGAGCAACACCAACCCGTTCCTGGGCGCCGAGAGCACCTACCCCGAGCTCGACACGGCGGAGCTCGCCAGGATCTACCTGGCCACCATCTCGAAGCTGCCCGGCCATGCCGGGGCCGGGGGGCTGAGCGCGGACCATCTGCTGTTCACCAGCGGGGCAGTCGACGGGGTCATGCTGCTCCTGGCGGCACTGGCCTCACCCGGCCAACGCGTCTGCGTCACACCGCCCACCTTCGAGCTCTACGCCCACTTCGCCCGCGTCCAGGGGCTGTCCGTGGTCGAGGTGCCGCTGAAGGGCGACGACCTGAGCGGGCTGGACGTCGACCGGATCCTGGCGGCCGACCCACGAGTGACCATGCTGTGCGATCCGAACAACCCCGTCGGCACCAGGCTCGACCCGGCACAGGTGAACGCTCTGGTGGCCGGCGGCCGTGGGCTGGTGGTGATCGATGAGGCGTACGTCGAGTTCAGCGAGCACCCCTCGTACGCCGAACTGGTCGACAGGCACGAGAACCTCATCGTGCTCAGGACGCTCTCGAAGGCGTGGGGGCTGGCCGGTGCGCGCTGCGGGATCGCCCTGGCCCATCCGGGCCTCATCGACGCGCTGCGCAGGGTCCAGGTGCCTTTCGGGTTCACCAACTGGGCGCAGCGCACTGTCCGGGACCGGCTGACCAACGCCGAGGAAGCGCTCGCCAGCGTCCAGCGCATCCGCGCCGAACGCGACCGGATGGCAGCGGCGCTGGCCGAACACCCCGCGGTCGACCGGGTGTTCCCCTCGGAGACCAACTTCCTGCTGGCGAGGCTGCACAAGCACGAGCGCGTCATGGACCAGCTGCGCGGGGCGGGAATCCTCGTCGCCGACACCGGACACCTCGTCCCGGCCACCTGCCGCATCTCCATCGGCACCCGCCGCGCGAACACCATTCTGCTCGAAGAACTCTCCGCCGCCCTGTGAAACCTCTGCGCCTTCAGCCGGGCGGACTCTTTCCGGCCGAAGGCCGAAGGTCGAAGTCTGAAGGCGCAGAGGTACGGGTCAGAGTTCGATGGGCTCGTTTTCCCCGTCCTTCATCTCGACGATCAGGAATGAGAGAACGTCCTCACCGATATTTTTGACGTCGTAGAGGTGGTATTGCCCGCTGCCGAAATGGAAATGATGGCTCTGGCCGCGGGTGTAGGAGATCTCCCGCGAGGTGCCGTCGCTCGTGTGCTGGCGGGCGCGGCCGCTGGTGAGGGCTATCCAGAAGTAGTCCAGCACATGCCGGTGAACGGGGATGCGCTCGCCCGGCGCCAGCACCGTCTCCCAGACCCGGACCGCGTCGGTCTCCTTCAGCAGCGACTGGCCGATCCGGCCGTTGTGGGCGTTGTTTTCGAACTCCTTGTGCAGCTCGGGGCTCCACCGGGCAAACCCCTCGGCGACGATTGTGCCGGCCGGAAGATCAGAGTACGCATCACTGCTGCCCACAATCGAATCCTTTCGCGGCAACCGACTCGTCCGCCAAGGCTATAGCCGAAGGAATTGAGGCGGCAAGGATCGTGATTCCCTGTCACGATTGCCCGGCGGCTTCAGGGACCGTCGAGGAGGGCCCGCAAGTATTTGCGAGAGCCTTGCTGTTGCTCAACCAGCGCTATAGGTCTCGCTGGCACACTGGGTCGTGGCCCCACCGGTTCCCCCGTGTCGGTGGGGCCACTCCCTTGCGCCGTCACGCGCGCAGGGTGACCGAGGGGGCGTGACCGTAGCGGCGGCGGTACCAGCTCGCGAACCGGCCCAGGTTGGAGAAGCCCCACCGGAACGCGATCTCCGCAACGGTGACCGGCCCGTCGGCGTCCGCCGCGACGAGATCGTGGTGCGCGCGGTCCAGCCGGACATCGCGGAGATAGGCCAGCGGCGTACGCCCCACGTACCGCTTGAACGCCTCCTGCAGGGCCCGCGGGCTGAGCCTGGCCGCCACAGCGAGGTCGGAGAGGGTGAGCGGCTGGTCGCTGCGCTCCTCGATGAGCTGGATGGCCCTGCGGACGGCGGGATGAGCCACGCACCCGATGTGACGTACCGGCTCCGAGCCCGGCAGCAGACGGTGCGTCGCCATCAAGGCGGTTGCCGCCGCCTGGGTGAGCTGCGCCGCCACCAGAGGGTTGGTGTGCGCGACACCTCCGGCCATCACCTCCCTGTGCACTGCCGCGGAGATCCCCGACCAGCTCTCGGCGGCCGCCGGCGATACCGCCCCGCCCAGCGCGAACCGCGCCTGCACCGGCTCCTCGTGCCCCAGCGCTTCGCCCGCCGCCCGGTCCACCACATCCCGGGACAGCCGGAGCGTCGTCATGCGGGCACCTGCGCCCCAGAAGACCTTGAACCTCCGGTGCGGATCGAGCACATAGGTCTCGCCGGTGTCGACGAACTGCTCCTCGCGCCCCGGCGACTCCACCCGCACCCTGCCCCGGTGCACCTGGCACACCAGCAGATACGTGGTCAGCGGCTCGGGCGCCACCAGCGTTTCGGTCCCATAGCTCAGCGCTGAGAGAGTGACCCCCGGGAAGCCGCCTTCCGCGTACCACGCGGAGAAGTCCTGCGGCCTGCTCAGCGCACGCAGCTCGTACGGGCTGTAGGCCGTACTGATCAGCTCGCGCGTCTCGTCCAGGTCGTCGCTGCGGACCAGTGTCCGCATCCGGCTGTCGTCCGCAGCGGACGCGTTCATCAGGCTTCCTCACTCACCGTCGCGTTATTCGGCCAGGGACCGCGTTCCGCGGCTAGCCTGCTCTTTCCGCAGTGAGTAACGTTCTGAATCCCAGGAGTCAAACGCCGTACACAGCCGGGGAGTTCACACAGGCAAGTATCGGCCAACTCTTGGAGACGTACCGCGCCTGGGGGTCGGGGGACCCCAGCGCTGTACGGCAGGGCCCGGACCGGTATCACCGGTCCGGGCCCTGCTGGTGCGTGCGTACGTATCCGGCTGTCAGCCCTGCTCGGCGGGGGAGGCGGGGGAGCCGGCGCCGGGTCCCGTCAGGCGGCGGAGCACGGAGCGCAGCAGCGCGTTGAACTCCGCGGGCTGCTCCACGTGCGGCATGTGACCCGACTCCTTCATGATGTGCGCCTCCCCGTGCGGGGCGAGTTCGGCGAGCGTCTCGGAGACCTCGGCGGGTATCTCCGCGTCGAGCCCGCCGTGGATGAACACGGCGGGCATGGCGAGCTGTCCGACGGTCTCCCGCGGATTGTTGCGCACCGCGTCGGTGAGGATTTCGTCGATGGACTCCGAGGAGCCGAGGATCTGCTGCGCCGTCCACTCCAGCAGCGACGGGTCGGCCAGCGGGCCGTACCAGTCCACGACCCACTGTCTCACCGTCTCCGCCCGGTCGGTACGCAGCGCCTGCCGCAGCTCGCCGAGCCGTTCCGCCTTGCGCTCCGCCGGCCAGTACCCGGGCCCGTCGACCGCGACCACCGCACGGACGAAGGAGGGCGCCCTGCCCGCCGCCTCGAGCACGATCGCGGCCCCGGCCGAGCACCCGACCAGTACCGGAGCCTCCAGCTCCAGCGCTTCGGCCAGCGCCAGCACGTCCTCGGCGTTGGCCGCGATGGTGTTGCCGCCTGCGGGCCGGCCGGAGCGGCCGCACCCGCGCCAGTCGGGGATGACGACGCGGTGGTCGCGGGCGAACTCCTCCCGCTGGGCGCTCCACACCTGGCCGCAGGTGCCCCAGCCGTGCAGCAGAATCAGCGGCTGTCCGGCCCCGTGCTCCTCGTAGAACAACTCGATGCTGTTGACAGTCGCGTAGGGCACTGATCCTCCTGCGGTGGCGTACGGGCACGGGGGACAGGTACAAGCAGGGCCCCGAGCCGAAGGACGGCTCGGGGCCTCGCCGCACGATGCTGGAATCCCCCGAGCCCCCCAGCCACGTGACAGCCCCAGGCAGCGCCGTGTCCGCCTCGCGTATTTCCCGCCCCTGGGAGTTACGCGGCGTCGCACGGCATTCACTGTCTGGTGCCGAGGACGCTACCCAAGGGGGAGAGGGCGGGCTAGCCGCGGAGCGCGGCCTTTGGCCGAATAACGCGTCCGCGAGGTGTGGCAGCTGGTCCGCCGGGTGCGGTGCGGGCCGTCACCGGTTCAGCTGGTGGTGGATCGCGCGGGAGGCGGCCTGGACCGTATCGACGCCGTCGCACATCGTCTTGCTGTCCTGGGAGAGGACCGCGATGCCGTAGTCGTGGCCGCCGCCGGTGAAGGCGCCGATGCTGTTGACGCGCCAGGCGTGCGCGTCGCGCTCCAGCCAGCCGTTCTTCACATGCACGGTGGCGTCCTTCGGAGCGCCGGACGGGGTGCCCCAGCGCTGGCCGGCGACGACCTTGTTCATCAGGCCGAGCTCGTAACCGCGGGACTTGGCGTTCAGCACCCGGTTGCCGGAGGTGAGCAGCTTGAGCAGCTTGACCTGGTCGCCTGCCGTGACCTGGCTGAGGCCCCAGTAGCCGTGCCGGCCCGGCTCGGTGTCCTTCATGCCCGCCAGGTCGAGGAAGTGCTGCACGTCACCGCGTCCGACCTCGCGCCAGAGGGTGCTGGTGGCCTCGTTGTCCGACTTGGTGATCATGGCGGTGGCGAGCTTCTTCTCCCGGGAGGTGAGCTTGCGGTGCTCCTCCTGGGTCTGCCGCAGCAGCGCGCCGAGAAGGGTGGCCTTCACCACGCTCGCCGAGTCGTACGCGGTGCCCGCGCGGTAGGTGCACGAGGTGCCCGAGGAGCGGTCGTAGAACGCGACCGCCGCCGTGCTGTGCAGCTTGCTGTGCTGCTTGCGCAGGGTGTCGGCCAGCTGGTGGGAGAGTCGGCGCGCCAGGCCGCCGTCGTCCGAGTGGCACACCACCTTCGAGGCGCCGACCCGGGCGCGGGCCGTGGTGGCGGCTGCACCGTCGGCTGCCGCCAGGGTCCCAGCGGCCGTCCCTCCGGCCAGGACGGCGGCCACCAGCCCGAGGGCGTACCGCTTACGGCGCTGTGTGGCGCCGCTGCCTTGCGGGAAGGCGTGTGTCGGTCGTCTGCTCTTCCTCATACGGGTCATCCCGTTCGGTGCTCGGTTGCCGGCGCGGCTGGGCGTCCTCGGTGACGTTGGAGCCGCGCACTCCAGGCCGGGCGGCCGTGCGGTGCCGCGTCCGCGACCGGCGATGCCGCCGCCCTGGCGGTATGGGTGGCTTCGGTGTCCGATGCCGTCGGTGTCCGATGCCGGGTACGGCTCTGCTGCACGCACTCTCGGCAGCCGGGGCGCGCTTCCTTGCGCTACGTTTCGTGATCGGCCGGTGCCGGTCCGCGTCGCTCCGCGCCGGATGCGCGGACGCTGAACCCCTGGCCGATGCGCGACCCTACGCGGCTGACGGCCGTGGCGGGAGGGCTGGGGGCCACGTTCTCGCCAGGAGAGAGAATCCTCACGGCCGGAGCACGGGCCGGATAACGGTGCACCGAGAACCGGATGCGCTGAGTCACCAGCCCACCCCTACGAACCGCGCCTTTGCGGTGACGTGACGCAGCGGGGCGGCGCGGGCTCGGGCGGGCCGCCGTGGTCGCGCCGGGCGGCCCCCGGCTATCCGGTGCTGCGGACGCGGTCGACGCGGTCGACGCGGTCGGTGCGGTCGACGCGCGCGGCGCGGGTCTTCTCCGCGTACGACTCGCGTGCGTCGAGCAGTTCGTCCCAGTGCTCCGCCACCCAGGCGCATGCGACGGCGAGGGGTTCCAGCATGCTGCGGCCCAGCGGTGTGAGTGCGTACTCGACGTGCGGAGTCGCCCCGGCATGGACCGTGCGCTCGACCATTCCGTCCCGTTCGAGGGACCGCAGCGACTGGGTGAGGACCTTCGGCGTCACCCGGCGCAGCGGCACGCGCAGTTCGGAGAACCGGCGCGGTCCGCCTTCGAGGCAGCGGATGATCAGCGCCGCCCACTTGTCGCCGAACCGGATCGGGTTGAGCGAGGACGGGCACAACTCGTCGAACATGTCGGCGGGCAGCGGATCCCTCATGGGCTCACGATAGCCGGTATCCCCTTGGTAACCGCCGCCCTCGCTAGCGTCCCGGAGGACGGCCGGGCGGATGGCTCCGGCCCGGGTGAGAGGGGATTCGTCATGAACATCGTGATCTTCGGCGCGGGCGGCAGGGCGGGGCGAAGGGCCGTCGCCGAGGCGCACCGGCGTGGCCACCAGGTCACCGCTGTGGTGCGTGATCCGGCCGGCCATCCCGAACTGACCGATGCGCGGGTCGTGGCAGGGGACGTCACGGACGCGGCGAGCGTCGAGCGGGTGGCCGCCGGGCACGATGCCGCGATCAGCGCCGCGGTGGACCTGTCCGTGCCACCGCACCAGTTCTTCACGGCCTCGTCCGAGGCCCTGACCGGCGGCCTGGCCAAAGCCGGCCTGCACCGCCTGGTCGTGGCCGGCCTCGCCTCGGTCATGCCCGGCGCTTCCGGAGCCCCGCTGATGGACGAGCCCGGTTTCCCGAACGAGTTCCGCTCCTTCTCGCTCGGCCACGCGGCCGGCCTCGAGGTGCTGCGGACCAGTGACCTGGACTGGGTGTACGTCGCTCCGGCCGGCGACTTCGACCACGACGGCCCGCGCACCGGCCGCTACCGGCGGGCCGAGCACGGCGACTGGGCCAGCCGGATCACCTACCCGGACTTCGCGGTGGCGCTGCTCGACGAAGCGACCGAGCCTCACCACCACCGCGCCACCGTCACCGTCCGCGAGGCGTGACGCGAAGTCCCCCGCCCACACTGGCCCTCGCGCCTGCCGCCCCCACCGGACCTGCTCGCCGCTCAGGGCGGACGAGCACGCCCGGTGGCCAGGGCCGGTGGCCGGGCAGCCGGCCGGTCGGCCCGGTCTCAGCTCGGGGACCCGCGGCGCCGGCGCAGCTCATCGAGCCATCCACGAACCTGCGCACTGCTGTGCAGGTACGGCTCATCCGGACCCGGCCTCAGGTCGATACCGTGGAGCAGGTCCAGCGCCCACCAGGAAAGCTCGTCCCATTCGAGCGCGTCCTCGGCGAGCCACTGTCCGGCCCACCGGTCGGCCGAATCCCGGCTCACCCGGCCCTCTGCCACAGCGGCGAACCACGCCTCGATCTCGTCGATGTCCGGCTGATCGCTGTTGCCCCCGCTCACGGCGGTCACCGTACCCGGACCAGGCGGAGGGACGCGTCCGACATCGTCGCGAGTTGCACCGCCTGGGCAGTCGGCGGGTGGCGGCTCGGCGGCGAGCGGTGCGGCGGGCTGCCACGGCCCATGAGAGGGCGTGCGAGGGCGCCCGGTTCAGGCTGCCGCATCCCGTGGCACCACCCGCATCGGAAGGCGGTCCGGGTGGGCCACCGCCGATGCCACTTCCCGTACGGAGTGGCCCTCAAGGGGCTCCATCCGCCACCGGGCCAGCACGGTGACCAGCGCGATGACGCTCTCCGTCCAGGCGAAGCCGTCCCCGATGCACTTGCGGTTGCCCGAGCCGAAGGGGATGTAGCTCTCGCGCGACTGGTCCTGGCGGCGCTCCGGCAGCCAGCGGTCCGGGTCGAACCGCTCCGGGTTCTCGTAGAGGCGCGGGTCGCGGTGCAGCGCGTAGAGGCTGAAGGCGATCTCCGTACCGGCCGGCAGCTCGGCGCCGCCGAGTTCGACCGGAGTGGCGACCCGGCGCATCAGCAGCGGGATTGCGTGCAGCCGGGAGACCTCGCGCAGCACGCGGTCGGTGTACTCCAGCTTGGGCAGGTCCTCGAAGGTGACGGGACGGTCTCCGACGACCGACCTGATCTCCTCCAGGAGGCGGTCCTCGACCTCGGGGTGGGCGGCCAGTTCGTGGAAGGCCCAGGCGAGGGTCGAGGCGGTGGTCTCCGTGCCGGCGAACAGGATGGCGACCAGTTCGTCGCGTACCTCCTGGTCGCTGAGCGCCTCACCCGTGTCACTGTCCCGGGCGGCGAGCAGGGTGGACAGCAGGTCGTCGGCCTCGGAACCGTCGTGCTTCCGGTACGCGGCGATGACATCGTCCATGACCTTGCGCAGCCGGACAGCCGCCTGGTCGAACTTCCGGTTGGCTGGAATCGGCACCTTGTCCAGCAGCTTTGGGGTGACAGCGCGCAGCAGTGCGGTCTTCAGCAGGATCGGTACGTCCCTGCGTACGGACGCCACAGCGGCAGGGCTGATGTCCGTCGAGAACATGGTGTCGGCCAGCGTGCCGACCGAGAACTCGATCAGTTCCTCGTCGACGGCGACGGTCTGCCCCGGTGTCCAGGCATCGGCCATGGCCCGGGCCCGGTCGGCCATCACCCGGGCGTACCCGGCGATCCGCTCCCGGTGGAAGGCCGGCTGCATCAGCCGGCGGTGCGGCCGGTGGATGTGCGAGGGCGCGGTCGGCAGCGAGTCCCCGATCAGGATGCGGGCCCGGACGAAGAACCTGCCCTTCTCCACATACCTGGCCTTGGTGACGAGCAGCTCGTGGGTGAGATCCGCGCTGGTGACGAAGTAGACCGGGAGAGTGCCCAGATCCACCCGGACCAGATCACCCGTCGACCGGAGGGACTGCACGAAGTCGAGCGGTCGGCGCAGCAGGGGGAGGACGTGGCCGAGCAAGGGCAGCCGCCCGGGGGCCCGGGGTATCGCGCTCAGCGCTGTGCTCACAGGATGCTCCTCTTCGTGATCCTCATGACTGCCATGGCTCAGGCGAAGGAACGGCTGTCGTGTCCGGCTGCCGTCACGTGGTCCGTGACGGGGAGATGAGGGACCCCGAGCGCCGTGTCACCGTTGACGGGCAGTCCGCCTTGCGGGACGGCGGGGACTCGCTTCTCGGGTACGGCATCCCACCACCAGGCGATGGCCGGGATGTCCAGCGGCTCCTCGCTGTCGTCGGTGGGTGTGTCCCGGAACGTGGTGGGCAGCTCGGCGGGGTCCTCCGGTGTGGTGTACCGGTGGGAGGAGATGCCCCAGTCCTGCGCGGCCCGGATGAAGCAGCTGAGGCTCTCCAGATACTGGCGCAGCTGGGGGCTTCCGGAGGCGGAGAGATGGTCGCGGAGCCGGAGGAAGAGGCACATGACACGGTCGCGTTGGGCGACGGCGACCTCAAGGGCTTCGGCCGGTTCGAGCCCGTGGTGGTGTTCCAGTACGCGCAGCACGTTGAGGTAGTACTGCTGTCCCCGGGACTCCTTGTGGTAGGAGAAGAGGTCGTTGTCCCACGTGATGATGAAATAGGCCATCTCGGCAGCGGCCCGTACCGAGGTGGCGTCCCTCTCGTGCGGCTGGAGTTCGTAGCCGTAGCCCATCTCCAGCAGCGGCATGACGACCGATGTGGCGCCGTCGTACAACCGCATCAGGGCGTAGTCGTTGAGGTCGGGAACGGTGTTCTTGCTGCGATGCGACGCCTCCCACACCACCGACAGGAAGTACTCCCGCAGCGCGTCGACCCAACGGGCCAGTTGGGCTGGTGTCGCATGCTGTTCCATCCGCCGACGCAGATCCCGCAGTCCTGCGGCCAGGGAGTCCCCGGTGAGCATGGCCGCTTCCGGGTTCTGGGCGATGCGCAGCAGCCGGGAGAGCTCGGGGACGAGCTCCTTGGGGTCGGTGCCGAGTTCGCCCTCCTCGCAGTGGCCGTCGTCGACGCCGAAGAGCCACAGGACGAAGTCGGCCAGGAGCGAGATGACCTCCTCGTCGCCCTCCGGGAGGATCCGGGCGGCGAAGGTGCCGATCTCCTGGCCGACCAGCTTCTCGCGGAGTTCGGGTGAGCCGATGTCGAAGGTCCGTGCCCAGGCGGCGGTCTGTTGGTCGATCAGCTTGTGCCGGGGATGTATCGCGGGGGGTATCGGAGAATAGACGGGGGGGATCAGCATCCCGTGCTCCACTGTCGATCACCTCGGTCGTTCTGCGGCAACGCCGCTTTCGTGGCCGAACTCTTGGGAAGGCCGGTGGTGGCGCGCCGGTGTCCCGTCGCGACGCCCACGTACACGGCAAGCACTCATGCCACGACCCGCCCGGTGGGGCGGGTCGTAAGCGGCGGGGAGAGGTTGACGTATCGCGGCCATCACCTGCTCATATGTATCCACGGCAACAAGTGCCTATTCGCGTCACAGGGAAACCAGCGGTTTCCGGTATTCCCTACTCGCGGTTCAGCACCCGGCTTTTCACGGCCGCCCACCTGGATTCGTGGGCGGGCCCCGGCGCGGGGGACGGCTCCGGCACGGCCCCCGCCGGCGCCGACGGCTGCCGCTGGGGGAGGGTTTCCCGGTGCGGCGCGGGTGGCGGCAGCGGCTGCCTGGCCGACGTGCTGTGAGCGCCCGTAGGCTGCCGGCCGGCCCGGCGGGGCGGGGAGAACGTCGTGGGCAGCGACACCAGCCGCCGTGACATCAGCGCGTTGTCCCGGCGCAACTCCTCCTCCGGAACGGCCAGTCGTACGTCCGGCAGCCGGAAGAGCAGCGTGTCGATCCCGGTGTCCGCGATGGCCCGGCCCAGATCCCGGCCAGGGCACTCGTGCGGACCCGCGGCGAAGGCCAGATGGGAGCGGTTGCCGTGCAGAGGGACCGACAGGTTGGGCCGGACGGCCGGGTCGACGTTTCCCGCGGCGAGCCCCAGCACCAGCATGTCGCCGGCCTTGATCCGTCGCCCGGCGAGCGTGGTGTCCCCGGTGGCCCAGCGGCCGATGCTGGTCGTCTGCGGCGGCTCGTCCCACAACACCTGTTCCAGCGCGTCGGGCAGCGTGGTGTGGCCACCGGCCAGGGTCGCCCGGAAGCGGCGGTCGGTGAGCAGCATCCGCAGTGTGTTGGAGATCAGATTGATCGTCGTCTCATTGGCCGCGACCAGCGTCAGCCGCAAGTGCTCCCGCACCTCGTCGTCGGTCAGCCGGGCCGGATGCTCGATCAGCTTGGAGCCCACGTCGTGCCCTGGGCTCGCCCGCTTGCGGTCCACCAGCCGCTGCAGGGTCTCGGTGATGAAGTTGTTGCTGTCGACGGCGGTCTCGGTGCCCTGGATCAGGTCCTTGGCGGCCTCGGCCAGCTTGGGCCCGTACTCCTCCTCCATACCGAACAGCTGGGTGATGACGCGCAGCGGAAGCTGCTCGGCGAACTGCTCGACCAGATCGGCCTTCCCGGCGTCCTGGAAGTCGTCGATGAGCTGGTGCGTGAAGCGGATGACGTAGCGGCGGATGCCGCGCGCCTCGAAACGGGACAGGCTGTCGGTGAGCGCCTGGCGCAGCCGCCGGTGCTCCATGCCGTCCGCGAACACACACAGCGGCTGCCACATGGTCACCGGCGCCAGCGGGTGGTCAGGTCCGATCCGGCCTTCCCGCATGGCCCGCCAGTGGCGGGAGTCCCTGGAGTACAGCGACGGCGTGCGGGCCACTTCGAGGTTCTCCCGATGGCCGAGCACCAGCCAGGCTTCCACGTCGCCGGGCAGCAGCACCGGGGCCACCGGGCCGTGCTCGGCGCGCAGCTTCTCGTACAGGCCCATGGGGTCCGTCTCGGCCTCGGGGCCGAAGAGGGGGCGCAGGCTCGCGGCGGTGCCGCTCGCGGCACCGCCGACGTGCGCGGGACAGCCGGGCGGCGGGGAGGCAGCCGCGGCGGTCCCTCCACCGGGCCCGGGCTGCGGGGACGGTGCCTGCGGCTCCTGCGGCTCGTACGAGGGGTCGGGGGATTGCGGGGTCACGTCGTCGCCTCCGAAGTCATGGCGAGGGAATACAGATGCCGCATCAGCGACAGCAGGACGTCCTTGCTGGACTCCCGGCTGCGGGCGTCGCACATCAGCAGCGGCACGTCGTCGGCCAGGTCCAGCGCCTCGCGCAGCTCCTCGTCCGCGTAGGAAGGCGCCCCGTCGAACGCGTTGACGGCCACCACGAACGGCGTCTGCGACTCCTCCAGGCGGCCGAGCACATCGAAGCTCGCCTCCAGCCGCCTGGTGTCGACGAGCACCACAGCGCCCAGCGCGCCTTCGAACAGGCCGTTCCACAGGAACCAGAAGCGCTGCTGCCCGGGGGTGCCGAAGACATACAGGACCAGCTCGTCGTTGAGGCTGATGCGGCCGAAATCCATGGCCACCGTCGTCATCCTCTTGCGCTCGACGCCCGCGAGATCGTCGACGCTGACACTGGCCTGCGTCATCGTCTCCTCGGTCGTCAGCGGCCGGATCTCGCTCACCGAGCGGACCAACGTCGTCTTGCCCACGCCGAAACCGCCCACGATGACGATCTTGACAGCGGACGTGGCCGATGACGGCAGCGCGTCCTCACTCCGAGGCCCCACCGTCTCAGAGGTTCTGGAGTCCATGGATCACCGCCTTGATGATGTCGATGTCGGGAAGAGACGGGACCGGTGTCCTGGCTTCCACATGGTCTTCTGCCAAGAGATCCGCGAGCAGCACGGTGACGATGCTCACCGGAAGTTCCAGGTGGGCCGAGATCTCCACCACGGACAGCGGGGACTGGCACACCCGCAGGATGGACTCGTGCTCCGGCTGCATGCCGATCCGGGGTGCGGTACGGGCCATGATCAAGGTGACCAGGTCAAGACCGGTCTCCTCGGATCCGCTGCGCCCGCCGGTCAGGACGTACAGCCGCTCAGGGCTGCCCTCGTCCCACTCAGCGTCCGGCGTCATCGGGCCAGCCGGTCGCCACGCGGCGGGCTGGTCAGGTGGGCACCGATCCGTGCGACGAGGTCCCGCATCTGCTGCCCCACAAGGCCCATGTCGACGCCTTCGTCGACCAGCACGACCAGATGAGCTCCCTCGCCGGCGGCCATCAGATGCAGGAAGCCGCCGTCCACCTCCATGACGACCATCCGCATCTGGCCGTTGCTGTGCGGGAACTCTTCGGCCGCCGCCCCGGCCAGGCTCTGGACGCCCGCACCGATCGCCGCCAGCCGGTCGGACGTGTCCCTGTCCGGCGGGCACTGGGCCATGCACAGACCGTCCGACGACAGAAGAACGACGTGGCGAGTCTGCGGAACGCTCTCCGCCAAGTCCTTAAGCATCCAGTCCATGTCGGGCTGCCGAACCATCGCTTACTCACCTTCATTCGACGACTTGTCGCTCTGTTCCTGGGCGGCAGCCGTTGCTGATCGCTTGCCGGACAGACCTTCCTGGAAGGCGCCCATCCACATTCCGGGCGCCGGGCTCTCCGGTACCGTCGCGTCCGGCTCGGCCTGCTGCTGCGGCGTGGGAGTGCTGCTCGCAGTTGGGCGGGCGCCGGCCCGGCCGCGACGGCTGCGGCGCTGCGGCAGGCCGCTGGCCGTACGCTCGACGACCTCTGGTGTCTCCTCGTCCATCCGCTCCTGTTCCCCGAGGCTTGAGGCCGGCGGTGCGAGCTTCGTGGCCGAGGGAACGGAGGGAGCGGGCCGGTCCGACGGTCCCTGCCCGGAGGCGGCGCCGATGCCGTGGGCGCGCCCGCTCGCCGGCGCAGTGGTGACCAGTTCGTGGGGGACGACCAGGACCGCGCGTACGCCCCCGTACGAGGAAGGCGCCAGCGACACCTGGAAGTCGTACTCCTGCGCGAGGCGCCCCACCACGGTCAGGCCGAGGCGCGGTGCTTCGCCGAGGTCGTTGAGGTCGATGCCCTCACGGGCGGTCTCGAGCATGCGCTCGGCCCGTTCCCGCGCCTCCTCGCTCAGCCCGAAGCCGCCGTCCTCGATCTCGATGGCGATGCCCGCGTGCACCTCGCTCGCGGTCAGGTGGACCCGCGTCTGCGGCGGCGAGTAGGTGGTGGCGTTGTCCAGCAGCTCGGCGAGCGAGTGGATCAGCGGCTCCACGGCCCGGCCGACGACGGCGACCTCAGCGACCGAGTGCAGGGAGACCCGCTGATAGTCGGCGATCCGGGACATGGCGCCGCGCAGCACGCTGTAGAGCGGAACGGCCTGGCTCCACTGCCGGCCCGGCCTGGCCCCGCCGAGCACCGCGATGGTGTCGGCGAGCCGGCTGATCAGGGCGTTGCTGTGGTCGAGGCGCAGCAGGTCCGCGAAGAACTCTCCGCTGTCGCCGTGCCGTTCCTCCATCTCCCGCAGGTCGGTGGCCTGGCGGTGCACGACGGCCTGCACACGGCGGGCGATGTTGACCACACCTCGCTGCGCGGAATCGCGCAGGGACTCCTCGGCCGTGACCGCCTCGACCACCGAGCGCAGCAGCTCGTGATGGGCAGCCTCGAACTCGGCCCCGGACCCGTGCTCCGGGCCGGCGATGGACAACGAGCGCACCACCTCCTCGGCGAACTCGCCGCGGCGCAGCCGCTCCACCGCCTCGGGCAGCCGGTCCTTGGCCAGCTGCACCGTCGCCGATTCCTGCTGCCGCAGGCGGTGCTGGAGCGCCTGATGTTGCTCCGCATACGTTGCCTGCAACGTCGTCAGCGCCCTGCCGCGTCGCAACAACTCGCCTGTGATGAGAGCCACAGCGGCGACGCCGACGACTCCGCACGCGACGACCGCGGCCCCGGCACCTTCAGGGACCTGGACGGCCGCGACGGTTGTGGCGACCGCCATGGCAAGTGTGGGCAGCCACCACCACAGATGGGCGGACCGTTGACCTCCGGGAGATGATCCCGTGCGCATCATCAGCGTCCTCAAATCGTTCGACAGGCTGAGCAAAGAGGCGATGGGGGAGCAACGAGTCCACCTCCGGCCCTCTGCGCCGGGCACACCCCGACCGGTCCGGGACCCGTTGCAGGGCAAGACGTTGCCGGGGCAACTCAGTGAGACTCCGTCATGCCGAGGCTGCAGCAGCATAACCAGAAACGATCAACGGCTCTCAATCGAGGCACCGTTCGACCCGTTCGGCCCGCGCAAGGATATGGCGAAAGTCGATCGCGGCCGTGTCCAGTTCTCGGTAACTCGGTGAACACTCTGTGAGAAGCGGGCGCCATCCACCTCGCCATCACTCGCGGGTGAGCGGGTGTCAGGGCGGGGTGAGCCGGTGTCAGAGCGGCCCACACCGAAGCTCGGGATGGCCCGCTGCACCGCGTCAGTCGGCCGCTGTGACCGGTTCCACGCGGGCGGGGACGTGTTTGTGCCAGGGAGTGCCCGCGATGGGGTCCCGCAGGTGGAGCGAGGTGAGTTCGTTGGGCGCGACGCCACTGCTGCCGTGCTCCGGGTGGTCGACCCCGTAGCCGTTGGGCAGTGACACATGCCCCGGCTGCATGGCGTCGGTGATCTCCACCCGGGCCTCGGCGCTGCCCCGTTCCGTGCTGACCCGGGCCGGGTCCCCGTCGGACAGCCCGAGGCGCGCGGCGTCGACCGCGCTGATGCGCAGGGCACCCTCCGTGTCCCGGCGGCGCCAGCGGGGGTCGCGGATGATGGTGTTGGCGGTGAAGGAGCGGCGCTCCCCCGCGGTCAGCACGAAGGGGTAGGCATCGCTGACCCAGCCCGGCCCCGTACGGTTCAACCCGGGCAGCTGTGAGAGCAGTTCGGGGATGGCGACGGTGAAGCGCCGGTCGGGGCGCCGCACATAGGCCCACACGTCGTCCCAGCCGTCGGCGGTGAAGGTGACACCCGCGGGGTTGGCCACGATCGCGTCGAACAGGGCGTCACCGTCCGCGTGCCCCGCGCGCCGGTTCAGCCGCTGGGTGAGGATGTTGCGTCCGATCTTCAGGGCCGCCTCGAACTCGCCGAAGCGCTTCGAGTCGTAGTACGCCTCCCGCAGCACCAGCGGCGTCCACCAGTCCCCGAGCAGATCGACGGTCCGCGCGATCGAGCAGGGCCAGGACCCGAACGGAGTGCGCTTCACGGCCCCCACTTTATCGGTCTCCCAGAGAAACCAACCCGTGTCCGGCGGCGTCCTGGCTGCTGTGAGACTGATCAACTGGCCGACCGCCCGGTGGTGTTGGCCGCATATCGGCCCACCCCGCACCAGCCACACGCGCTGACCACGCGAACCACGCACCAAGGGCCGACCGCAGAACTCACCTGTACCCATGACGACTTCCCGCAGCACCAGGAGGGGACCCCCATGACCCATGCATCGCGCCACGAACGGCAGGCCGAGGCTCTCTCCAGACGCCGTTTCGGGCGGCTGGCCGCGCTGACGCTCGCCGCGGGCAGCGCCGGAGCCGGCTCGCTCACCCTCGCTTCCCCGGCGATGGCGGCTGCCGGAGGGGAGGGGCAGGTCTACTACGACCGTGCCCGCAAGCTGGCCGGGGACGACCCCGTGCTGCGCACCCTCGTGAAAGCGCTGACGCCCGGCGCCACCGTCCCCCGCCCACCCGCGCCGGAGCCGCTGAAGATATTCGACAACCTCGCCATGCTCAGCGTCGGCTGGGTGTCGGCCATGGCTGTGCTGACCGACGACGGCATCGTGCTGATCGATGCGCTCACCTCGTCCCAAGAGGCCGAGGACGTCCTCGTCCCGGGACTCCGTACGCTGGGGGCCGATCCCGAGACGATCAAGTACGTCATCGTCACCCACGGCCACGACGACCACTACGGCGGGGCGCGGTATCTCGCCGAACGCTACGGAACCCGCGTGCTGATGGCACCGGCCGACTGGGACCTCGTCGCCCGCACCGACCCGGAGCACGCCCCCGCCCGGGACCTGGACATCAGGGACGGGCAACGGCTCACGCTCGGCGGCACGACGATCCAGCTGCACCACACCCCCGGCCACACGCCGGGCACCGTCTCCCCGGTCTTCCCGGTGCAGGCGGGCGGCGAGCGCCATACGGCCATGCTGTGGGGCGGCGTCAACCCGCCGGCCACCCCCGCCGAGCTGCGCACCTACCTGGCCTCGATCCACTCCTTCCGGGCCCGGATGCGGCTGGAGAACGTGGACGTCGAGCTGTCCAACCACCCCAACGACAACGGCCTCGAACGCGCCGAGCAGCTGCGGAACGACCCGCACGGACCGAACCCCTTCGTTCTCGGCCGGCACGGCACGCAGCGGTTCATGAGGGTCATGGACCTCATGCTGCGCGGCAGGCTCGCCGACGCGGAAGCGACGGCCGGCAACGGGGGCACACAGCGTGCGCACGGTGCCGCGGAGCGGACATGCTGCTGAGCTGAACCGCTCGCCGGCTCGCCGCCCCGATGATGCCTCCCTCCCGGAACCGGCCGGTGGGACGGGAGGGGAGCGACCGGGGCTTCACCCGGCGGGTGGTACGGGCGGGTGGTGAGCTGTTTCGGCGAGCGCCCGCAGTTCCGTGGCGACGGAGTGCCATGAGCACGCGGGGAGTTCGTGTCCGACCTCGGGGAGGACGACCAGGCGCGAGCCCGGGATGCGGGAGGCGATCGCCTTGGCTGCGCCGGGTTTGATGAGGGGGTCGTCCTCCCCGTGCAGCACGAGGGTTGGCCGGGTGATGGCGCTGATCGGCGGGCCGTGCCACTGGGCGCCGATCTGCCGGCTCTGGGCCCGCTGGTCGTGCACCCCGCTGTCGGCGTTGCGCTCGGCGGCTTCCCGTGCACTCTGCTCGTCGAAGGGGCGGTTGGGCGAGGCGAGGAGCCGCGAGACGGCGACGCCGGCGGCGACGGCCCCCTCCGGGGTGTCGGGGAACGTGAGCCGCGCGAACTTCCCCAGCGTCCGCAGCCGGATGTACGGCATGGTCCGCAGCCCGGTGGCGTCTCCGGGTACCGCTGCCATGGAGGTCAGCGTCCGCACCCGGTCGGGGTGTCGTAGCGCCACGCGCTGCGCTACGGCACCGCCGAGCGAGACGCCCAGCAGGTGGGCCGAGCGCCAGCCCAGAGCGTCCATCACCGCTGCGGCGTCGTCCGCCATGTCCTCGGCCGTGTACGCCTCGCCGCGCTTGCCGAAGAGCGCGGCGATCGGGTTGCGGGTTGCGGTGGCGGGCAGATGGGTCGACTCCCCGCCGTCACGCTGGTCGTACCGGGCCACCGCGAAACCCTGTGCGGCCAGCATCCGGCACAGCCCGTCCGGAACCCAGAGCCGGTTGACTCCCAGCCCTGTGGCCAGCAGGAGCGGTTCCCCGTCCTGCCCTTCGGTCAGCTGGTCGAAAGCCAGCCGTACATGGCCGTTCTGCGCCCAGCGGACGGGGCTCCAGGGGTGGGGCGACGACGAGGACACGGGACCTCCCAATAATTGCGACCGGTGTTCGCGGTTTTAGGGTAGGGGATGCACCGTGGAGCCGAGAAATCGGGGACCACAGAAAGCGGGGAACACAGAAAGCGGATGGACGCATGACTCCGGAACCCGTGATCGTCTGGACGCGGCCCGAACGCGGCGCCCGCGGCCCCGCCGCGCTGCACAGCCGCGGGGAACTGGCCGCGGTCGCCGTCGAACTCGCGGACGCCAAAGGGCTGTCGGCGGTGTCGATGCGTCAGGTGGCCAAGGAGCTGGGCACCGGTCAGGCTTCCCTCTACCGCTATCTCTCCAGCCGTGACGATCTGCTCGACCTGATGGCCGACATGGTGACCGGGCAGATCGACCTCGGCGTCCCGCTCGGCGGCGACCCCGTCGAGGATCTGCTCGCCCTTGCGGCCCGGACCAAGCGCGTACACCTGGAACACCCCTGGCTGTCCGACATCCCGCCCGAGCCCCTGCGGCTGGGGCCCCGGGGCCTGGACTACCTGGAGTACGCGCTGCACGCACTGGCGCCCACCGCGCTGTCCGGCCGTACCAAGATGGAAGTCGTCGCCCTGATGAACGCTCTGATCGCACAGTTCGCCCGTGCGGAGCTCCAGCGCGGGCGCACGGACACCGACCGCCGGCAGGCGCAGGCCGCCTATCTCGGCACGGCCGCCGCCCAGGGAGACCGGCCGCACCTCGCCGCCGCCATGGCAGACGCCGCCACGGCCGGCCAGGCCGGGACCGACCCGGCCCAGGACCCCGATCCGCTGTTCACCCGGACCATGCGCCGGGCGCTCACCGCACTCGTGGAGTCAGGCCCGCGCTGAGCTTCCCGTCCGGCACCTCGTGCGCAGGGTCAGGCGCCCTTGCTCCCGGAGCCCCCGGGACCGGAATCGCATCCGGAGGAGGCGTCCGCGTCTCCGCCGGCGGAGCGCAGGCTGTCGGGGGAGAACCGGAAGTCCAGAGCGAGCCCGTCGTCGGTGGCTTCGGCACCGGTGGGCTGCACGCCCTTGGGGAGCTTGCCGATGCCGACGGTACGCGGGCCGAGCTGGTCGGCGAACCGGTCCATGCCGGGCAGCGAGGTGAGCGTACTGAGCTTCATCTGCTGGCCCATGACGTTGACGCTGTCCGGGGTGACGGTCAGCCCGCGCGGGCCGGCCGACACCTTGTTCAGCACGGTCACCGGGATTCCGGTGTCGCCCACGGTGCCCGAGAGGGTGAGATGGCGCCCGTCCGTGCCGGGCTTCATCCCCCGCACCTGCTTCGGCAGCCGCTTGGCGATCTCGTCGTAGCCCACGGTGACGGTGGCCGATCCGGAGGTGGCGCTGCCGTCGGTGGACACGCCGTGCAGCGCTGCGTCCACGGCGAAGGACGTGCCGTCGTGCCGGACCTTGTCGGCGCCGATGTGCAGCGTGCCGACGTGGCCGGTCAGTGTCTTCAGGCCGGCCAGCGGGTCGGTGAGCTCCGCGTGCACCCCGGTGGCGGTGTCGCCCAGCCGGCACCGGGTCGCTTCGGCCGCACGCTCCTGGGCCTTGTGCTCGACCAGGGCGTTGGTGCCGCCGCCCGCTGCGATGACGGCGGCGAGCGCGGCGGTGGAGACGAGGACGGTACGGCGGGTCTTCATGGGGGAGGTACTCCCATCTGCTACAGGGCGCCGGTCCGTGGCGCAGGGCACCGGCCCGACCGGTGAGGGCCCGCGGCGGTTGCCCGGCGGACACGGCGGTCGAGGGGGGATGGGCACGGTGGTCGATGGTCGACGGGCTGGGGTGCTGTGGACACCGACGACGGCGTCGGTGCCGGCATCCGGCGTCATGGGCGGAGACCGTCGCCGGGGAGCCCGCGGCCCTGCCCGGCGGAGTGCCGGAACGCCGGGCCCGACCGGGCCGGCGCCGCACCTGTGCGCCGCTTCCGCGTCCGCAGCCGATGACCGCCGGAGCGAAAGGGGCACTTCGGGCGAGTATGCCACGACACCGGGCCCGCACCGTGCGGGCTGCGTCACACGGTCCGCCACCCCTGCCGCCCCGTCGGCGGACGCCCACGGAACGTGGCGGGATCCGCGCCGGGCCGCACGGACTGTGCACGGCGCCGCACGAGCCGGAGGCGCCGCCCCGTCCTCGCAGGGGCGACGGCGGACAGCCGGAGCCGAACCCGCCTCCGTCATCGGTGCACGTCGGACCCCTCGGCGGTTTCCGGGGAACCGCCGTCGCCGCTGACGGCCGCCGCCGCACTCCGGAGCTCGGCGAGGACGGTGCGCACAGCTTTGCGAGTCGCGTTCTCGGGACGGTGGAGCGCGTCGATGTGGCGGCGGGCATGGACGCCGGAGAGCGGTCTGAGGGTCACGGCGGAGTGCGGGCGCGCGGTCCAGCGGGGCAGCAGCGCGATGCCGCCCCCGGCCGCCACCACCTCGGAGACCACGGCGAACTCGTTGATCCGGTGCGCGATCCTCAGCCGTCGTCCTGCAGTGGCGGCGATGGCCTCGATGGTGGCCATCAGCGGGAAGCCGTCGTGGACGGTGATCCATGTCTGATCGGCCACATCGTGCGGGGTCAGGCGCTCTTTGTCCGCCAGCGGATGCCCGGCCGGCAGCGCGATGTCGAGGGGCTCGTGCAGCAGGGGCGTGGCCGACACGGTCCTCGGCCACGCCGGTGAGTGGTCGAGCCGGTGCGCGAGGACGATGTCGTACTCGTGGGTCAGCGGCGGAAAGTCCTCCTGGGAGACGTCCTCGTCGGCGAGCGCGAGCCGTGGCGCCCCAGGGGCGGCGAGGCCGCGTACGAGGCGGGGCCACAGACCGGCGGCGGCGCTGTGGAAGGCCGCGACCGACACCTCGCCGTCCGGCTCTTCCAGGAACTCCTCGACAGCGTGCCGGGCACGGGCCAGTGACGTCTCGACATCGATCGCCGCGGCGGCCAGAGCCCGTCCGGCGGGGGTGAGCACGAGCCTGCGGCCCGCGCGCTCGGTGAGCGGGACACGGACCGAGCGCTGCAGCAGCCTCAGCTGCTGCGAGACCGCCGAAGGCGTGACCAGCAGCGCCTCCGCCACCGCGGTCACGCTGCCCAGCTCTCCCAGCTCGCGGAGAACACGCAGCTGTCGCTCGTCCATGGCCAATAGTGTAGATCAATAGTGTAGCCACTCTAAATAGATGTTTCAGTAAATGGTCCTTGGCTTCACTGTGCTGGTCAGGGCAGGGTTGTGGGCATGCCTGAAGCACGTCGTACCGATGCGGTGCTGCTGCTGGTGGCGGTCGTGTGGGGCTCCAGCTATCTGACGGCGAAGACCGCTGCCGAAGCCGCCCCCGTGCTGGTGGTGCTGTTCCTGCGCTACCTGCTCTCGTCCCTGGCCGGCCTGCCGCTCGTTCTCGCCGTCACATCCCGTTCGCGCCCCCGCTGGACGCGGGACGAGATCCGGATCGGCGCCGTCCTCGGTGTGTCCCAAGCCGCCGTGCTGGTGCTGGAGATGTACGGCGTGGCACACACCAGCGCCGCCAACGCCGGGCTGCTCATCAGCCTGACACTCGTGATCACTCCACTGCTGGACCGCACAGGCGGCGGCCGGCTGCCTCCGCGGTTCTTCCTCGCCGCCGGCTTGTGTGTGCTGGCAGTCGGCCTGCTGACGTCCGGCCACGGGTTCGGGGTGCCAGGCGTCGGTGACCTGCTGATCCTGGCCGCCGCTGTGGTCCGCGCGGCGCATGTCGCGCTCGTCGGACGGCTCACCGCAGGACGTGCCCTGCGCCCGCTCCAACTGACCGCCGTACAGACCTCGTTGGGATCGCTGCTCTTCCTGGTGCCTGCCGCACCCGGCCTGAGCGCTCTCGCCGGCACCGGTACGGCGACCTGGCTCCAGCTCGCCCACCTCGCCCTGTTCTGCAGCCTGTTCGCCTTCCTCGCCCAGACCTGGGCCGTCCAGCGCAGCTCCGCCAGCCGCGCCAGCCTGCTGCTGGGCACGGAGCCCGTGTGGGCCGTCGCCATCGGTCTCGCCCTGGGCGGCGAACACCTCACCCTCTCCACCGCACTCGGCGCGCTCCTGATGGTGGCGGGCACCTACTGGGGCCAGGCCATCGAACGTGCCCACCGCACCCGCACGAAAGAGAAGACCGCATGCCCCACACCGACACCTACCGCCGTCTGATCGCCCTGCTCGACGACACCGCGACTCCCTACCGGCTCATCGACCACACCCCCGAGGGCACCACAGAGACCGTGAGCGCGCTGCGCGGGCACCCTGTCTCCCAAGCCGCCAAGTGCCTTGTCCTACGGGTGAAACCCGACCGGCGCACCACTCGCCACGTGCTCGCCGTCGTCCCCGGCGACCGGCGTGTCGACCTCGACGCCATACGCGAGCTGTTCGCCGCCCGCTACGCCGGCGTCAGCGACGCGGCCACCGCCGAACGCCTCGCCCGCGCCGTCCCCGGCACGGTGCTGCCCTTCAGCTTCGACCCCGACCTGGAACTCGTCGCCGATCCGGATGTCGTCACCCGGCCACAGCTCTACTTCAACGCGGCCCGCCTGGACCGGTCACTAGCCGTCTCCGGCGCGGACTACGAGAAGCTCGCCCGCCCACGGCTGGCGAAGATCGCCGGCCCACAGCCACAGACCTGAGCGGCGCAGGCCGCGGAGGCATCATGGAAGTGAGCAGCCCCACTGTCGAGGAGGCCGCCATGGCAGCTGTTGCACGCGGATCTCACTCCGTTCCGGCGCGGCGGACGATCGCTTCCGTGACGATGGTCCACGGACAGCGTGCCGAGCTGACCCTCGCCGGCGACCTGGGCGCCGGTGTCCTCCGGGAACTGGAGGAGCAGCTGGATGATCCGAGGCTGCGCGCGGCGCGTGAGTGGGTGGTGGACATGAGCGAGGTCACCCGGCTCGACCTCGCGTGTGCGTACGCCCTCCTCCGCGCGGCTGTCGAGCGGCCCGAGGCCGTGCGGCTCGTCGTCCACGGAGCCCGGCGCGAGGTCCGCAGGACGCTGCGCCAGGCCGGTATCGGCCCGGGCCAGGTCTCCCGCGGGTGAAGGGCCGCTCCGGAGCGTCCAAGGCCCGCGTCGTCAGGTGATCGCCGGACTGCGGCGTTCCAGGAGGACGACGTCGCGCCAGCGGCCGTGGTGGCGGCCGATGCGCTCGCGGGTTCCGATGACGCGGAATCCGGCGCGCTGGTGCAGCGCGATACTGGCGGTGTTCTCGGGGAAGATCCCGGACTGGATCGTCCAGATACCGGCTGCTTCTGTCGACTCGATCAGCGCTTTCAGCAGGCCGGAGGCGATACCGCGGCCACGGGCGTCCGGGTGGACGTAGACGGAGTGCTCGACCACCCCGGCGTACGCGCACCGGTCGGAGACCTTCGAGGCGGCGATCCAGCCCAGCACGGTCCCGGCCTCGTCCAGGGCGACGAAGCGGTGCTCGGGGAGTTTCGCGGCGTCGAAGTCGTCCCACGTCGGTGCGCCGGTCTCGAAGGTCGCGTTGCCTTCCTCGATCCCTGCCCGGTAGATCGCCAGCACCTGTTCGGCGTGCTCGGCGAGGAGCGGCGCGATCACCGCGCTGGGGACATCGACGCTGCTGGACAAGGGGCCTCCCGGGGTTCGCTTTCCGCCACCGTACGGGATGCTGGCCGGCAGTCGGCGAGCTCACAGCGCATCGTTGTCCGCGAAGAAGGGGTCCTCCGCGCCCAGCCAGTGGTCCAGGCCCAGCGCCAGCTCCGCGTCGGTCAGCAGCGCCGCGTCCAGGGCGCCGCGGATCCGGAGAGCGTCCAGCTCGATACCGGTGAAGGTGATTTCGTTGCGGCGCTCACCGAAGTAGTCGTCCCAGAACCAGGATGCGGCCGTACGCCGCTGCGCGGACACCGCCGCCCACAGCTGCGGCGCCTCCGCCTCCAGCCAGGGCCCGGCTTCCCGCAGCTCCAGATGCGCACCGGCCGAGCGCCAGGTCACCACGGATTCGGGCCGGTTGGCCAGCCACAGGTGCCCATGGCCGCGTACGACACCGAGCAGCGCGACGGAAAGGGCCTCGGCCAGCCGCCCGGGGTGCACCGGTCGCCGGGCCCGCCACAGGACGGAGCCCACGCCATGGCTGCTGCCGCGGGAGAGCCGCGGCACCGTCACGGGGTCCAGCCGGGCCCGCCACACCTCCTCGGGGTCGTACGCCACTTGCCGTAGAGCCGCGGAGGGCAGCCGGGCCGGTTCGGCGCCGTCATGGGTCACGAGTGGGGCGCGACCGTTCAGGTGCCGGATCAACGAGGCGACTCCGACAGCGAGTTGACCTTCCTCGCGGGACGAGGAGTGCACCACGACGGTGTCCGCCACCTCCGTCTGCACGGCCGCTGCCTCAGCACGGGTCACGGGTGCGCTCGCCGTCCAGCCGTTCCATCTGCGTACCGCCCGGTGAACGCAGCGGATGTCCGCCATGAAGGAGCCCGGATCGATACCGGCCAGCACGGGGCCCGCGACGTAGTGGGTGCCCAGCGAGCCGGTTCCGGTCCGCTCACGCCACAGCTCCAGCAGGAAGGGCAGGGTGTCGAGAGTTTCGGGCAGCGCCAGGACAACGGCCTGCGGGCGGTGTGCCGCACGGCCGATCGCGAGCAGGTCTTCGCGCACGATCACCGCCGGCGCACCTGTCGCCCCGCGCGACGCGGCATCCCGCATCCGCCCGTCCGCTCCCCGCAGCAGGCGCTGGACGACCGGATACCCCTCCGGCCCGGGGTCGAGTGAGACGGCGAGGACCCAGGCGTCCGGCGCAGCGTGCAGCACTTGGTCCACCAGGGCGCCGCGCGCCCCGGGCGAGTTGCCGGACACCACGCTCAGCAGGATCTCGGGTGCGCGCTTCCGGGCGGCGGGGGAGCGGGTCATCGTGCCTCCGGGAAGTCCCAGAGCCGGCGCAGCGCGCTCTCGGTGAGGACGTCCCCCGGCTTCCCCTCCTCGACGAGCCGGCCGTTCTGGAGCAGCAGACAGTGGTCCGACTCCCGGGCCGCGCCGAGGTCGTGCGTGGCGTGGACCACGGTCGCCCCGTCGGCCGCGGCCGCACCGAGCGCGGCGGAGATGCTCTGCCGCGCTGCCATGTCCAGGCCGGTCGTCGGCTCGTCCAGCAGGAAGAGATCGGCCTCCTGGGCGAGTCCCTGTGCGACAAGCGCGCGTTGGTGCTGTCCGCCGGAGAGCTCGCCGAGCTGCCGTTCGGCCAGGTCGAGGATGCCGAGCCGGTCCATGCTGTCGCGTACGACGGAGCGGTCGTGAGCGGTCAGCCGCCGCCAGGCACCGCGATGGGCCCAGCGCCCCATGGTCACCGTTTCCCGCACGGTGAGCGGGAGCGTGTCGGAGACCGCGCTGCGCTGCACGACGAAGCACGGCCGGGAGGCACTGCTCCTGTCCAGGGAGCCGGAGGTGAGCGGGCGTACCCCCGCGAGCACGCTCAGCAGCGTCGACTTCCCCGAGCCGTTCGGACCGACGACGGCGGTGGTCGCCGACCGGGGGATGGACGCGGTGAGTTGCCGCAGCACCGGCCGCCGGGGGTATCCGGCGGCCGCGTTGCGCAGCGTGACCTCGCAGGGCCTCGGCTGTGGCATGGCGGCATGTCCTCCCTTGTTGTTATGACAATCATTTTCATTATAGGCTCCGGGTCATGGAGTGGTTGACCGGCCCGTTCGAAGTGGCCTTCCTTCAGCGGGCCTTGTGGAGCGGGATCCTGGTGTCCCTGATCTGCGCCACCACCGGCATATGGGTGGTGCTGCGTGGCATGACGTTTCTCGGGGACGCCATGGCGCACGGCATGCTGCCCGGGGTCGCCGTCGCCTCGCTCTGCGGGGGCAACCTGCTGATCGGCGCGGCGGTGAGCGCGGGCGTGATGGCCTGCGGGGTGACGGCCCTGGGGCGGGCACCCCGGCTCTCCCGGGACACCGGGATCGGCCTGCTGTTCGTGGGCATGCTGTCGCTGGGCGTGATCATCGTCTCCCGGTCCCAGTCCTTCGCGGTGGACCTGACCGGATTCCTCTTCGGCGACGTACTCGCGGTGCGGGAGCGGGATCTGACCGGCCTCGCCGTGGCGTTGTGCGTCGCGCTGCTCGTCTCCGCGCTGGGGTACCGCTCGTTCCTGGCCCTCGTCTTCGACGAGCGGAAGGCCCACACGCTCGGGCTGCGCCCCCGGCTGGCGCACGCTGCGCTGCTCGGGCTCGTCACGCTGGCCATCGTCACGTCGTTCCACGTGGTCGGCACGCTGTTGGTCTTCGGGCTGCTGATCGCTCCACCGGCGGCGGCGCTGCCGTGGTCGCAGCGGGTCCCGTTGGTGATGTGCGGTGCGGCGCTGTCCGGCGTGGCCGCGACCTTCATTGGGCTCCTCGTCTCCTGGCACCTCGGTACGGCTGCCGGGGCGACGATCGCCGCGGTCGCCGTCCTGCTGTTCTTCCTCTCGGCGCTGGCCTCCGGCGTACGGAACCGCCGGGCGGATGTCGCGCAGCCCGCTCCGGAAGACGAAAACCGAAGCGCAGGCAGCCGAGGCGAAGACGGCCGAAGCGAAAACCACCGAAGGGAGTACGAGCACTCAACATGAACTGGAGCCCGAAGAAAGGCGGGCCGGTGTCCGCCGCGGTCCTGTCGCTGGGGCTGCTGCTCGCCGGCTGCGCGGATCCCGGCGACGGAGAGAGCAGAGAGGGGAGAGGGGCCGACAGGAAGTCCGCGTCGTCTTCGAAGCCGCACGGATACGTCGCGGGCGCCGAAGAGGCGGCGGAGCAGCAGTCCCGTCTCGTACTCGGAGACGCGGAGAGCGGCGAGATGCAGATTCTCGACCTCATCGAGGGGAGGACCAGGCCGCTGGGCCGGATGGGCAAGGGCGCGGAACTCGTCACCGATGGCCGGTTCGCGTACGCCAACTCCAGCCGCGGTTCGAAGGTGTTCGACAGCGGCGCGTGGATGGTCGACCACGGAGACCATCTGCACTATTACCGGGCCAAGGCACGCGGCCTCGGCGCGGTCCGGGGAAAGCAGCCCGAGCACGTCTACAGCAGTCCATGGCTGACCGCTTTCACCTTCGCTGACGGAACCGCGCGACTGGTCGACCACGCGCAACTGGAGAAGGGCCGGATCCGGACGACAGGGTTCCTCGACGGTATCGGGCGGGGCCCGGTCGTTCCCTTCAAGGAGAACGCACTCGTGCCTGTCGCCGGAACGGGCGGGGATTCCACGGTGGAGGTGCGTGACCGGAAGGGCAGGAAGAAGACCTCCCTCGGTGTGAAATGCCCTCAGCTGCGCGGCGCCGCGGTGACGCGGACCGGCGTCGTCTTCGGATGCGCAGACGGTGCGCTGTTCATCACGGAGAAACAGAAGAAACTCGCCCCGGAGAAGATCCCCTTCGGGCGGAAGGTGCCCGGTGACGAGCGGCCCGATGCCTTTCACAGCCGGTCGCTCGGCACCACGCTGACCGCGCGGGCAGGTGACACGGGTGTGTGGGTCCTGAACGTGGCCGAGCGCGAGTGGAAGCTGATCGAAACCGGGCCGGTAGCAGCGGTGAACAGCGCAGGCGAGGGCACCCCGCTTCTCGTACTGGACAACTCCGGCACGCTGAAGGCGTACGAGATCTCCACGGGGAAGCAGCTCGCCCGCAAAAAGCTCCTCTCTTCCCCGCCGAAAGCGAAGGACGTCTCCCGCGCGGTCATCGAGATCGACGCCAACCGCGCTTACGTCAATGACATGGCCGCCAGGAAGGTCCACGAGATCGACTACCACGACAGCCTCCGCAAAGCGCGTTCCTTCTCCCTGGACTTCAGGCCGTCCGAGATGGTGGAGACGGGGCGATGACGGCCGCCGTGCGTACCGGACGCCCCGGCAGGCGCGGCACGGCCATGGGCGTCCTCGTGCTCGTCTGCGCGCTGCTCGCCGGCCTCGCGGGATGCGTCGGGAGCAAGAAAGAGCGCCCCACCGTGGTGGTCACCACCAACATCCTGGGCGACCTCACCCGCCAAGTAGTCGGCGGCGAGGCCGAGGTGAAAGTGCTCATGAAGCCGAACGCCGACCCCCACTCCTTCGGCGTCTCGGCCACCGAGGCCGCACAGATCGAGAGCGCCGACCTGGTGGTGTACAACGGCCTGGGCCTGGAAGAGAACGTGCTGCGCCACGTGGAAGCGGCCAAGGAAGCTGACGTCCCCACCCTCGGCGTCGCCTCCGCGGTGCACCCCCTCACCTACCGTACGGACGACACCGAGGGGCAGCCCGACCCGCACTTCTGGACCGACCCCTCCCGCGTCCGCAAAGCCGTCCGCATCATCGGCGACGCGGTAGCCGGACATGTCGCCGGCGTCGACAAGAGTGCCGTCAAGGCGCAAGCCGCCGCGTACGGCAAGAAGATCGGGCAGCTCGACGCCTGGATGAAACAGCGCTTCGACACCATTCCCAAGAGCCGGCGGAAGCTGGTGACCAACCACCATGTGTTCGGGTATCTGGCCCGGCGCTTCGATTACGCGATCGATCTGACATCCGGGAAGAAGAAGGCGACCGGCACCTTCAAGGAGAAGCCGAACGAGATCACCGGAGTGGCGACGGAGTAACCGCGCACCGGACGCAGCGCCTCGCCGGTGCGCTCCTCAAGGAGACCGGGGTGCCCGGCCCCGTTCCAGGCTGGCGAGGCGGGAGGTGCCCGCGTACAGCGGCTTGCCGTCGCGGGTGACCTCCAGCCGGACCGTGCCCGCCAAGTGCTGCTCGGAGTAGCCGAGGTGGTGGGGGGTCAGTGCGGGGATGGGCAGCCGGAGGAGGGGGCTGTCCGCTCCCTGACCGCTGACGCGCACCCGGTGGCGCGGGCCGGTGGCCGTCAGGCGCCAGTGGTCGGCCCGAACCCCGCCGCGCACGATGGCCGCGGGCGGAAACAGATCGAGGCGCCTGCCACCGAGGCACAGGACCAGCCCGTTCACGGGCACGGTGGCGCGGCCCCTCCCCAGCAGGCCCCCGGCGAAGGCCACCCGGACGTCGGGACGGTCGAAGTCCTGGGCCTGGCCCCACCACCAGGCGGGCGGAAAGCCCCGCCCCCACGACTTCTCGGCGTACACCTGGCAGCCCGCCAGGTCCCAGTGCTCGTCCCCCAGCCGCGCGGCACCCTCGGCCCGGGCCTCGAACAGGTAGGGGTGCCAGTAGTGGTTGAGCCCTGGCAGCAGCGAGAACACCCCGGCGCCCGGCAGCAGCGTCCGGCGCCGGGTGCCCGGAAAGAGAGCCACCTCCAGCTCCGCGTCGTCCAGGGAGACCCGTAGCCGGTCCCGTACGCCGGAGGCCCCCGTCCGGTCGCGTACGAAGGAGAGTGCGGGAGCCGCCTCGATGGCGAAGCGGTCGGTGCCGGCCCATGCGTCGTCGAGCGTTGTGGACCGGACGAGGGAGAGGGGGCTCGCCGCCACGACCACGGTCCCCCAGGCGCGGCCGTGCTGATGGCTGACCCCGCAGGCGACCTCCAGCACCCGGTGGCGTACCGGGTCGGTGAACCGCCACAGATAGCCCTCCATCAACGACCGGTGCGAGGGGAGCGGGTCTCCCCACGGCAGATCCGCTCCTGTGCGCCGCCACGCCGCGCGCGGCACCTCAGGAGCCCCGCCGGGTCAGATAGGCGGCCATGGCGGCGAACCGCGCGCGCGTCTCGGCGGACATGGGCACCGCCGCGAGCATCCGAAGGGCCAGCGCGGTCTGGTGTTCGGCTTCCCGCCGGGTGGCCTCCTCGCCGCCCGCCTCACCGATCAGCTCCAGGACCCCGGGCAGTGCCTCCCGGTTCAGGGGTGTCTCCGCGCGGGTCAGCAGGTCCCGCAGCCGCGCGGAAGCGGGCGTGTCCGCCGTCAGCGCGAGGAGGACCGGAATGGTCTTCCGCGCCTGGAGAAGGTCGTCCCCGACAGGCTTGCCCGTGCGCTGCCGGTCGCCCCACAGCCCGAGGATGTCGTCGGCGCACTGGAACGCCACCCCCATGTGCCGGCCGAAGGCGGCGAAGCGGGCCACCTGCCGCGGCAGGCCGCCCGCGAGCACGGCCCCCAAGGCCGCCGCGCAGGCCAGCAGCGCCCCCGTCTTGCCCCGGGCAGCTGCCCGGTACTCGGCGACCGAGACCGCTTCCGGCCCTGCCCAGGGCCGCTGGACGAAGCCGAGGTCCCTGACCTGCCCGTACATGGTGGCGATGAGAGCGCGGTTGAGCAGTGCGGCCGCTACGGCCGAGCGCTCGTCGCGCCGCCTCAAGAGGGCATCCATGGCCAGCACATGGAGACCGTCACCCGCCAGCAGGGCCGGGCCGACGCCGAACTGCCGCCACAGTGCGGGCCTGCCGCGCCGGGTGGCGTCCCCGTCCGTGATGTCGTCGTGGACCAGCGTGAAATTGTGCACCAGCTCCACGGCGACGGCTCCGGGCACGGCACGCTCGGCCGGCGCGCCCAGCGCCTCGGCGGCGAGATACACCAGCGCGGGCCGCACTGCTTTCCCGCTGTCCGCCCCTGCTGGTGACGCGGCCTCAGGTACCTCGTCCACCTCATCCGACGCCCGCCCCGGTCCCTCGGGCCCGTACGAGTGCTGCCATCCGAACTGGTAGGCGCCTGCTGCGGCGAGTGGGCCGGGCAGGCGGGCAACGGCTTCCCGGAGCGCGGGCTGCGTCCACCGGCGGGCGCGCTCGCACATCTGCTGGGCGACCCGGAGCTCGGAGGGAGTCGCCCCCGCCGCGGTGGTCATGCCCGCTCGGCCCGCCCTTCGGCCAGAGCCGGCTCTCCGGGCAGCGCGTCCGCAGCCGCCCGCCGCCGCGCCGCCAGCGCGGTACGCGCCAGCCACCACGCGAACGCGACGGTGGTGCCTGCCGCGAGGGCCACCCACAGCCCGGGCGCTGGCCTGCCCCGCAGCGCCAGGTCGGCCAGCAGCGCGACCATGGTGCCGCAGGTGGTCAGCGGCAGCTGCATGGAAGCCCAGAAGGTGACACCGTCAGCCCTGCGCCGCTCCGCCATGGCCCCGGTACGCAGCGCCCGCAGTACGTAGAGCCCGGCCGGAGCACAGGCCAGCTGGGCCACCGCGACCACGAGCGGCAGCTCACCCGCCGCGGCCAGGGCCAGCACCCCGGTGTACAGGGAACCCTGGCCAGCGGCGTACAGCCGGGCCAGTCGCCGGGGCCCCAGAGCCGAGGCGAGGGTGTTCTTGCCGACGAGCCGGTCGCCCTCGATATCGGCGAGGTTCATGATCAGGCAGCGCAGCACCTGAAGCACACACACGAGCGCGGTGCACCACAGCAGGAGCGGTGAGAGCGAACCCGACTGCAACAGCGCGGCCAGCACAGGGCCCATGCCGTACAGCACCGCCGCACAGGTCACCTCGCCCAGTGCGTGGTAGTTCAGCCGCAGTGGCGGCGCCGTGTAGAACCACGCCAGAGCCATCAGCGCGACGGCCAGCAGCCGGGTGGTCAGGGTCGGCATCGCGGCGGTCAGTGCGATGCCGGTGAAGAGGGTCACGAAAGCGGACGCGAGGCTCACCGTCGGGCTGAGCAGCCCCTCGACCAGAGCGCGGCTGCCGCCGGTCCACGCGGTGGGGGAGGGGTTGGCCCGGTCGGCTTCCAGGTCGAAGTACTCGTTGCAGAAGTGCGTCATCAGATGCGTCGTCCAGGCGAAGCCCAAGGTGAGCAGATACCAGGAGAGCGCGAAGTCCCCACTCGCGTGGACGGCCAGGGTGACGCCGAAACCCGTCACCATCATGCTCTGGAAGAGGAACTTGACACGCGCCAGCCTGAGGAAGGCGGCCGCCGTGCCCGGGGCCACGGAGGCGCCGGGCGGCTCCGTCGCGCTCATTGGGCTCACGGGGCCTCTTTGGTGGCCACGATGATCCCGTGCGGCGTCCAGCCCGGTACGGGAAAGCGTTCGACGGCTCCGAACCCTGCCTCCCGCAGGCACCGCTCGTGCACGCGCCAGGGGTAGATCATGCCGCCTTCGGCGGGCAACGCGGCGAAGTAGACGCTGTCCAGGGCCGCGACGAGAGGTCCGTCCCCCTCGTCGTTCGACATGGAGTTGAAGATCACCACCCGGCCGCCCGGCGCGAGGGCCGCGTGCGCCTTCCGCAGCAGCGCGGTGTTCTGCTCCGGGGTCCAGATGACGAGCTGATGGGCGAACAGCACACAGTCCATGCCCGAAGGAAACGGATCGGCGAACATGTCGCACGGCTGGACGGAGACGCGCTCGGACAGCCCGGCCCGCTCGACGCTCGCAGCCGTCATCCCGGCCGAGGCCGGGATCTCCAGTACGGTGACCTCCAGCCCCGGGTTGTGCCGGGCCAGCGCGATGGCGTTGACCGCGTCACCGCCGCCGCAGTCGAGCAGCCGGCGGGTGTGCGTCAGATCGAGCGTGTGCACCAGATGGGTGTTGGCCAGCTCGGACCAGGACTTCATATAGCGGTAGAAGACCGACTCCAGCCGCGGGTTGCCGCCCAGCCGCTGATAGAGGTCCGGCTGGTCCCCGGGGACGCGGCGCAGGCCCACATTGGTGTTCCGCAGCAGCGACTCGGCGAAGTCGGCCTGCCCCTCGTACACGATGTCCTGCTCGAAGGCGACGGTGTCCTTGATCTTCTGCCAGGTGCCGTCGGCGCGCAGCGAGGCGACGAGGTCGGCGACGCGGTAGCCGGAGCCGTCCTTGACGGTCAGCCCGAGCGCGGTGCTCCCCAGCAGCAGGACCGCGCAGGCCCGCTCCTGAAGCCCCAGTTGCTCCCTGACCTCCTCCTCCGACAGGGGGCCGCGTTCCGCCAGAAGGTCGAGCAGCCCCAGCTCGCAGGCGGCGTTCAGGTACTGGAAGGCGGCGTGCCCGAAGAGGATGAACGACAGGCGGTCCATCGTCAGAGGGGGGACCGACGGGGCGGAGACGTGGCCAACAGTGCTCGGCCGCGTGGTCGTCGAGGAGGTCACGTGACACCCTTCTTCTTCAGTGAGAGGGCTGCTATTTCGTGAACAGGGTCGTCGGGAGGCACACACAGCTGCCGGGACGCACTCACAAGGGGGGCCGAATTCCACGGCCCGGCGATCAATTGCAGCCGGTGGTGATCGCTAATCACGCGATGGGCCTGCGGCGTCAAACTTTCACTTGGCCGAGTGACGGGACATTGCTGACACCCCTGTGGTGACCGGCGCCCCGGCCGGCGGAACGTACCGTCTGTGGCGTGCGCGGCTTCATGCCGCCCGGCATCTCCGCACCGATCCACGCACCGATCTTCACGCCGCCTGACGCCGTGCAAAGGACCAGTTCATGGAACTCCAGGCAACCGTTCCCGCTGATGAGGTGCGCTCTCAGCCTCGACGGGAAACCGCCGGAAACCGCCCGTGCGACCTGGTGGGTATCGACCATATCCGGCTCTGCGTCGGTAATGCCCGGCAGGCGGCACACTTCTATGTCAATGCCTTCGCCATGGAAGTGACCGCCTACCGGGGGGACGAGACCTCGCACAACGGGCTCGCGGAGTATCTGCTCAGCTCGGGCCGGGTGCGCTTCCTCATCACCGGCGGCGCGTCCGCTGACAGTCCGGCCGCCCGGTGGGCCGCAGTTCACGGGGACGGGGTCAGCGATGTCGCGCTTCAGGTGCGCAACCTCGACGAGGGTCTGGCGTACGCGGCCGAGGCCGGGGCGACCGTGCTCGAGGAGCCCACGGTGCACAGCGACGAATTCGGCCGGGTACGGACCGCCGCGATCGCCACATACGGCGAACTGCGGCACACCCTGGTGGAGCGCGATGGGTACGACGGGCTCTTCATGCCCGGATTCGGGCCACCGCCCGCTGTGCCCGTCCCCTCCTCGCCACCTCTTTTCCACCAGGTGGACCACACCGTCGGCTGTGTGGAGTTCGGCCTCATGGACACCTGGGTGGACTTCTACCGGCGCGTGCTCGGCTTCTCCACGCTGGCCGAATTCATCGGGGAGGACATCGCCACCGAGTACTCCGCACTGATGAGCAAGGTCGTCGCCGACGGCACGGGGAAGGTGAAACTCCCGCTGAACGAGCCGGCGCCGGGGAAGAAGCGGTCCCAGATCGACGAATATCTCCACTACCACCGAGGGCCCGGCGTCCAGCACATCGCGCTGGAAACCCACGACATCCTGGCTGCCACCGACGCGCTGCGCGCTGCGGGCGTGGATTTCCTGGCGACCCCGGACGCGTACTACGACGATCCGGAACTGCGGGCCCGCATCGGGGACGTCCGCGTGGACATCGCCGAGCTGCGCGAGCGCGGCGTACTGGTGGACCGGGACGAGGACGGCTACCTGCTGCAGATCTTCACCCGCCCCCTGGTCGACCGGCCGACGTTCTTCATCGAACTGATCGAGCGGCACGGCAGCCAGGGCTTCGGCAAGGGCAACTTCAAGGCCCTCTTCGAAGCGGTCGAGCGGGAACAGGACCGGCGGGGGAACCTCTGATGAGCCGCGCGACCCTCGCGAGGGACCCGGACGAGGTCACGCGCATGTTCGACGAGGCCGCCGGCCACTACGACCGGACCAACACCCTGCTCTCCGGCGGCCAGGACAGGCTCTGGCGCGCCCGCGCCCGTGCGGCGCTCGCCCTGCGACCGGGCGAGAGATGCCTGGACATCGCCTGCGGCACCGGCGTCTCCACCGCGGAGCTCGCCCGGTCCGGTGCGGCGGTCGTCGGCATCGACCGGTCGCCGGGGATGGTGGCCCGCGGCGCCGCCCGCTCCCTGGACCTGCGGGTCGGGGACGCGCTGGCGCTGCCCTTCGAGACGGCCGCCTTCGACGCGGTGACCATCATGTTCGGGCTGCGCAACGTGGTCGACCCCGGCGCGGCGCTGCGGGAGATGGCCCGGGTGACCCGGCCCGGTGGACGGCTGGTCGTCTGCGAGTTCAGCCACCCCACCTGGGCGCCCTTCCGCACCGTGTATCTGCGGTACCTGATGGGCGGCCTGCCCCGCATCGCCGACCTGGTGTCGAGCAACCCCGACGCGTACACCTATCTGTCCGAGACCATCCGCGCCTGGCATGACCAGCGCTCACTGGCCGCCCTGATCCGGGAGGCCGGCTGGCAGCGGGTCTGCTGGCGCAACCTGACCGGCGGTATCGTCGCCCTGCACCGTGCCCTCGCCCCGGCCCGGCAGCCAGGGCCTGAGGAATCGGACGGAGACGGGGACGGGCGCGAACACGGGAAGCAGCAAGCGGAGTCCGCCGTATGACGCGGCCGGAGCGAGCGGCTCAGGTGCTCGTCGTGGGAGCCGGTCCTGCCGGGGCGACGGCCGCCTACCACCTGGCCCGACAGGGGGTGGAGGTGGCTGTGCTGGAGAAGTCGGCGTTTCCACGGGAGAAGGTCTGCGGCGACGGGCTGACACCGCGGGCCGTACGGCACCTGGTACGGATGGGCATCGACACCTCAGCTCCCGGCTGGAGCCGCAACCGCGGACTGCGGTTCGTCTCGCGCGGGGTCACCCTCGAGGTGGACTGGCCGGAGAGCAACAGCTTCCCCGGCTACGGCCTCACCCGCACCCGGCACGACTTCGACCAGCTTCTCGCCGAGCGGGCGGTCGCCGCCGGTGCCGTACTGCATACGGAGACGAAGGTGACGGCGCCGTTGCAGGACGCGGCGGGGCGTATCACCGGGGTCAGCGCCGTCTGCGGCACCGACCGTGTGGTACGCGACTTCTCGGCGCCCGTGGTGATCGCCGCCGACGGCGTCGCGGGGCGGCTCGGGCTCGCCATGGGCGTCACCCGGCTGGGGAAGCGCCCCGTGGGTACCGCCGTGCGGCGCTACTACCGGAGCCCCGCCAAACACCAGGACCCGTATCTGGAGTCCTGGCTGGACCTGCGCCGCCCCGACGGCCGGATCCTGCCCGGATACAGCTGGATCTTCCCGCTGGGCGACGGCAGGGTGAACGTGGGCCTCGGGGTGCTCAACGACTCCCGCACCGGCACCACCGACGTCCGCAAAATGCTCGCTCCCTGGCTGGAGCGGACGCCACAAGAGTGGGGACTGCGCGGTGAGGAGCACGCGGAAGGACCGCTGCGCGGGGCAGCGCTGCCGATGGGGTTCAACCGGCTCCCGCACCACCACCAGGGGCTCCTGCTGATCGGTGACGCGGGCGGCATGGTCAACCCGTGCAACGGCGAGGGCATCGCCTACGCCATGGAAGCCGGCGAACTCGTCGCCGACGTCGTGGCCCAGGCCATGGGCCGCCCGCCGGGCCGCACCCGGGATCGCATGCTGGAGCGGTACCCCGAGGAGATCGCCGCCCGGCTGGGCCGCTACTACCGGCTCGGCCGCGTCTTCTCCTCCCTGATGGCCCGCCCGCTGTTCACCTCGCTCGTCACCCAGAACGCCGTGAAGTCGCCCCGCGTCATGGCCGCCATGGTGCGGCTGCTGTCCAACCTGTCCGACCGCCCGGGGGCCGACGTGATCGACCACCTGGTCAACACCCTGGTCCGGGTGATCCCCGGCGACAAGGAGCTCGGCCGGGTCCGGCGGACGCAAGCGCGGGCGTGCGGGACGCATCCGCCCCGCTGACCGGCGGGATGCGGGATCTTTCCCCGGGAAGTGCCCGGTCGGATTCCCTCTCGGCGGGCGCGTGTTGAGCCGGTGCCCTGAACGCCTAAGCTTCGGGGGTCGGAAGCACAGAGGGGGAAGCCTGATGTCGATGCAAAAGGGTGCCAACGTACCGGTACCGGCCGCCAGGGTCCGGGTGGAGCTGGGCTGGCAAGGAGGGCCGGGGGCGCCTGATGTGGACGTGTCGGCGCTGTTGCTGACGGCGGCCGGCAAGGTGCGGTCGGACGACGACTTCGTCTTCTACAACCAGCCTGTGCACCGCAGCGGTTCGGTGCGGCACGAGGGCCGGCGCCAGGACGGCACGGGCCTGCTCGAAACCATCCGGGTCGAACTGTCCGCGGTGGAGCAGGAGATCTCGACCGTGGTGATCGCGGCCTCCACAGACGGCACGTTCAGCCAGGTGCCCGGCCTGTTCGTTCGGGTGCTGGACGCGGACAGCGGCGCCGAGGCGGCGCGGTTCGACGCCTCGGGAGCCACGTCCGAGACGGCGTTCCTGCTCGGGGAGCTGTATCGGCGGAACGACGCCTGGAAGTTCCGGGCCGTGGGCCAGGGGTACTCCTCCGGACTGGAAGGGCTCGCAACGGACTTCGGCATCACCGTGGACGAGCCGGCCTCACCCGCGCCGGCCCCGACAGCCCCGTCCACCGCGCCTGCTCCACCGCCCGCGCCTGCGCCGCCCGCGCCTGCGTCGGCCCCGCCCGTGTCAGCCGCGCCGCCCGCTCC
>NZ_JADKMA010000240.1 GCF_017676365.1 Streptomyces oryzae
GACAGGGGCCGCACGACGAACGGCGGTGCCGGACCAACCGATGGGGCTGTGGTTGGTCCGGCACCGCCGGATGCGTCAGTCTCTGTTCTCGCCGTTGCGGCGGATTCGGCTGTTCCCGCCGTTGGACGGATTCGTCAGCTCTCGCCGTTGCGGCGGAAAGGGGTTACACCCTCTCCAACTCCGCCTCCCGCCGCTCTTCTTCGGCGACTCGGGGCTCCTGCGGCCGCTCCCGGCCCAGCCGGCTCGGCCACCAGATGCGGGCGCCGAGGTCCAGCGCCAGCGAGGGGACCAGGACGGTGCGGACCAGGAAGGTGTCCAGCAGCACACCGATGCCGACCAGCACGCCGAGCTGTGCCATGGACACCAGCGGCATGGAGGCGATCACCGCGAAGGTGGCGGCCAGCACGATGCCCGCCGAGGTGATCACGCCGCCCGTGGAGCTGAGCCCGGCCAGCACGCCCTTGCTGTGGCCCCGCAGGGCGACCTCTTCGCGGACCCGGGTCATCAGGAAGATGTTGTAGTCGATGCCCAGCGCGACCAGGAACACGAAGCCCATCAGCGGCAGGGAGTTGTCCATCGCGGCGAAGTCCAGGACGTACTCGAAGATCAGGTGCGAGGCTCCCAGCGCGCCGAAGTAGGACAGCACCACCGTCGCCAGCAGCACCAGTGGCGCGATCAGCGAGCGCAGCAGCGCCACCAGGACCAGCAGGACGACGGCGAGCACGACCGGGATGACGACCTTCAGGTCGCTCTCGGCGGCGCGCCGGGTGTCCAGCGACTCCGCTGTCGTACCGCCCACCAGCGCCTCGGCGCCGTCCACCTTGTGCACCGCCGTGCGCAGCCCGTCGATGGTGTGCTTGGCCGCGTCGCTGTCCGGTGCGTCCTTCAGGGTGACGGACAGGGAGGTCAGCGATCCGTCGGCGGTACGGTCGGCGGCGCGTACGGACTCCACGCCCTCGACGCCCTCCGCCGCCTGCTGTGCAGCGGCACGCGCCGGTGTGCGTACGACGACGGTGGCCGGGTCGGAGGAGCCGGAGGGGAAGTGCGCGGACAGCTTTTCCTGGGCGATGACGGACTCCGGCTTGTCCTGGAACATCTCCGCGTTGGTCAGCCCCATGGTGATGCCGGCCGCGCTCAGCGCCAGCACCGCGGTGACGGCGATGGACATCAGCCACGACCAGCGCGGGCGGCGGGCGATCAGGTCGCCGATCCGGGACCAGACCGTACGGGCCTCGCGGGGCTGCCCCGCGGCGGCAGCCGCCGAGGTCTCCGTGTAGCGGGGCACGAACGGCCAGAAGACCCAGCGACCCGCCAGCACCAGCAGCGCCGGCAGCACGGTGATCATCGCCAGCAGCGCGCAGACGACGCCGACGGCACCGACAAGTCCCAGCGAGCGCGAGGAGTTGATGTCCGCGAAGGCGAGGCAGGCGAGACCGATGGCGATGGTGCCGGCCGAGGCGACGATCGCGGGCCCGGAGCGGCGCAGCGCGAGCCGCATGGCCGCGTGCCGGTCCTCGTGGCGGTGCAGCTCCTCGCGGTAGCGGGCGATGAGCAGCAGCGCGTAGTCGGTGCCGACGCCGAAGACGAGCACCATCAGGATGCCCGCGCTCTGCGGATCGACGGGAAGCGAGGCGTACTTGGCCAGCACATAGGTGGTGACCTGGGTGAGGACGGCGGCGAAGCCGACCGACAGCACGGGGAAGAGCCACAGCAGCGGGCTGCGGTAGGTGATCAGGAGCAGCAGCGTGACGACGGCGCCGGTGGCCAGCATCAGCGTGGAGTCGAGGTTGTCGAAGACCTTGATGTTGTCGATCAGCGAGCCGGCCGGGCCGCCGACCTCGATGTCGAGCCCTGGTGGCGCGTTGGCCGCCGCGACCGAGCGGATCTTCTCCACGTCGTCGGTCATGTCGTCGTCGCCGGTGGTCAGCGGCACCACCAGCATCAGCGCCTTACCGTCCGCGGCCGGGATCGGGCCGCTGATCTTCTCGCCCTTGGCCACCAGGGGCGCGAAGTCGGCGCGGTCGGCGCGTGCCTTGGCGGCGTCGGCCTTGGTGGTGGCGGAGTCGGTGCGGGAGTAGACGGCGACGGCCGGGATGATCTCGTCCTTGCCGCGGAACTTCTCCAGCTCCGTATTGACCTTCGCGGACTCGGCGTTGCCGGGCAGGAAGGCGTTGGAGCTGCTGTCCTCGACCTCGCCGAGCTTTCCGGCCAGCGGTCCGAGAGCGACGACGATGATCAGCCAGGCGGCGAGGACCAGCCATTTGGTGCGCTTGCCGCCGGGGGCTGTGGCCAGGCGGCGCAGCGCGCTGGGCGCAGGCATGGGTAACCTCCGTGTGTGGGTGTGGGACGCGAGGGCTTCGCGGAGTGCTCACGCTCACGTGTACGGCCGGGAGTTGCCGCTCCCGGCCGTACGAGCGCGGTGGTGCGGGGATGGCGGGCCGGCTACTCGATCTCGCGCATCATCTTTTCCATCGAGGCGATGGACTGCCGGGCCTGGGTGAGTTCGTCCAGGGTGCGGCGGTGCAGTTCGACGTTGTCTTCCAAGAGCTGGGCGTACTTCTCGGTCAGCGCCTTGTACTGCTGCTCGCGGGCGGCCAGCATGCGGGACCGCCAGGTGGCGGCGATCTGCCAGACGATGACGATCAGCAGGACGAAGAGCCCGCCGGTGCCGAGTGCCGCCGCCCACACACCGGCCGGGTCGGCGGATGCCGTGTTCGTCAGCTGATCGTTCACTGCGTTCTCGCTTTCCCGTGCTGGTTCTCGTCCTGGTCCTGATCGGTGAGGGTGCCTGCCGCCTCCGCGACGGCCTGTGGGGTCAGGGCGCAGGCGAACGGGGCCACCTCGAAGAACTTCATCGCCTTGCCGCTGTCCGACAGCTCCAGCGACCCGACGACGAGACCGGCCGCCTCCAGTCGCTGGAGGTGCATGTGCAGCAGGGGGCGGCTCATGCCGATCTCGCGGGCGAGTCTGCTGACGTAGTTCCGGCCCTGGGTCAGCGCCGCAACGATCCGCATCCGGTGCGGATTGCCGAGCGCCGTCAGGATCTTCAGCAGCTCGTCTCCGGTCGGGGTCTCGATCGCGCTCACCGCGACCCCTCTCTCTTGGGTGTAAGAAGAATCTGACATGTGACGGAGCGGGGTGTCGAGCCAAGAAGCCCCTAGTCGGGGACAGTTCAGGGTTCCCCCTGAGACGACTGCGGGAGGGCCCTGAAGGGCCCTCCCGGAGGGGGTGTCGGGGGTTGCGGGATCAGCGTTTCTGCTTCCGGTTCCGCTTGCGCGCCGCGGGGTTGCCGGTGCGGGCGGAGCGCTGCCGTTCGTACCGGACGAGCGCGGCCTCGTACTCGGCGCGGTGCAGCTGCTCGCCGGGCGCCTCCACGCAGGTGCGCACCGCGTAGGCGAGCAGTACGCCGATGAAGCCGATGATCCGGATGCTGCGCATCGAGGACTCGGCCGCCGCCTCGCGCTCGGTGGGGCGGCGGCCGTAGTGGGTGAGGGTGCGGGAGAACGCCATTGCGCTGCATACGGCGAATGAGGCGACGAGCAGGATGCTTGCCCATTTTCCGATGTCGGCCAGTACGACGCCCTGGTAGGCGAACCGCAGCACGAAGGCGCCGGCGATCGCCGCCAGTACCGCGCCGATGCCCAGGGCTGCGCGGCGCAGCCCGTAGCCGCCTGAGTGGTCGACCCAGGTGGTGCCGTAGAAACGGAGCGGTTCCGGGGTCGGGGCGTCGGGGGTCTTCGGTTGCTCGGGCACGTTTCGATTATGACCGTGCGGGGTTCCGGGCGGCGTCTGCCCCTGGCTGTCGGCTGCGGCCTGACGGCCGGTGAGGGGCTGGTCGCGCAGGTCCCCGCGCCTCTTTGGGGCGCTCAGCGTTCCAGCAGTGTCACGTCGCGCACCGCGCCGCGGTCGGCGCTGGTGGCCATGGCCGCGTAGGCGCGCAGGGCGGTGGAGACCTTGCGTTCGCGGGCTGCGGGGGCGTACCGGCCGGCCAGTGCCTCGCGGCGGGCGGCCAGCGTCTCGTCGGGGACGTCGAGGCGCAGCTGCCGGTTGGGGATGTCGATGACGACGGTGTCGCCGTCCTCGACCAGCGCGATCGTGCCGCCCCCCGCCGCCTCCGGCGAGATGTGGCCGATGGACAGCCCCGACGTACCACCCGAGAACCGGCCGTCGGTGATCAGCGCACAGGTCTTGCCCAGGCCGCGGCCCTTGAGGAAGGAGGTGGGGTAGAGCATTTCCTGCATCCCAGGTCCGCCCTTGGGGCCCTCGTAGCGGATGACGACGACGTCGCCCTCCTTGACCGTCTTGTCGAGGATCTTCTGGACGGCGTCCTCCTGGGACTCGCACACCACCGCGGGCCCGGTGAAGGTCAGGATCGACTCGTCCACGCCCGCGGTCTTCACCACGCAGCCGTTCTCGGCGAGGTTGCCGTACAGCACCGCCAGCCCGCCCTCGGCGGAGTAGGCGTGCTCGACGTCGCGGATGCAGCCGCCCGCCGCGTCGACATCCAGCGCCTCCCAGCGCTCGGACTGCGAGAACGCCTCGGCGGAGCGCTTGCAGCCCGGTGCGGCGTGGAAGAGCTCGACGGCCTCGGGGGACGGGGAGCCGCCGCGGATGTCCCAGGTCTTGAGCCACTCGTCCAGCGAGTCGGCGTGCACGGTGTGCACGTCCTCATTGAGCAGCCCGCCGCGGTAGAGCTCGCCCAGGATGGCGGGGATGCCGCCGGCGCGGTGCACGTCCTCCATGTAGTACGTGCCGCCCGGCGCCACGTTCGGGGCGACCTTGGCCAGGCAGGGCAGCTTGCGGGAGAGCCGGTCGATGTCGGCCATCGTGAAGTCCAGCTCGGCCTCCTGGGCCGCCGCCAGCAGGTGCAGGATCGTATTGGTTGAGCCGCCCATGGCGATGTCGAGTGCCATGGCGTTCTCGAAGGCGGCGCGGGAGCCGACGCTGCGCGGCAGGACGGTGGCGTCGTCCTGGTCGTAGTAGCGCTGGGCGATCTCGACGACCGTACGGCCCGCCGTCTCGTACAGCTCCTTGCGCGCCGTGTGGGTGGCCAGCACGGAGCCGTTGCCGGGCAGGGCCAGGCCGATGGCCTCGGTGAGGCAGTTCATGGAGTTCGCGGTGAACATGCCCGAACAGGAGCCGCAGGTCGGACAGGCGTTCTCCTCGATCCGGAGGATGTCCTCGTCGGAGACCTTGTCGTTGACGGCCTCCGACATCGCGTCGACCAGGTCCAGCTTGCGGACGGTGCCGTTCACCAGCGTCGCGCGGCCGGCCTCCATGGGGCCGCCGGAGACGAAGACGGTGGGGATGTTGAGCCGCAGCGCGGCCATCAGCATCCCGGGCGTGATCTTGTCGCAGTTGGAGATGCAGATCAGCGCGTCCGCGCAGTGCGCCTCGACCATGTACTCGACCGAGTCGGCGATCAGGTCCCGGGAGGGCAGCGAGTAGAGCATGCCGCCGTGGCCCATGGCGATGCCGTCGTCCACCGCGATCGAGTTGAACTCGCGCGGGATGCCGCCCGCCGCCTTGACCGCCTCGGACACGATCCGGCCCACCGGCTGGAGGTGGGTGTGGCCCGGCACGAACTCGGTGAAGCTGTTGGCGACCGCGATGACCGGCTTGCCGAAGTCCTCACGCGCTACGCCGGACGCCTGCATAAGGGCACGCGCCCCTGCCATGTTGCGTCCGTGGGTGACGGTGCGGGACCTCAGCTCGGGCATGGCTGCCTCTCCCTTGGTGCGGGCGGCCGCCATGGCGTCGGGGCCCTGCGGCCGCTGCGGTACGTAGAAGAACCGAGGGTACGCCTACGGCTCAGGATCCGGACAGTGGGTCCGGATGATGGACGGAGCCGTCCCGGGCGCCGGTGGGCCCCGTGAGGTGGTGCTGGACGACGGGCGCCAGCCGGGCGACGGCGGTCTCCAGCGGCTCGGAGGCCACCGGTTCCAGCCGGATCACGTGCCGCAGCAGGGCGACGCCCACCAGCTGGGCCGCCGCCAGGCTGACCCGCAGCTCGGCGTCGGGCTCGGGCAGCAGCGAGGCGACCCGGCTGAGCAGTACGGGGGTCAGCAGTCCGCGGAAGACCGCCGCAGCGCGCTCGTTGTTGACCGCGGAGCGCACGATCGCCAGCACCGGTTCACGGGTGGCCGGGTCCTCCCAGATCCCGAGGAACGCGCGGGTGATGGTCTCCCCCAGCGCCTCGCGCGAGGTGGCCTCCAGCAGTGCGGGGACCTCCACCACCGGTGCCATGGCGCCCTCGACCGCCGCGGCGAACACCTGCTCCTTGGTGCCGAAGTAGTGGTGGACCAGCGCCGCGTCCACGCCCGCGCCGCGTGCGATGGCGCGTACGGAGACCTTGTCGTAGCCGTGCTCGGCGAACTCGCCCCGGGCCGAGGCCAGGATGCGCTCCCGTGCCCCCGGGCCCGCCTCGGCGGTACGGCGCGCGGGGCGCCCGCGCCTGCGGGGTGCGGGCTCCGGGGCCGGGGTCGGCTGCGGTTCCGGCTCCGAGGCCGGCTCGTGGGAGGGGTCCGGGGTCATGCCTTGCCCCGCCCGGCGGGGTGACCGGTGGCCTGGTCACTGCCCTGGCGATCGCCCTCGCGGTCGCCCGCGCCGTTGCCGCCCTGGCCGTTGCCGAGCGTGCCGCCCGGGGCCGCGAGGTGCAGGCGGGTGTAGGCGAGGGCTTCGGCCAGGTCCTCCTCGCGCTCGGCGGCCGACATGGCACGCCGCGTGTTCACCTCGACGACGACGTGCCCGTCGAACCCGCGCGCCGCCAGCCGCTCCAGCACCTCGGCGCACGGCTGCGAGCCGCGCCCCGGGACCAGGTGCTCGTCCTTGGCCGAGCCGTTGCCGTCCGCGATGTGGACGTGACCGAGGCGGTCGCCCATCCGGTCGACCATGGCGAGCGTGTCGTTACGGGCGGTCGCCGTGTGCGAGAGGTCGATCGTGAAGTGCCGGTAGTCGTTCTGAGTGGGGTCCCAGTCGGGGGCGTAGGCCAGCATCTCGCGGTCCCGGTAGCGCCAGGGGTACATGTTCTCGACCGCGAACCGTACGTCGGTCTCGTTCGCCATCCGCCATACGCCGCGCTCGAACTCGCGCGCGTACGTGCGCTGCCAGCGGAACGGCGGATGCACGACGACGGTGCTCGCGCCGAGCGTCTCTGCTGCCGCCCTGGCCCGTTGCAGCTTCGTCCACGGGTCCGTCGACCACACACGCTGCGTGATGAGGAGGCACGGAGCGTGTACGGCGAGTATCGGCACCCTGTGGAAGTCGGACAGCCGGCGCAGCGCGTCCACGTCCTGGCTGACCGGGTCCGTCCAGACCATGACCTCGACGCCGTCGTAGCCGAGGCGCGCGGCGATCTCGAAGGCCGCGGCCGTCGACTCCGGGTAGACCGAGGCCGTCGACAGCGCGACCTTCGCCTGGGGGACCCGCACGCTTTCGATGCCCACCCAGCCACCCTAAGCGCGGTTCGCTGCCCGCGAGGGGTCGGCCCCTGTGAGAGGGCTCCCGCTCACAGGGGGACGGGCTTCGTCCGCCGGTCCCGTTCCCGACGCAGCGGCGCTCAGCGACTACGCACCAGAACGACGGTGCCGGAAATACCCGCACTGCGGGTGGGCTCGGCACCGCCGGACGCCGCCGTCGCGGCTGGACACCGTTGCGGCGGGAAAACGGTCGCCGCCAGAGCACCGTCGCGGCGGAAGCAGGCGCGGCAGCACCGTCGCGGCAAAGGTGCGCCCCTCGCCGCAGAAAGCGCGCGGCCGCTACGCGGAGCGCAGGCGGTCCAGGCGGCGGAGGATGATGCCCTCCCGCAGCGCCCAGGGGCAGATCTCGGCCTCCGGGACGGCGAAGAGGTCCAGCGCTGCCTCGGCGACGAGGGCGCCCGCCAGCAGCTGCTGGGCGCGGCCCTCCGAGACGCCGGGCAGCGTGGCACGCTCACTGGCGGGCATCACCGCGAGCTTCGGCACCCACTCCTCCAGCGAGGACCGGCCCAGCACCCGGCGGGCGTAAAGGCCCTCGGCGCTGCGGGGCGCCCCCGCGATCCGGGCGAGCTGCTTGAACGTCTTGGACGTCGCCACCACATGGTCGGGCCGGCTGAACCGGTTGAACTCACCGACCGTACGGCCGATCTCGGCGCGCACATGCCGCCGCAGGGCACGGACGTCCGCCGGGTCCGGCGGGTCGCCCGGCAGCCAGCCGGAGGTGAGCCGCCCGGCGCCCAGCGGCAGCGACACCGCCGCGTCGGGTTCCTCGTCGAGGCCGTACGCGATCTCCAGCGAGCCGCCGCCGATGTCCAGCACCAGCAGCCGCCCCGCCGACCAGCCGAACCAGCGGCGCACCGCGAGGAACGTCAGCCGCGCCTCGTCGGCGCCGGAGAGCACCTCGAGCTTGACGCCGGTCTCCGTGGCGATCCGGTCCAGTACACGCTCCGCGTTGGTGGCCTCGCGCACGGCGGAGGTCGCGAAGGGCAGCAGCGCCTCGACGCCCTTGTCCTCGGAGATCTCCAGCGCCTCGTTGAGCGTGGCGCAGATCCGGTCGATGCCCTCCTCGCTGATCGACCCGTCCGCCTCCAGGAGTTCGGCGAGCCGCAGCGTCGTCTTGTGGGAGTACGCGGGCAGGGGCCGGGCACCGGGGTGCGCGTCCACCACGAGCAGGTGGACCGTGTTAGAGCCCACATCGAGGACACCGAGTCTCATACCCAGCACGCTAGCCTCCTCCCCCGGCCACCGCTGGAGGTACCTCCCGGCCACCGGGAACCTCCCCGCCGACGTTACGGGAAGTTCGCCCGGCGCGGCAGTGGGGTGCCATGCGTTCCTGGGCTGGCCCGTGTTGCCTCGCGGGGACCGTGAGGAGGGTGCGGCCTACGGGGCGGCGCGGCGCGTGACCCGTACGCTGGGGGCGTGGGTAAGACGAAAGCGGCGAAGCACATGAAGCAAGACGGCGTGCACGAGGCGCTGCCCGCGCCCCGGGCGCGCGACGAGGAGGTCGGCCTCGACTTCGCCCGCGCCTGGGTGGAGTTCCCGGACCCGGCCGACGACGAGCAGGTCTTCCGCTGCGACCTGACCTGGCTGACGTCCCGCTGGAACTGCCTGTTCGGCAAGGGCTGCCGGGGTATCGAGCCCGGCCGCCCCACCGACGGCTGCTGCACGCTGGGCGCCCACTTCGCCGACGAGGAGGACGAGCAGCGCGTCGCCGGGCACGTGGCCCGGCTGACCCCGCAGACCTGGCAGTTCCACGACGTGGGCAACGGTGTGCTGGGCTGGACCGAGGTCAACGAAGAGGGCGAGCGGCAGACGCGGCGCTGGATGGGCGCCTGCATCTTCAACAACCGCCCCGATTTCGAGGGCGGCGATGGCTGCGCGCTGCACGCCCTGGCCCTGCGCGAGGGCCGCGAACCGCTGGAGACCAAGCCCGACGTCTGCTGGCAGCTGCCGATCCGGCGCAGCTACGAGTGGGTGGAGCTGCCGGACGGCGAAGAAGTGCTGTACATCACCATCGGCGAGTACGACCGGCGGGGCTGGGGCGCGGGAGGGCACGACCTGCACTGGTGGTGCACCGCGGCGCCGTCCGCGCACGGTGCGGGGCAGCCCGTGTACGAGTCGTACCGGGCCGAGCTGACCGAGCTCATGGGCAAGCCCGCGTACGACCGGCTTGCCGAGCTGTGCGCCCAGCGGCTGGCGAGCGAACTGCCGCTGGTGGCCGAACATCCGGCTACGGCCCGCGCGGCCGCGGATGCCGACGACGGTAACGGGGCCGGCCTCTGATCCCGCGTACCTGGCATGGGGGCTGCGCTTGCCAGCCCTGCGCCTGGGGCTACCCCCTGCTCGAAGAGCTTGGGGGAGCAGACTGCCCAAGCACAGCAGGCAGGGGGGCAGCTCAGGACGGGGAAGCGCTCGGGCTCGGGGGGTGACTCGGGGTGGCGCTCTCGGAAGGGGTCGGGGATCCGCTCGGGGACGGCGGTGGGG
>NZ_JADKMA010000241.1 GCF_017676365.1 Streptomyces oryzae
GGCCTCTCAGTCCTGTGCTGCTCGTTCGCACTCGCCACCGCTCCAGCCTAAGCGGCGGGACGAGGGCGCCACCCCGGTGCGACCGCCGGTAACTTTCCTCGGGCCGACCCCTACCCATGAGTATTCCGCTGCCCTACTCTCGTGACCATGCCAGTGATTACTGGCACAGTTGTTGGTCCCGCACGAAAGCGCAGCACGCGACAGATCCCGGGAGGCGGCGGCATGGCGGCCGAGCACGAGCAGGAGCACGTACGGGTGGCGGTGATCGGTACCGGATTCGGCGGCCTGGGAGCCGCCGTCCGGCTGCGCCGTGCGGGGGTGACGGACTTCGTCCTCCTGGAGCGCAGGGAGGCCGTGGGCGGCACCTGGCACGACAACACCTATCCCGGGTGCGCGTGCGACATCCCCTCGCACCTGTACTCGTTCTCCTTCGCGCCCAACCCGGAGTGGCCGCGCAGCTTCTCGCCCCAGCCGGACATCCGCGCCTATCTGGAGCAGGTCACCGACACCTTCGGGCTGCGCCAGCACATCCGCTTCAACACCGAGGTGCAGCAGCTGAGCTGGGACGCGGCCGAGCTGTACTGGCGGGTGGTGACCTCGGCGGGCACGCTGACGGCCGACGTGGTCGTCTCCGCCGCGGGGCCGCTGTCCGAGCCCAGGCTGCCCGACGTCCCGGGGCTGGACTCCTTCGAGGGCAAGGTCTTCCACAGCGCCACCTGGGACCACGACTACGACCTGCGCGGCAAGCGGGTCGCTGTCATCGGCACCGGCGCCTCGGCCATCCAGATCATCCCGGCCATCCAGCCGGTCGCCGGCGAGCTGACCGTCTTCCAGCGCACTCCGGCCTGGGTGCTGCCGCGCAACGACCGCGCGATCAGCAGGGCCGAGCGGAAGCTGCACTCCCGCTTCCCCGCCACCCAGAAGCTGCGCCGCTTCGCGCTGTGGGGCGTACGGGAGCTGGAGACGCAGGTCTTCGCCAACTATCCGAAGCTGCTGCCCGCCGTGGAGCAGGTCGCCAAGCTGCACATGAAGCGCGCCGTCAAGGATCCGGAGCTGCGCCGCAAGCTGACGCCGGACTACCGGGTGGGCTGCAAGCGCACGCTGCTGTCCGACGACTACTATCCGGCGCTCGCCCGGCCCAACACGCACGTCATCGACTCCGGGCTCAAGGAGATCCGCGGCAACACCCTCGTCTCCGCCGACGGCCGTGAGGCGGAGGTCGACGCGGTGGTCTTCTGCAGCGGCTTCTACGTCTCCGACATGCCCCTCGCACACCTCGTCAAGGGCGCCGACGGCGAGACGCTGGCCGAGTCCTGGGCCGCGGACGGGATGAACGCGCTGCGCGGGACGACCACCACCGGCTTCCCCAACTTCCTGTTCATCATCGGTCCCAACACCGGTCTCGGCACCAGCTCGATGGTGCTGATCATCGAAGCGCAGCTCAACTACCTGGTCGACTACGTACGCAAGCTGGACACCCTCGGCGGCGGCGACAAGGCCGCGCTGGACGTACGGCCCATCGCCCAGCACGCCTACAACGCGAAACTGCGCGAACGCATCAAATCCACCGTCTGGGAGACCGGCTGCACGAGCTGGTATCTGGACGCGCAGGGACGGCCCGTCGCCGTATGGCCGGGCACCACCGCGGAGTTCCGCAAGGTCACCCGTGAGGTGCGGCTGGAGGAGTACGAGGTGCTGCGTGCGCCGCGCAGCGGTGCGGGTACCGCAGCCCGCCGCAAGGCGCCGCTGCTGGCCGGGAGCGTCAGCGGGGGAGCCGCCGCGGGGGAGGACGTGCGATGAGCCGGATCACCAGCACAGCTCACCTCAAAGGGCTGACCGGGCGCTATGCGCCGCCCGCGCCCGCGCGCGAGCTGACCGCGCGCTCCGGGGACGGGGTGCCCCTCCCCGTCGAGGTGCACGGCCGCGACGGCGACCCCGCCGTCGTCCTCGCCCACGGCTGGACCTGTTCGACGCTGTTCTGGGCGCCGGTCATCCGCGAGCTGACCCGAAGCGGCCACCGCGTCATCGTCTACGACCAGCGCGGGCACGGCCGCAGCCCCGCCGCCGCGACGCCCATGGCCTACAGCACCGCCATGCTCGCCGACGATCTGTGCGCCGTACTGGACGCCGCACTGGAGCCCGGCGAACGAGCGGTCGTCGGTGGCCACTCGATGGGCGGCATGACCCTCATGGCGGCGGCAGGCCGGAGGCAACTGCGCGAGCGCGCGGCCGCGTTGCTGCTCTGCAGCACCGGCGCCGAACATCTGACGGGCCAGGCGCGGGTGCTGCCGTTCCGCTCCGAGAGGGTGCGTGCCGTCGCGCACCGGGCGCTGCTGGGCTCGGCCGCGCCGCTGGGGCCCGTCAGCCCGCTGACCCGCAAGGCCCTCGCGTACGGCACGCTCGGGCCCGCTCCGGAGCCGGCGGCCGTCGAGGCGACGGCGCGCATCGTGCACGCCTGTCCGCGCCGGGTCAGGTCCGCGTGGGGCGGGGTGCTGGCCGGGCTCGACCTGTCGGCCAAGGTGCCGCGGCTGGACGCGCCCACCGCGGTCGTCATCGGCACCCACGACCGCCTCACCCCGCTCCCGCACGCCCACCGGCTGGCAGCCGCGCTCCCGCACTGCACAGGAGTGCACCAGCTGGAGCGGCGCGGGCACATGACGCCGCTGGAGGAGCCGGAGACGGTCAGCAGCGTGCTCGCGGCGCTCGTACGGGACCATCTCGCCGCCACAGCCGCCGAGGACACAAAGGAGAAGAGCGCATGACCAGAGTCGGTCTGGAGGGCCAGGTCGCCGTCATCACCGGCGCGGCCCGCGGCGTAGGGGCGCTGCTCGCGCGGAAGATGGCGGCGCGCGGTGCGCGGATCGCGCTGGTCGGGCTGGAGCCGGACGAGCTGAAGCGGGTCGCCGCCTCGCTGCACACCGACTCCGCGCACTGGTATGCGGACGTCACCGACCACGAGGCCATGGCGCGGGTCGCCCGCGAGGTCAAGGAGCACTTCGGGAAGGTCGACATCACCGTCGCCAACGCGGGGGTGGCCGTGGGCGGTCCTTTCATGGACTCCGATCCGGTCGCCTGGCGCCGGGTGATCGAGGTCAACCTCATCGGCGGCGCCGTCACAGGGCGCGCCTTCCTGCCCGTGCTGGAGGAGTCGCGCGGCTACTTCCTCCAGATCGCCTCACTCGCGGCCATCACCCCGGCCCCCATGATGACGGCGTACTGCGCGTCCAAGTCCGGTGTGGAGGCGTTCGCGCACAGTCTGCGAGCGGAGGTCGGCTACAAGGGCGTCGGCGTCGGCGTCGGCTATCTGAGCTGGACCGACACCGACATGGTGCGCGGCGCCGACGCGGACGAGGTGATGCGGGACGTACGGCAGCGGCTGCCGTGGCCGACCAACAAGACGTATCCGCTCGGGCCCGCCGTCGACCGGCTCGTCGCGGGGATCGAGCGGCGTGCCCCGCATGTGTACGGGCAGTGGTGGCTGCGCGGGATGCAGGGCATACGCGGATATTTGGCCCCGCTCATCGGTGGCCCCTTGGGACAGCGCGAAATGAGGGCCATCGCTCCTCGGGTGGCGGCTGCGGGCGGGGTCTCCACGGGGCTCGTCGGCGCGGGCGGCGAGGCCGATGAGAGGGCGCGGGCTTCACGGTAGGTGCTCCGCATGGGCGGCAACGCACCAGTTCCCCGCGCCCCGTCAGGGGTGCGGGGAACTGCTCCCCCAGCCTTCGGCCGGGAGGTGCCCCCAGAAACCACAAAGCACCCGCAGCCCGCAAGCAACGGACAGGGGCACCCCCCTCAGCGGTTCTTCTCTTTCCACTCCTGGGCCCGCCGCTGGGCCTTGTCCTTCAGCTCCTGCGCCCTCTCCCGGGCATCCTGCCCACCACCGCGCTTGCCGCCGGACTGGGCCTTCTTCTCCTTGCCCTTGTGCCGAAGCTGCTCGGCCTTGGACTTGAACTGGTCTGCGATGCCCATCGTCACTCCTTCAGACGTGTCGGAAGTGTCTTCTCACGGGCACTTTCCACCCTGCCACGGCGGCGCACAGCGTGCATGCGCAACAAAAGCCGCCCGCAGGGCTCAGTGCCGCGGCGGCAGCTGCGGCCGGGAGCGGTCCGGGACGTTCGCATAGTCGGGCGGCGTCCTGGCCGGGTGCCGCTCCAGCAGGTCGAGGGCTGTGCTCACGGCGGTGCCCAGCACGGAGCTGCGGCCCTCGGCCCAGTCCAGGGGGGTGCGCAGCACCTCGATGTCCGGCTCCACGCCGCGGTTCTCCACCGACCACCCGTAGCCCTCGAACCACGCGGCGTTCATCGGCACCGTGATCACCGTGCCGTCGCCGAGCCGGTGCCTGCCCGTCATCCCGACGACGCCGCCCCAGGTGCGGGCGCCGACGACGGGGCCGAGGCCGAGCAGCCGGAACGCGGCGATGATCATGTCGCCGTCGGAGGCCGTGGCCTCGTCGGCGACGGCGACCACCGGGCCGCGCGGTGCGTTGCTGGTGTAGGTGACGGGCTGCGCGTTGCGGGTGAGGTCCCAGCCCAGGATGGTGCGGGTGAGCTTCTCCAGGACGAGCTCGCTGATGTGCCCGCCGGCGTTGCCGCGTACGTCCACGATCAGCGCGGGCCGGGAGACCTCCAGCCGCTGGTCGCGGTTGAACTGGGCCCAGCCCGAGCCGCCCATGTCGGGGATGTGCAGATAGCCGCACCTGCCGTCGCTCAGCTCGCGGACGACCTCCCGGCGGCGGGCCACCCAGTCCTGGTAGCGCAGCGGGCGCTCATCGATCAGCGGGACGGCGGCGACCCGGCGCGGCCCCGCCTGCTGGAGCGTCAGTTCGACCGTCGTCCCTCCCGCTGCTGCCAGCAGCGGTGCCGGGCCGCTGACCGGATCGACGGGCCGCGCGTCGACATGGGTGAGCAGTGCCCCCTCGCGTACCGGCGAGCCTGCGAGCGGGGAGCGGGCCCGCGAGTCGGAGGAGTTGCCCGGCAGGATGCGGGCGATCTGCCAGTCGCCGTCGGGGGTGCGCATCAGATCGGCGCCCAGGAAGCCGATGGGCCGCTGATAGTGCGAGGGGCCCTCGTCGCGCCGCGCCGGGGTGACGTACGCGTGCGAGGTGCCGAGTTCGCCGAGCACTTCGCGCAGCAGGTCGGCGAACTCGTCGGGCGAGGCGACCCGTTCCACCAGCGGGCGGTACTGGTCCAGAACCGACTCCCAGTCGATGCCGCTCATCCCCGGGTCCCAGAAGTACGCCTGGATCAGCCGCCCGGCCTCCTCGTACGCCTGCCGCCACTCGGCCGCCGGATCGACGTCGTGCAGGATGCGGCGCAGATCGATGTAGGTGGTCGTGTCCGAGTCGGCCTGCTGGTCTGCCGGGATCACCCGCAGCAGACCCTCGTCGTTGACGACCAGCCGGGTGCCGTCGCCGCTGGGCGCGAACCAGTCGATGTCGCTGGTGAGTTCGGTGTGCTTGGCGGTCGTCAGATCGAAGTGTTCGAGGGTGGGACGCCCCGAGGTGTCGGCCGGGTTGACGAACGTCTCGCCGAGCGCGCCGGAGATCGGGTACCGCAGCCAGATCAGCCCGCCCCCGGCGACCGGGCACAGCGCCGCGTACTTCGAGGCCGTCACCGGGAACGGGGTGACCCGGTTGGGCAGCCCCTCCGCCTCCACCAGCACCGCGGCCTCGGGCCCCTCCTCCTCGGCGCCGCCCGCCGGCCGGTCGTGCGGGTCGAGCCCGCCCGCGGCCGGGCGGCCCTCCGGGGTCAGCGCGAACGGCGAGAGCGTCGCCGAGGAGAGCGGCACCAGGTACGGGCGGCAGCCCAGCGGGAAGGAGAGGTCGCCGGTGTGCACGTCGTAGACCGGGTCGAAGCCGCGCCAGGAGAGGAAGGCGAGATAGCGCCCGTCCCGGGTGAAGACCGGCTGTTCGTCCTCGAACCGGCCGTCCGTGACGTCGAGTACGGTCCGCTCGCCCTCCGGCTCCGAGACCTTCGCGATCTTGATGCAGGCCAGGGACCGTCCCACTCCCGGGTGCGCCCAGGCCAGCCACCGTGAGTCGGGCGCGAAGGCGGGACCGTGCACCGGGCCGTTGTCGGAGCGTACGACCTCGCTGATGGCGGCCGTCCCGGAGCCTGCAGCCCCCTCGGCCGTCCCGGAGCCTTCCGCTTCCTCGGCCGTCCCGTCCAGCTCGGGAACATCGACCAGCAGCAGCCGCCCGTCGTGCGCCACGACCGCCAGCCGTTCACCGGAGGGCGAGGCGACCAGCTCCAGCACCCGCCCCAGCCGGCCGGCGGCGATCCGGTAAGGAGGCCGGGGCCGGGAGGCGCGGGGCAGATCCGTGATCTCGATGGCGTCCTCGCCCTCCGCGTCGGTGACATAGGCGATCCGCCCCGTGTCGCCCAGCATGGTGGGCAGCCGCACCCGCACCCCGGGCGCGTCCGCCAGCGCCCGTGCCGGGCCGTCGCGGTGGGTGAGCCAGTAGAGGCTGCCGCGTACGCCGACCGCGCTGGCCCGCCCGGTGGGGTCGACGGCCATCGCGTCCACATGCGCGGCGGCGGGCACCTGGTAGGGGCGCCGGCCCGCGCGCTGGCCGCCCAGCCGTACGTCGAGCCGGCGGGGACGGGCCACGTGGGCGAAGTCGTCGACCATCCACAGCTCGCCCGCGCACTGGTAGACCACCCGCCGTCCGTCGGTGGACGCGTGCCGGGCGTAGAACGCGTCGTGGTCGGTGTGCCGGCGCAGATCGCTGCCGTCCGGGCAGCAGGAGTAGAGGTTGCCGACGCCCTCGTGGTCGGAGAGGAAGGCGATGCGGTCCCCCACCAGCATCACCGAGTCCAGGTGCCCTTCCAGTTCCGGCAGCAGCCGCTCGCCCTGGAGCCACATCCGCCCCGTGGCGCCGCCCCGGTACCGCTTCCAGCTCGCGGGCTCGTGCGGCGGCGTCCCGGTCAGCAGCAGCGTGCGGCGCTCGCCCTCCTGCTCGGCCACACAGATGTCCGAGACGGGCCCCCACGGCAGTCTGCTGCCGGGGCACGAGGCGTCCGGGCGGCTCTCGGGTGGAGCGTCCGGGCTGTCCACGGGGATGCGGTACGCCCAGGCGCGGTGGGCGAACGGCTCACCGTGCGAGGCCACCGCCAGCACATCGCCCTCCGGGGTCCAGCCGCGCACCCGGGTGTCGGTCGCGCCCCAGTACGTCAGCCGCCGCGCTGGACCGCCCTGCGTCGGGACCAGATAGACCTCCGGGTCCAGGCTGCGCCAGTTGGCGAAGGCGATCCGCCGCCCGTCGGGACAGAAGCGGGGGTGGCTGATCCGGGTGCGGTCCACGGTCAGCCGCCACGCCCGCTCCGACGGCGTCCCGGGCTCCGGGACCGGGGCGACCCACAGGTCGTCCTCGGCGACGAAGCAGAGCAGATCGCCATGCAGGTGTGGAAAGCGGAGATACGCGCCGTGGTCGGTCATCTATTCCATGTTTCGCGTGGATTTGTACCTAAGCAACTTGTGACGTGTCCCTCATTTCCGGGCGCCGAGTCACCCCCGGAGGTGCGAGGAAGCGTCGATTGACATGAGCTCTCATTGCCGGGCCTGCGGCGCCCCCCCCACGCCGCGCTCCCTCAGCGCACCCCGCTGTAGCGCTCTGCTCCACCGCACCGTCCAACTGTCCGACCTCGAGACCGGAGAACCTCTCTCGTGGCCACCTTCCTGTACAAGCTCGGCAGACTCGCCTTCCGGCGTCGCCGCATCGTCGCCCTGATATGGGTGGCCCTGCTGGTGGCGGCCGGAGCCGGCGCGTCCACCGCCTCCAGTCCGCCAGACGACGACTTCGCGCTGCCCGGCACCCAGGCCCAGAAAGCCTTCGACCTGCTGGAAGAGCGCTTCCCTGACGCCAACGCCGAGGGTGCGACGGCCCGTATGGTCTTCCGCGCGCCCACCGGCGAGAAGGTCACCGCATCCGAGAACAAGGCCGCCATCGAGAAGACCCGCGAGGAGCTGAGCGGCGGCCAGGCGGCGGCCGTCTCCGACCCGTTCGTCAAGAACAGCGGGGCGATCAGCAAAGACGGCAGCATCGCCTACGCGTCGGTGACCTACAAGGTCCCGGCCCAGGAGATCACCGACAAGACCCGTGAGGGCATCAAGGACGCCGCCCAGTCGGCCCGCGACAGCGGCCTGACCGTGGAGACCGGCGGCGACGCGCTCCTGGTGGAGCCGGAGATGGGCAACGCGGAGGTGATCGGTATCGGCGTGGCCGCCGTCGTGCTGATCCTCACCTTCGGCTCACTCATCGCCGCAGGGCTGCCGCTGGTCACCGCGCTGATCGGGGTGTTCATCGGGATCTCCTCGATCACCGCGCTCGGCGCCACCCTCGGCCTGTCCGCCAACACCACGACGCTGGCCATGATGATCGGCCTTGCGGTCGGCATCGACTACGCGCTGTTCATCGCCTCCCGTTACCGCGCGGAGTTGACCGAGGGCCGGGAGCGCGAGGAGGCGGCCGGACGCGCCGTCGGAACGGCGGGCTCCGCGGTCGTCTTCGCCGGGCTGACCGTCGTGATCGCGCTCGTCGGGCTCTCCGTCGTCAACATCCCGGTCCTCACCAAGATGGGCCTGGCCGCCGCCGGGACCGTGGTCATCGCCGTGCTGGTCGCGCTCACGCTGGTGCCCGCCGCGCTCGGCATGGTCGGCAAGCGGATCTTCGGCCGCCGGGTGCGCAAGGCCAACCCGGAGACGGGCGTGCCGCCCGCCGCCGACGCCGAGGGCCAGCGCCCCAAGGCCGGTGCCCGGTGGGCCGGTTTCGTGCTGCGCCGCCCCGTGCTGGTGCTGGTGACCGCCGTACTGGCGCTCGGCACCCTGGCGCTGCCGGTCGGCGCCATGAAGCTCGGCCTGCCCGACGAGGGCAACCAGCCGGAGAGCACCACCCAGCGCAAGGCGTACGACCTGCTCTCCGACGGGTTCGGTCCGGGCTTCAACGGTCCGCTGATGAACGTCGGGGACCTGACGGGCGCCGACAACCCGAAGGCCGCTGCCGCCGAGATCCAGAAGCGGCTGCAGAAGGTGGACGGCGTCGTCGCGGTCAGCCCGCCGCAGCTGAACAAGAGCGGTGACACCGCCACGCTGATGGCCGTCCCGAAGTACGGCCCCAGTGACGAGCGCACCAAGAAGATCGTGCACGACATCCGGGACCAGTCGGACGCGATCGAGAAGGAGACCGGCGCCACCCTGCTGGTCACCGGCTCCACGGCGGTCGCCATCGACTTCTCGCAGGTCATGAACGACGCACTGGTGCCCTACCTGGCGCTGGTGGTGGGCCTGGCCTTCGTGCTGCTGATGCTGGTCTTCCGCTCGGTGCTGGTACCGCTCAAGGCGGCGCTCGGCTTCCTGCTGTCGGTGCTGGCGGCGCTGGGCTCCGTGGTGGCCGTCTTCCAGTGGGGCTGGCTGGCGGACGTCATCGGCGTGGAACAGACCGGGCCGATCATGAGCATGATGCCGATCTTCATGATCGGCGTGATCTTCGGGCTCGCGATGGACTACGAGGTCTTCCTGGTGACGCGGATGCGCGAGGCGTACGTCCACGGGGAGAATCCCGGCCAGGCCATCGTCAGCGGATTCCGGCTGGGCGCACGGGTGGTGACCGCCGCGGGCATCATCATGATCAGCGTCTTCGCCGGGTTCATCGGCTCCTCCGAATCCATGATCAAGATGATGGGCTTCGGCCTCGCCATCGCCATCCTCTTCGACGCGTTCGTGGTGCGGATGGCCATCGTGCCCGCGGTCCTCGCCCTGCTGGGCCGCCGCGCCTGGTGGCTCCCGCGCTGGCTGGACCGGCTGCTGCCGAACGTCGACGTCGAGGGCGAAGGTCTCCGCAAGGGACTGCGGCTCGACAAGGACACCGTCGCCACGGTGCCCCCGCCGCGCGAGCCGGAGCGCACGGGGGTGTGACCCCCTCCCCGCGGGGC
>NZ_JADKMA010000242.1 GCF_017676365.1 Streptomyces oryzae
CCAGCAGAACCCGCAGAGCCGGCAGGACCCGCAGAGCACGGCTTCCTTCGGTGCCGTACCGCCGCCGCCCGCCGGGCCGCCGTACGCCACGTTCCCCACACCTCCCGGCCCCCCGCCCCGGCGCGGACGTCCCGACCGGCCCGGCGGTCGCCCTGCGCGCCCACGCCGCCGCCCTCGGCGCCCACGCCGAACGCCTCCGCGCCGGCGCCGAAGCGCTGGAATGGACCGGCCCGGAGGCCGCCGCCTTCCACCACCGGGTCCAGCAACTCGCCCACCGCTGCACTGTCGCCGCGCGGTCCCTCACCGACGCGGCGACCCTCTTGGATGCCCGCTGAGTCGAGCCGGGAGTCACGTGGCCGCACGACAAGCCCGGACGGTATGCGTCAGGTCGCCGGCGTTCGGTCTGCGTACCCCCCGGGGAACCGCACGGTGATGGACAGGCCGCCTTCGGGGCGTGCGTCGGCGGTGAGGGTGGCGTCGTGCGCCTGGGCGACGGCGTTGACGATGGCGAGGCCGAGTCCGTGGCCGTCGCGGCGGCCGTGACGATCGGGCGCCAGCTTCTGGAAGGGCTGGAAGAGGCGCTGGACCTGGCTGCCGGGGATGACGGGTCCGCTGTTGGTGACCGTGAGGGTCACCTGCGGGCCCGAGGTCCAAGTGGAGATCCGCACATGGCCGTCTGTGTGGTTATGGCGGATGGCGTTGTCGATGAGGTTGGCGACGAGACTCTCGACCAGTCCCGGGTCCCCGGCCGTCACCGCGGGCGTCAAGTGTTCGGTGAGGTCGATGCCTCGCTCTGCTGCCCGGTCGCGGCGGGAGGCGAGCACCTCTTCGGCAATGTGGCCGAGGTCGAGGGTGTCCCGGCGGAAGATTCCGCGCTCGCTGGTGGCGAGGACGAACAGCGCCCTGACGACCCGCTCTTGGTGCCCGCCGAGGGCGAGGGCTTCCTGGCAGGCCGAGCGCAGCGTCCCGGCGTCGGCTTCGGGGTCGGAGAGGGCGACTTCGAGGAGGGTGCGCAGCCCGGCGAGGGGGGTGCGCAGCTCATGGGAGGCGTTGGCGACGAAGTGGCGCTGGGCGTCGAAGGCGGCTTGAAGGCGGGCGAACAGGTCGTCGAGGGTGTGGCCGAGCTCGGTCAGCTCGTCCGTGGGCTCGCCGAGGCCGAGGCGCCGGTGGAGGTCACCGGCGGAGATGGATTTGGCGGTGGCGGTGATGGTGCGCAGCGGGTGCAGGAACCGCCCTGCGACGAACCAGCCGGCAGCCAGGGCGACGGGAACCAGCACGACCAGGGCCACAGCCGATCCCGGGAGGAGCTGGGCCAGGCTGATCCCGCGCCCGGTTCCGGTGGTCGCACCCGGCGAGGGCCGGCCCTTGGGCGTGGTCGACTCGGCGCCGAGGAGCCCGACACCGACGAATACGAGCACGAAGACCCCGGCGGCGTAGAAGCCGGCCGCGTACGCGAGTGCCAGCCGCGTCTGCAAGGATCTTGTGGCGAGCTGCTGGGAGGTCATGACGGTGCGATCCGGTAGCCGCCTTCGCGGATGGTCTCGATCACGGGTGGATCACCGAGCTTGGCCCGCAACCGGTGCATGGTGTGCTTGACGGCGCTGCTGAAGGGGTCGGCGGCCTCGTCCCAGACCCGCTCCAGCAGCTCCTCGGCGGAGATCACCAGGCCGGGCGCGGCGAGCAGGCATTCGAGCAGCGCGAACTCCTTGGGGCTCAGCGCCAGGCGTCGGCCGGCCCGGAACGCGGTGCGGCGGGCGGGATCGAGGGTGATGTCCCCGCATGCCAGCGTCGGCGGCAGCGGCGGGGTGGCGCGGCGGGCCAGGGCGCGGACACGGGCGACCAGTTCGGCGAACGCGAACGGCTTGGGCAGGTAGTCGTCGGCGCCCAGGCGCAGGCCGTCGACGCGGTCCTCGACCGTGTCGGAGGCAGTGAGCATCAGCACCCGCGTCTCGCAGCGGCCGTGGGCGAGTTGCCGACAGATGTCGTCCCCGTGGACGCCGGGCAGGTCGCGGTCGAGGACCACCACCTCGTAGCGTGTGACGACGAGCCGGTCCAGAGCGGCGGTTCCGTCCAGAGCGACGTCGACGGCCATGCCCTCGCGGCGCAGACCGGTTCCGATGGAGCGGGCGAGGACCTCGAAGTCCTCGGCGACGAGGACCCTCACCGGCGTTCTCCACCGGCCGTCGGGTGGGCGGCGCGGGCGAACCGGCCGCCGGGTAGGTGTTCCATGCCCCGACGATGCCAGATCCCAGGTTCCAGCCGGGTCGCAGCCACCGCGACCCGGCTGGAACCGGGTGCCGCGTACAACCGTCGGCATGAGTCCATTTCCAACCGTGAGTTCGCTGCGGTGAGCGCCCAAGGGATCGTCGTCGCCGGACTGCGCAAGCGCTATGGAGCGACCCTGGCCCTCGACGGCATGTCCTTCACCGTCCGCCCGGGACTGGTGACCGGCTTCGTGGGCCCGAACGGGGCCGGGAAGTCCACCACCATGCGGGTGGTCCTCGGTCTGGACGCGGTCGAGGAAGGCACCGCGCTGATCGAGGGCCGGCGCTACCGCGGCCTTCGGCATCCGCTGAACCATATCGGTTCACTACTGGACGCGTCGGCACTGCACCCGGGCCGCAGTGGGCGTGACCACCTGCTGTGGCTGGCGCATTCACAGGGCCTGGCCGCGCGGCGGGTGGACCAGGTGATCGAGCAGGTCGGCCTGATTCCGGCGGCGCGGCGGAAGGCCGGCGGCTACTCGCTCGGCATGCGGCAGCGGCTCGGGATCGCCGCGGCCCTGCTGGGTGATCCGCCGGCAGTCATGCTCGATGAGCCGTTCAACGGCATGGATCCGGAAGGGATTGTCTGGATGCGCGGCTTCCTTCGGTCGCTGGCAGCGCAGGGCCGTGCCGTCCTGGTCTCCAGCCACCTGATGAGCGAGGTGCAGGACACGGCCGACCACCTCGTCGTGGTGGGGCGCGGCAAGGTGATAGCCGACGCCGGTGTGGCCGACCTGATCGCGGCCGCCTCCGGAAACCGAGTGGCGGTTCGGACCACGGCCGGGACCGCGGCGATGAGAGTGCTCGCGCAGGCCGGTGCCGCCGTCGCGGCCGTCGGCCGCGACACCATCACCGTCACCGGTCTGTCCCCGGACCGGATCGTGGGACTGCTGAACGAGTGCACGGTGGCGTTCTCGGAGGTGTCACCACACCGCCCCACGCTTGAGGAGGTCTACCTGGAACTCACCCGCGAGGCAGTCGAGTTCCGCACCGCGACTCCGCCCGAGGAGGTCGCCAGGTGACCTCCACCAGCACGCCGTACCGGTCCGCCAGGCGCGCCGGACGCGACGGCTTTGCCCAGGTGCTGCACGCGGAGTGGACCAAGTTCCGGACCGTCCGCAGCCGGCTGATCGGCACAGGGGCAGTGCCGCTGATGCTGGTGCTGTTCGCCCTGCTCGCCGGAGCCGGCGGAAACCAGCAGGGCTCACCACCCGTTCCCGTCGGACCGCACGGTGGGCCGGTCACCGACAGCTTCTACTTCGTACACCGGCCGCTCGGCGGAAACGGCAGCATCATCGTCTCCGTCTCCGCGCTCAGGAGCAGCATCGCCCAGGGCCCCGGCGACCTGCGGTCCGGCACCGTGCCGTGGGCGAAGGCCGGGCTCGTCATCAAGAAGGGCACGCGCCAGGGATCGCCCTATGCGGCGATCATGGCCACCGGCAGCCACGGTGTGCGGATGCAGGACGGTTACGTCAACGACACGGCCGGCCCGCCAGGCCGGGTCTCCGCCGAGTCGCCCCGCTGGTTGCGGCTGGACCGCTCGGGCGACACGGTCACCGGCTATGCCTCGGCCGACGGCACGAAGTGGACCAGGGTCGGTACCGCACAGGTGAGCGGGCTCGGACCGACCGCGCAGGTCGGGCTGTTCGTCGCCTCTCCGTCTGTTGCGGGCGGCGGGGGCACGGCCGGCAGTGTGTCCACGGCCACCTTCGAAGATCTCCGGACCCGTGCGGGCTGGGCCGACGGCGACTGGACGGGCGGTCAGGTGGGAGCCGGATCCCCCAGTTTCGCCGGCTACCCGCGCAACGCCTCGGGTTCGTTCGCCGGATCCGGTGACCGGTTCACCGTCACCGGTGCCGGCGACATAGCCCCCGCTGTCCGCGACAGCCTGCCGACCGGCGGGCACCTGAGGGACCTCCTCGCGGGCACGTTCGCCGCGCTGATCGCGGTGATCGTCGTAGGGGCGCTGTTCATCACCGAGGAGTACCGGAGCAAGATGATCCGCCTCACCCTCTCCGCAAGTCCGAGACGGGGCCGGGTGCTGGTGGCCAAGGCGATCGTGTTGTGGGCCGTCACCTTCGTCGCCGGAGCGGCGGGGGCGATCCTCGCAGCGCCGCTCGGGGAGCGGCTTGCCCGGGACAACGGCGTCTACATCTTTCCCGTGTCGTACTCGACCGAACTGCGGGTGGCGCTCGGGACCGCGGCGCTGCTCGCGACCGCATCGGTCCTGGCCCTCTCCGTCGGCGCCCTCTTCCGGCGCAGCGCCGGCGCGGTCGCCATGGTCACCGTGACCGTCGTGCTTCCCTACGTCCTCATCGCCCTCCCGTTCCTGCCCGCCGGCGTGGCGAAGGGAGTGGCCACCGCGACACCCGGGGCGGTCTTCGCCGTCCAGCAGACGCTTGTGCCGTACCACCAGGTGGCGAGCAACTACACGCCCTACTACGGCTACTACCCGCTGGCGCCATGGGCCGGGTTCGCCGTCCTGGCCTGCTACGCGGTGGCAGCTCTGGCCGCGGCCGCCGTCCTTCTCGACAGGAGGGACGCATGAGACCGGCACTGCACGCGGAATGGACGAAGCTCCGGACGGTTGCAGGGCCTCTGTGGCTGCTGCTGGCCACCGTCGCTGCGACGGTGGCCGTGAGCGCCGTTGCGACCTCGGTGGTGAACTGCACCGCCAGTGGCTGCGGCAGCGACACGACGAAGCTCAGTCTCACAGGGGTCCACCTCGGCCAGGCGCCTGTCGCCGTCCTGGCCGTGCTGATCATCAGCGGCGAGTACGGCTCGGGCATGCTCCGCACCACCCTGACGGCGGTGCCGCGGCGAGTGACCGTCCTCGCGGCCAAGGCCGTGATCCTCACCGGCGTCGTGGCCGTCGGCGGAGCGGTCGCCGTTCTCGGGTCGGTGCTCGCCGGGCGGCTCGTGCTGCCCGAGCCCGGGGACCGTGCGCTGTCCCTGGCCGACGGGCCGACGCTGCGCGCGGCCCTCGGAACAGTCCTCTATCTGATCCTGATCGGCCTTCTGAGCCTCGGTTTCGGGACCGCCGTGCGGGACGCCGCCACCAGCATGGGGGTTGTGCTCGGCCTGCTGTACGTCTTCCCGATCGTCTCCGGGACCGTCAGCGACCCGGAATTGCAGCGCCTGCTGGGGAAGTTCGCCCCGATGAGCGCCGGGCTCGCCATTCAGGCCACGACCCACCTCGGCAGCCTGCCCATCAGCCCCTGGGCCGGCCTCGGCGTGACTGCCGGGTGGGCCGCCGCAGCGCTGCTGACCGGCGGTCTGCTGCTGCGCATACGGGACGCCTAGGGCCGGAGCCGGGGGCCGAGTGGGAGCGTGGGTGGCCCCCAGCCACCGGCACTCCGCGGCGCCGCAGCGCGGAAGGCCACCCATACCAGCGGAAGCTCACCTGTACCAGTCGTCGCCGTCGCTCCTGGCGCGACGGTCGAGGTAGTCCGCCAAGGACAGGGCGACGCGCTTGCGTTCGTCGGTCTCGTGGTCCCATACGAAGACGTCGTCGGGCCGCCCTGCCGGGACGCGTACGAAGGCGAACTGGTCGCCTCCCCCGTTGTCAGCCATGAACATCAACTGCTCGAAGGACATGTAGTGGGCCGAGAAGTCGGAGTTGGCACGGAATTCCGCGTTCTGCTCGACGATCTCCCGCACCGACCACACCAGCCCGGCCCCGTACTCGTCCCGCACCCCGTTGCTCTCCCGGAGCAGCCCGCGCAGCGCGTCCGGGACCGGCTGTCCCAGCCGCCGCTCGATGTGATCGATCTCCGCGTCCGCTGCGGGCGCGGAGAACTCGGCGTCCTGGTACAGCCGCCTGATCATGTCCCGCCACATCGCGCTCACCATGTGGGAGATCTTGTAGGCCGTTCCGCCCGTCCGCAATGTCGGCGGGACGTCGAGCGCACCAGCCCCTGCCGAGCCGAAGAGAACCCGGCGGCCCGAGGGGCCGGGGCCGATGTCCAGCCGTGGGTCGCCGTGCGTGGAAATCGTCGGCCGTGGCCTTGGCTCCGGCGTCTCAGGGGCGGCGGCCCCAGGCCGAGATCATGGGGGAGGTGGCGAGATCGAGGCGTCCTGAGGCGACGTTGGCCAGGTGCTGTTCGATCTCCTCGTCCGTGGCCAGGCCCGCGGCGGTGAGCTTGTCACGCACCTGATGAACGGTTGCCGCCTCCAGGACGTCGCACGCGGGCGAGGTGATCGGGAAGTAGGCGTCGGCCTCGACATCGGCGAGGCCGGCTTCGCGCAGCAGCCGCGGCAGCTTGCGCCCGTAGGAGAGGTCGGCACCGCGCTGCCGCAACAGCCGGCGGAAGCCGTGGCGCAGCCGGTTGGCCAGTTCCTGCTCCGGGCCGTACTCGTCCGGGCAGATCAGCGGCTGCAGCGCGGGATCGGCGTCCTCGACCAGCAGCCATCCGCCCGGACGCAGCGCACGGACCATGGAGCGCAGCGCCGCGTCGCGGTCGGTGACGTGGACGAGGACGAGGCGGGCGTGGACCAGATCGAACGGTCCGGCCGGGGGCTCGTCGCGGGCGACATCGTGGCGCAGCACCTCGACCCCCTCGGTGGCGGCGGTCCCCGTCCAGGACACGTCGATGTCGGTGGCGACCACGTGCCCGCGGGGCCCGACCCGCGCGGCGAGCCATGCGGGGACGGTCGGGCCGCCGGCCCCCACCTCCCAGCAGCGCCACCCCTCAGCGATCCCGGTCGTCTCGAAGTGCCGGAACGTCGAGGCGTCGAAGAGCTCCGCCAGCGCCTTGAACCGAGTGCCCGCCTCGACCTGCCGGTTGTCCAGAAGGTACCCCTTGTCCTGGCCCATGGGCCGATCATGTCACGGTGCGGCCCAGGGGCTCTCGTAACGGGTAGCGATGCCGCGTCACCGCTTGAGGCGGTGATGCGTGCTCGACGGTGCTGAGGTGGGAAGCCGCCAGCCGCGGCCTGCGCGGACCGCGTGGCGGCGAGCAGGGCCTTCGAGCCGGGACGTCTGGGCGGTAGCTGTGAACTCCACACCGCTCCTTTTCCGTGCGCATACCATCCGCACGAGAAGAGAGGTGACCACCCATGTCCACAAGGCCCGTTCGGCACGTGGAAAAAGAAGCCCGAAGCGAATGTAGGGAAGCTGGACCGCAAGCGTTTCGAGGCACCGGACGACTGGATCCCAGGCCATGACCTCGACGGACTGCGCGAACCCATCGGCGTCCGTTGCCCGATCGCCCCTCTTCGCAGCACCGGGATTGCAGCCGAGAGAGGTGGTACCTGAGCTGCGTCACCACGCCCACCTACGGTGAACAGAGATCGCGCTGTCCATCGGCCTGCACCCTGCGCCGCCGCCGGCTGTACGGTCAGCCGTGCACCGCGCCGGGCGCTTCCTGGCCGCCCTGCGGGCGCGCACGGACCGGCGCGGCGACCTGGCCGCCGGCTGCGTACTGATCGCGGCCGGTGCCCTGCTGGCCGCCGACGCGGCGCTGGCGGCTGCGGGGCTGCCCGGCGCCGCGCCTTTCGCCGCCTTCCTCGCCGTCGCCGCTGCGGTCGCGGCGCTGGCGGAGCTGCGCGCCTGCGCGGGATACCGCGCGTACGGGGGCGACGGCTGGCGCGGGCCTGCCGGGGACGCGGCGGCTCGCGCTGTGCGGGGTCTGCCCGGCAGTGCGCTGGTGCTGCTCGCGCTGTGCACGGCGGGGGGGGGAGGGTGCGGCTGGGCGGTGCCGCCCCTGGTGGTTCCTGGTGCCGGGGCCGCTGGCGGTCGCGCTGACCGCTGTGGAGCCGCGCCCGCGGTGACCCCGGTGCGGGCCGCCACCGAGCGGAACCGTCGAGGGCGGCGCACACTGGCGCCATGACCATGTACGAGGGAGACGCCTGGGTCGTCACCGATGACGCCGAGTACTCCGTCACGGCCTCGCTCGAAGGCCACCGGGTCAGGATGCGGTGCTTTCCGTACGACAGGTCCGGAACCGCGCCGGTGTCCACCGTGCCCGGCTGGGGCGGCACGCTGACCGCCCAGGGACCGGATCAGGCGCGGGCCGTCCGGCAGGCCGGTGACCCGGTCCTGCGTACCGAGGACGGTGGCCGGGGCGCGTTCGTCGTCGTCGGTGCGGACCTCGGCACCGGGGTGCTCACGATCCGGGGCAGCGGAAAGGCACCGTTCGACATCTGAGCGCCCCGCGGCCCACAGTTCCCCGCACCCCGTCAGAGGCGCGGGGAACTGCTCCCCCAAGCTCTTCGAGCAGGGGGCGCCCCCACAGCGACAACCAACCCGCAGCCCGCGACGCTCAGTCAGGGGCACCCCCTCACCGGATCAGAGCGGCACGGTGTTCACCCGCCGACCAGCGCGCGCAGCGTCACATACAGCAGCGAGGGACCGAGCAGGCACCCGACACCGGTGTAGAAGGTTGCCGTCATCGCCCCGTACGGCACCAGCCGCTTGTCGGTGGCCGCCAGTCCGCCGGCCACTCCGGAGGTGGTGCCGAGCAGACCGCCGAAGGCCATGGCGGATTTCGGGTTGTTCAGCCCGATCAGCGGGGCGACCAGCGGCGTCCCCACCATCACCACGACGGACTTGACCAGCCCGGCGGCCACGGACAGCGCGATGACCTCCGAACTGGCGCCCACCGCTGTGCCGGTCACCGGCCCGACGATGTAGGTGGCCGCGCCGGCGCCGATGGTCGCCATCGACGCGGCATCCGTGTAGCCGAAGGCCGCGGCGATGACGGAACCGGCCACGAACGAGACCAGCACGCCCAGCAGGATCGACAGGGCACCCGCGGGGCCGGCCCGTTTGATCTGCTCCAGGTCGACGCCGTAGGCGGTGGAGACGATCGCGAAGTCCCGCAGCATCGCACCGCCCATCACGCCCAGCCCGGAGAGCACGGCGAAGTCGGCCAGTCCGGTCTCTCCACCGGTCACCGTGCCGCCCCAGTAGGCCAGCACCAGGCCGAGCAGGATGGCGATGGCGGAGCCGTGCAGCCGGCCGCGGGTGAGCTTCTTCGACAGCCATCCGGAGACCAGCATCAGCCCGCCGACCAGCGCGAAGGCCACCAGCAGGCCGTTGTCCTCGAAGACGGAGACGAACAGATCCATCTCAGGCCTCCTGCTTCTCTTGCTCGGTCAGCGGTGCCAGCGGCTCCGCCGGCTTGCCTATCCGCGCCACCGCGGGCACCAGGGCGCCTCCCGCGACGAGCGCCGCGAGGCCCGCCAGAATGGCCATCGGGCCGCCGGTCACCGCCTTGACCACGTTCTGGGTGGCAGCCATCGCGATGACGATGGGTATGTACATCGCGCTCCAGAAGAGCACGCCCTGCTCGCTGGGCTCGGGGAACTTGCCCTTTCTGCGCAGCCTGCTGGTGACCAGCACCAGCATGATCATGGCGAATCCGACTCCGCCGACGTTGGCGTCGACGCCCAGGGCTTCGCCGAGCAGTTCACCGACGAGCGTGCCCACGAGCATGCACAGCGCCAGCGCTGCCACTCCATAGATGACCATCGTCTTCTCCACACTGAGAGACTTCAGAAACCGGGTAACTGACAGGGGTGGGTCGACGGGTCCCGCTGGTCCGTGGTCGGCCCGTGGG
>NZ_JADKMA010000243.1 GCF_017676365.1 Streptomyces oryzae
GAACCGCGATGGTGGTCCACAGGGAGTCGAAGAACTCCTGCGACTCCGCCACGAAGGTGGCCTCCTGCTCGTCCCGCGCCTCCGCACCCCGGGTGGAGCGGAAGAGCTTGGCGGTCAGACCGAGTACTCGCGGGTGATGTTGGCGACGGCCACTTCGGCGAACCGCCCGGCACGCTCCCTCAGCAGACTGCTCGCTGCGAGGCTGGTCAATGTGTCGCCCCTCCCACTTCGCGGAGGTCGGTGGTGGTGTGGGCCGCAGCGGTGAGCAGCGCGGCGAGGCCGCGTACGGCGTCGGATACGGCGAGGGAGGGCGGCGCGGGGTGCCGCCCCGCGGCCTGCTGCGGCGCGTACGGGACGTGCACGAAGCCGCCCCGCACACCGGGCCGTTCGGTGGCGAGCAGATGGGCGAGCCCGTAGAAGACGTGGTTGCACACGAAGGTGCCGGCTGTCTGGGAGACGGAGGCCGGTACCCCGGCGTCGCGGGCCGCGGCGACGCACGCCTTGATCGGCAGGGTGCTGAAGTAGGCGGCGGGGCCGCCGTGGACGACGGGTTCGTCCACGGGTTGCCGCCCGGCGTTGTCGGGTATCCGGGCGTCGTCCACGTTGATGGCGACCCTCTCGACGGTGAGGTCGGGGCGCCCGCCCGCCTGCCCCAGGCACACGACGAGCTCCAGCCGAGGCCCGGCGGCCGCCACCGCGGCCCGCAGCTCGTCGAGTGCCGTCCCGAAGACGCAGCTCAGCCGGACCGCGTGGACGTCGAGCCCGGCAGGGGGCTGCGCGGCGAGCAGTTCGGCGGCCTGCCAGGACGGGTTGACCTTCTCCTCACCGTCGAACGGCTCGAACCCGGTGACCAGCACCTTGACGGAGGACATGGGCATCAGGCCAATACACCTAGAACGCGAACAGATAGATGATGAGGATGTTGCAGCCCAGCAGCACACCGGCGGTCGGCACCTGCGCCTTGATCGGCCCGTACTGGTCCTTGAGTTCGAGCAGCGCAGCGGGGACGAGGTTGAAGTTGGCGGCCATCGGGGTGCACAGCGTGCCGCAGAAGCCGGCGAGCATGCCGACGGCGAGTACGGCGGCCGGGTTGCCGTTCAGCTGCTCGATCAGCACCGGCCAGCCGACGGCGGCGGTCATGACGGGGAAGGCCGCGAAGGCGTTGCCCATGATCATGGTGAAGACGGCCATGCCCACGCAGTACAGCACCACGGCGGCCAGCTTCTGTCCGTCGGGCAGCACCGACTCGGTGACCTTCCGTACCTGGTCGCCGACGCCCGCCGCCTGGAAGATGGCCCCCAGCACCGCCAGCAGCTGGGGCAGCAGCAGCGCCCAGCCCATCGACTCCAGCAGCCCGCGTCCGGCGTGCAGTGGCACGGTCACCCGGCGTTCGCGCAGCACCCACATGCCCACGCCCAGCGCGACGATGGCGCCCAGGCCGAGGCCGAGGATCGTCTCGCTGCCCTCCTCCAGGAGCGGGGTGCCGCCGATCTTCCACTTGTCGGCGAGTACGGCGCACACCATGGCGATCAGCGGGATGGTCAGCGCCGGGATGAACAGCTTGCCGCCGAACCGGGCGGCGAGCCGGGTGCGTTCGCTCTCGCTGGTGGTGTCGGGCTTGCCCTTGCCGGTGAGGTTGAAGCCGCCGAGGCAGATGAGGACGAGGACGGCCACGCCGAGCGGTTCGGCGGGCAGTGACTTCTCGTTGACCCAGGTGCTGTAGAAGAAGCAGAGGCCGAGCAGGCCCCAGAAGGCTGCGGTGCCGGGCCGTTTGGGGTTGCTGCGGTCGAAGACCATCTGCGCCGCCATGGCGAGGAAGACGGCGCCGACGAGCCAGAAGAACCACTCGGACTTGATCACTTGACGGCCCCGCCTTCCTCGCTACGAGCGCTGCGACCCGGCGCGCCCTCCTGTTGGACGTCCGGCTGCGCGTCGTCCTGCTGGACGGCCGGCTGCGCGTCGTCCTGCTGGAGGGCCGACTGCGCATCCTCCTGCTCGACGGCCAGCTGCGCGTTCGCCATGACCAGTTCGCGCTCCAGCGTGCGGTCCAGCCGCAGCAGCCGGCCGCCGTGGATGAAGAAGGCGCACACGGCGGTGGGTATGGCCCACAGCGCGAGGTGCAGCGGTTCCAGGTGCGTGTGGTACGTGCTGTTGACCAGGCCGGTGATCAGCAGGATGGAGCCGACGGCGAGGAAGCAGTCCTCGCCGAAGAACAGCCCCACGGTGTCGGTGCCGGCCGCGTGCGAACGCACCTTCTCGCGGACCTTCTCCGGCAGCGGCCGCCCCTGGTTGCGCCGTTCCGTGGCGGCCTCCGCCATCGGCGCGATCATGGGGCGGACGCTCTGCGCGGGCCCGCCGATGGTCTGCAGTCCCACGGCGGCGGTGACCTGCCGCAGCAGCAGATACAGCGTCAGGAAACGGCCGGTGGTGAGTTTGTTGCCGAGCTTGCCGATGAGCGTACGGGCCTGTTGCTGGAGGCCGTTGCGCTCCAGCAGGCCGATGACGGGCAGCGTGATGGCGAAGATGGTCACCGAGCGGCTGGACGCGAAGCTTTCGCCGAAGGTCTTGAGGATTTCGACGGGTGAGAGCTTGCCCAGCAGTCCGGTGACGATCCCCGCCACGCCGACGACGAGCAGGGGATTGCGGCGCGTCGCGAAGCCGAGGACCACTACGAGGACGCCGAGGAGAACGATCATGTCGTCCGCCTTCCGTGAGCGAATTCCTCGGGAGGCTAGAGGATTGTTGAACGATCCGACAAGGGTGTGGCACATCACTGATGCGGAAATCCCGCCCCCGCCGTCACGGCCCCCTGTCGCGACCGTCACCGCCTCAGGTGGTGACGGTCGTTCCTCGACCCCTCAACCCCTCGACCGATCGCCCCCTCTACTTCTCGGCGGCCTCCTCCGGGTACGCGTCCAGCAGCTGCCGCAGCGAGTCCTCCAGATAGCCGGCCAGCAGCCGCTCGGCCCCCGCCGCGTCGCCCGCCTCCAGGGCGCGGACGATCTCCTGGTTGCGGGTGAGATACGGGTCGTGGAAGCGGCGCAGGTCGCCCATGATGTGGAAGGCGAGCCGGAGTTCGGCCAGTACGCCGCGCATCATCTCGTCGGTGCGGGCGCTCCCGGCCAGCGCGGCCAGCGCCTGGTGGAAGCGGATGTTCGCGGTGGAGCACTCCACCCACCGGCCGCCGGCCGCGGCCTTCTCGCCCGCCGAGACGGCGGCCCGCACCTCCGTCACGTCGTACGGCGGCTCGCCCAGCCCCCGCACGGCGGCGCACTCGACCAGGTGTCGTACGCGGTAGATGTCGCGAATGTCGGTATCGGTCAGTACGCGGACGAAGGTGCCCCGGTTGAGCCGGTGGACGAGCAGCCGCTCGTGGGTCAGCAGCCGGAACGCCTCCCGCAGCGTGTTGCGGGACACCCCCAGGGCGCCGCAGATCCGCTCCTCGGAGAGCCGGGTCCCGGGCGGGAAGGAGCCCTGGGCGATCCGCTCGCGCAGGATGGCCGCGACGCGCTCGGCGGTGCTCGTACGCCCGAGCAGCGCCCGGTCGGTGGCGAGATCCGAGAGGGCGGCGGACGGGTCGGCGGTCATCGTGGTCTCCCTTGGCTGTACGGGCGCCGGCCGGGCCCGGATAGGGCAGGGGAGCGGCGTCCGCGAAGTACCAGGTGGCCGGGGACCCTTGCCGGATTGTTCAACAATCGCTTACGTTGCTGCTGATGGACGGGAAGATCGACCTTAACGCCGACCTCGGTGAGGGCTTCGGCCGCTGGCAGCTCACCGACGACGAGGCCCTGCTCGCCTCGGTCACCAGCGCCAATGTCGCCTGCGGCTTCCACGCCGGCGACCCCCTCACCATGCGCCGGGTCTGCGAGCTGGCCGCCGAGCGCGGCGTCCGTATCGGCGCGCAGGTCTCCTACCGTGACCTGGCCGGCTTCGGCCGCCGGGCCATGGACGTACCCGCTGCCGAGCTGGCCGCCGAAGTGGCGTACCAGATCGGCGCCCTGGAGACCTTCGCCCGCGCTGCCGGCTCCGCCGTCGCCTACGTCAAACCGCACGGCGCCCTCTACAACCGTGCTGTGCACGACCCGGAGCAGGCCGCCGCCGTCGTGGCCGGCGTCCAGCTGTCCGGTGCCGCGACCCGCGACTCGGGCCCGCTGCCCGTGCTCGGACTGCCCGGCTCCCGGCTGCTGGCGGAAGCAGCCCGCGCCGGGCTGCCCACCGTCGAGGAGGCGTTCGCCGACCGCGCCTACCGGCCCGACGGCACGCTGGTGCCGCGTTCCGAACCGGGCGCCGTGCTCCACGACCCCGAGCAGGTGGTCAAGCGGGCGCTGCGGCTGGCCCGGGACGGCGAGATCGTCGCGTCCGACGGCACGGTGGTGCCGACCGCCGCGCGCTCCCTGTGCGTACACGGCGACACCCCCGCCGCCGCCCAACTCGCCCGCCGGGTACGCGAGGAGCTGTCCACGGCGGGCGTACTGGTCCGGGCGTTCACATGAACACCCCCTCCTCGACGGATGCCCCGAACGGCCCGGAACCCCTGAACGGCCCGGACGCCCCGACCGGCGAGGCCGCCGCTGCCCAGCCGGATGCCCCGGCCGGTTCGGCCGCCGCTGCCCGCAGGGACGCCCCGACCGGCCCGGAAGCCCTGAGCGGCCCGGAAGCCCTGAGCGGCCCGGACGCCCTGAGCGGCCCGGAGGCCCCGGCCGACGGGGCCACCGCCCGGGCGGAAGCTTTGACCGGCACGGAAGTCCCGAACGGACCGGATGCCCCGACGCGTTCGGCCGCCGCTGCCCGCCCGGATGCCTCGGCCGGCGGGCTCGCCGCTGCTCGTACGGGAGCCTCGGGCGGCCTGGGCGCTTCGTCCGGTTCGGCTGCCGCTGCCTGCAGGGTTGCCCCGAGCGGCGTGGATGCCCCGACCGGCGTGGCCGCCTCGTCCGGCGGGGCTGCCGCTGTCCGGTCGGATGCCTCGGCCGGCGGGGCCGCCGCTGCTCGTACGGGAGCCTCGGGCGGCCTGGGCGCTTCGTCCGGTTCGGCTGCCGCTGCCTGCAGGGATGCCCCGAGCGGCCCGGACGCCCCGCCCGGCGAGGCCGCCGCTGCCCGGCTGGACGCCTCGGCCGGCCCGGCCGTCGCTGCCCGCACGGGCGCCGCCGCCGAGGACCCGGTTGTCGTCGGCGGCCCGTCCCGCGTGCCCGTACCCCCCGTGATCCGGTCCGTGGGGGCCCGCGGGCTGCTGGTCGAGCTCGCGACGGCCGAGCAGACCGAAGCCCTGCACGCGGAGCTGCTGCGCCGGCGGGCCGAAGGAACCCTGCCGCCCGTACGGGAGATCGTGCCCGGGGCCAGGACCGTGCTGCTGGAGGAGTTCCACGACAGCGAGGCGGCGCGGCGGCTGGCCGCCGAGCTGCCGGGCTGGCACGTACCGCCGCTGACCGGCGGCAGTGAGCAGGCCGTGGAGATACCCGTCCACTACGACGGGCCGGACCTTGCCGACGTCGCCGCGCTGTGGGGAGTCACCCCGGACGAGGTGGCCCGGCGGCACGCGGCCACCGACTTCCGGGTCGCGTTCTGCGGATTCGCGCCGGGCTTCGGCTATCTGACCGGGCTCCCCGAGCAGTACCACGTACCCCGCCGCGCCACCCCGCGCACCCGCGTCCCGGCCGGGGCCGTCGGCCTGGCCGGCCCCTACACCGGTGTCTATCCGCGCTCCTCACCCGGCGGCTGGCAGCTGATCGGAACGGCACCCCGGACGGTGCTGTGGGACACCGATCGCACTCCGGCCGCCCTGCTGGCACCCGGCACCCGAGTCCGTTTCGTCCCCCTGGACGGCCCGCATCCGGCGGACGGAGCCGACCGGAGCCGAAGGGAGCGGCCGTGATGGCCGGGGGCGGGCTGGAGACCGTACGGACCGGTGCGCTCACCACCGTCCAGGACCTGGGCCGCCCCGGATACGCGCACCTGGGCGTGCCCCGTTCCGGCGCGCTCGACCTGGCCGCGCACCGCCTCGCCAACCTGCTGCTCGGCAACCCCCAGCACGCGGCGACGCTGGAGACCACCCTCACCGGCTGCGCGGTGCGTGCGCTGGAGGACACCGTCGCGGTGGTCACCGGGGCGCCCTGCCAGGTGACCGTCGACGGGCGGCCCGCGCCCTGGGGGCAGCCGGTGCGGCTGCGGGCCGGTGCGGTGCTCGACGTCGGTGCCGCCACCCACGGGGTGCGCTCCTATCTGGGCTTCGCCGGGGGCGTCGACGCCGAGCCGGTGCTGGGCAGCCGCGCCACCGATCTGCTCTCCGGGCTCGGTCCGGACCCGCTGAGTGAGGGGGACGTGCTCCCGCTCGGCTCCCCGCCCCCGCCTCCCCTCGCGGGGCGTGCCGTCGCCTACGCGGCGCCGTGGGCGGCGCCCCCGCGCGAGTTGGTGCTGCCGGTCAGCTGTGGGCCGCGGGACGACTGGTTCACCCCGGAAGGGCTGCGCACCCTCCGCACCGGCACCTACCGGGTGTCCGCCGCCAGCAACCGGATCGGCCTGCGGACCGAGGGCCCGGCCCTCACCCGGGCCAGGGAAGGCGAGTTGGCCAGCGAGGGCATGCCGCTGGGCGCCATACAGGTGCCCCCCGAGGGGCGGCCGGTGATCTTCCTGGCCGACCATCCCACGACGGGCGGCTACCCCGTCATCGGCGTCGTACCGCCCTGGGCACTGAGCGCTGCCGCGCAGGCCGTGCCGGGCACCCCGGTGCGCTTCGCCCCTGTCGGGGCCGGCGCGCACGGTGCCGGGCAGGGGTGCCCATAACGTGACGCTCCGGCGCGGGAACGCGGGAACGCGGGAACGCGGGAACGCGGGAATAGGATCGCGCACATGCCGGCTCCGCCCATACTCCGTGACGTCTTCCACGCCCTGCGCGACGAGTGGGGGGAGGAACGCGACGGCATCACCTTCGACCAGGGCCCGCCGCCCCTCGAACGGCTCGATGTGATGGTCTACGGGCCCTCGGGCCCCGGCGGCACCACGGCGTTCGCGACCATCGGCATGTCGGCCCACGCCATGCCGCCCCGCGCGGTCCGCGCCGAGCTGCGTCTCTTCCGGCGCGGGCCCCTCGCTCCACCACAGGAGCAGCAGTTGGCGATGCGGCTCGCCAACCTCGCCGCGTACCCCTGGACGCGTGGGGAGCCGCTGGACTGGGGCGAGATCGTCGGCTTCGGGGACGAGATCCCCGCCTTCCCCGGCTGCCGCAGTGTCTTCCTGGCCGGGCCCTGGACGGTCGGCCGGCGGGCCACCGTCGAGACGCGCGTCGCACCGGTGCGGATCCTCAACGCCGTCCCGATCAGCGAGACGGAACGCGAACGCGCCCTGACGGCCCGCCCGGAGACGTTCTTCAGCGACCTGCTGGACACCCGCGACGTCTGCGCGCCCCCGCCCCACGGCTGAGGGCCGGGCCGCAGGCCGTCACTCGTCGATCAGCCGGCACACCGTCTCGATGTCGATCTTGACCTGCGCGATGGAGGCCCGGCCGGAGAGCCAGGTGATGAGGGCGGAGTGCCAGGTGTGCTCGATGACGCGGACCGCAGAGAGCTGTTCGGGAGTGGGCGGCCCCTCCAGCCCCATGGCGTCCAGGATGATCGCCGTGGTGAGCCGGGAGACGGTGTCCACCTCCGGGCTGACCGAGCGGTCGGCGAAGTTGAGGGCGCGCACCATGGCGTCCGCCAGTTGCGGCTCCCGTTGCAGCGCGCGGAAGGCGCGCATCAGGGTCTCGGCGACCCGCGCCGCGGCTTCCGTCTCCTGCGGCGGGCGCTTGTGCAGGGTCTCGTGCATGTGCTGCAACTGGTCCTGCATGGTGGCGACCAGCAGATGCACCTTGGAGGGGAAGTAGCGGTAGAGCGTGCCGAGCGCCACGTTCGAGGTCTCGGCGACCTCCCGCATCTGCACCGCGTCGAACCCGCCCCGGCGCGCCAGCCGTGCGCTCGCCTGCAGGATGCGGCGGCGCCTGGCCTCCTGCCGCTCGGTCAGCGGCGCGGACGGCGAGGAAGGCGAGGACGGCAAGGAAGGCGAAGAAGAGGGCTGCGAAGGTGGCGGCGGTGTCGGCATCGCGTTGTTGGTCCCGTTTCCGTGGCGTTCTGGAAGCCCTGTGGGGAGCCGTGCATTGTTGCAGGCGCCGCCGAGGTGGCGCGAATCACCTGCTACAGCGGCTCGCCCGAAGTGACTGGCCGGTAAATTCTGCAGTCCGGGTACGAGTCCGCGGCGCCACCGGTGCCGGATCCGTCCCTCCCGAAAGTCAATCCTGAAACTTGTTCTAGGTTAGCGCGAGCGGCTACGCTCCGGCGGAACGCAGTGACGAAGGGGGCCGCGAGTGACCGCAGAGGCCGTAACCGACCGCCCGCTGCGCATCGCGCTGCTGACGTACAAGGGCAACCCCTTCTGCGGCGGCCAGGGTGTCTACGTACGCCATCTGTCCAGGGAACTCGCCCGCCTCGGCCACAGCGTCGAGGTCATCGGCGCCCAGCCCTACCCGGTGCTGGACGAGGTGCCCGAGGGGCCGGGCCCCGGCCGGCTGACCCTCACCGAGCTGCCCAGCCTTGATCTCTACCGCCAGCCCGACCCCTTCCGTACCCCCGGGCGGGGCGAGTACCGCGACTGGATCGACCTGCTGGAGGTCGGCACGATGTGGACCGGGGGATTCCCCGAGCCGCTCACCTTCTCGCTGCGTGCCCGCCGCCATCTGGCCGCCCGCCGCGGCGACTTCGACGTCATCCACGACAACCAGACGCTGGGCTACGGGCTGCTCGGCGGCCCGCGTGCCCTCGGCGCACCGCTGGTGACCACCATTCACCACCCCATCACCGTCGACCGCAGGCTGGAGCTGGAGGCTGCCACCGGCTGGCGGCAGAGCGCCTCGGTCCGTCGCTGGTACGGGTTCACACGGATGCAGCGCCGCGTCGCCCGCCGGCTGCCCTCGGTCGTCACCGTCTCAGGATCCTCCCGCCAGGAGATCGCCGACGATCTGGGCGTGGCGCACGAACGCATCAATGTGGTGCCGGTCGGCGCCGACACCCGGCTGTTCGCACCGGATGCGGCCGTACCCGAGGTGCCGGGCCGCATCGTCACCACCTCCAGCGCCGATGTCCCCCTCAAGGGCCTGGTGTTCCTGATCGAGGCGCTGGCCAAGACGCGTACCGAGCAGCCCGGGGCCCATCTCGTCGTCGTCGGCAAACGCCCCGAGGAGGGCCCGGTCGCCGACGCGATCGAGGCGCACGGGCTGGCCGGCGCCGTCGAGTTCGTCAAGGGCATCAGCGACGCCGAGCTGGCCGGGCTGCTCAGCTCGGCGCAGATCGCCTGTGTGCCGTCGCTGTACGAGGGCTTCTCGCTGCCCGCCGCCGAGGCGATGGCGACCGGCACCCCGCTGCTGGCCACCACCGGGGGTGCCATCCCGGAGGTCGCGGGACGCGACGGCGAGACCTGTCTGGCGGTGCCGCCCGGCGACGCGGGGGCGCTGGCCGCCGGGCTGGTGCGGCTGCTGGGCGACGAGCAGCTGCGGGCCCGGCTCGGCGCCGCCGGGCGGGAGCGGGTGCTGGAGAGGTTCACCTGGGAGCGGGCGGCGATCGGCACGGTTGAGTGTTACCGCGCTGCGATGGGGGCGCCCTCCGCCGCGTTGGTGCAGGCTCCCATGGCGCGGCTGCCCGCCGAGCCTGTGCGTGCCGTTGCCGACAGCCGGTGAC
>NZ_JADKMA010000244.1 GCF_017676365.1 Streptomyces oryzae
GATCTCGCGGACGGCCCCCGCTCCCCCGCCCCGCGTGGTGACGGCCCGGGCGGCGGCCCGCACCACGTCGTGGGCGTCGGCGACGGCGACGGGCCAGCCCGCCAGCGCGAAGCACGGCAGGTCGTTCGCGTCGTTGCCCGCGTAGAGCACCCGCTCGGGCGCGATGCCCTTCTCCTCGCACCACTGCTTGAGCGCGAGGTCCTTACGGTCGATGCCGTGCAGCACGGGGAGCTTCAACTTGGCCGCGCGGGCCGCCACGACCGGGTTGGTCTCCGTGGAGAGGATCAGCACCTCCAGGCCCGAGCGGCGCAGCGCGGCGATGCCGAGTCCGTCACCGCGGTGCACGGCGACGGTCTCCCGCCCCTCCGCGTCGATGTAGACCCGGTCGTCGGTCTGTGTGCCGTCGAAGTCCAGTACGACCGCGTCCACGTCCTCCCGTGTCGGCAGCGCGCCAGGACCGTCGCGGCGGGCGTCGAGCAGGGGCGCCAGCGCGCGGGCGCGGGCCAGGTCGTGCGGGTCGTCGATCTCCAGGACGCGCGCCGGGTCGGTACGCACCACAGCCGTACGGCCGAAGAACCGGTGCCCCGACTCCCGGAACCCCATGGCGTCCATGGCGTAAGCGGCGCCGGTCTCCAGCAGGTCCTCGGGCCGGTCCTGGCGCCGGGGGCGCACGGCACGGTCGTGATTGACGCCGTACGCGCTGCGCGCCGCGCCCTCCGACGAAGGGTCCTCCGAAACGCCGTCCCGCCAGACGAAACCGTGGAACGGGGCCACCGTCAGCGCGCTGTCCGCGCCGTCCTCGATGACGGCGGCTGCCACCTGCTCCACGTCCTCCCTCACGAGGAAAGGGCTGGTGCACTGCACGAGCAGCACGGTCTGCAGCGGCCGGCGGTGCCGCTTCTCGTAGACGTCCATGGCGTGCAGGACGGCGGCTTCGCTGCTGGCCAGGTCGCCGGCGATGTCGGCGGGACGTTCGACCACTTCGGCACCGGCGGAACGGGCCGCCTCGGCGATGGCGGTGTCGTCCGTGGAGACGACCACATCGGTCACGTTCCGCGCGGCCAGGCACTCACGGGCGGCGCGGGCGACAAGCGGAACGCCCGCGACCGGGGCGAGGTTCTTGGCGGCCACGCCCTTCGACCCGCCCCGGGCCGGTATCACCGCGAGCACGGCGGGGGTTGCGGACATGCTGGCTCCTGAGTGGGACAGGGACTGGGACAGAGCGGACGAGCGGGACTCGGCCCCGGCCGGCGGGGCCGGGACGGCATCGGCGGGGCGGCGCGGCATCACAGCTCCCCCGCCTTCCGGATCAGCGGTGCCACCCGCTGGACCCCGTGCCGGTAGGCACCCCGCGCGGCTTCGCGGACGAAGCGCCGTACGACGCTTCGCCCCGCCGCACCAAGGCCCTCGGCGGCATCGGCGGCCTCAGCAGCCGCACCACCCGCGGGCGACCCGTCCGGTTCGAGCCCGTAGCGGCGCAGGATGCCGGGGAGATAGCCGGGCGCGGTCCGGACGGTGTAGTACGGCGCGAGCGGCGGCAGACCGTCACCCCTTGAGCAGGTGACGAGTTCGGCGACCCGCTCGCGGGCCGCGGCGAAGCCGTCGCCGCCGCGTACGCCCTGCCGCAGCGCCCACTTCTCGTCGGCTTCCGGCAGCAGGCCGTCGTCGAGCTGGTCCCAGGAGGCGAGGCACCCCGAACCGGTGAAGTAGTGGTTGCCCAGCGCTTCCCGGACGCCGAGGTCGGTGAGGACGGCGGTGGGGAGGGAGCGGTGCAGGGATTCCAGGGCGGCGGTGGAGCTGACGGTCACCAGCAGCCCGCCGGTGTGCCGGGCCCGGTCGAGGATCTCCCCCATGTTCCCGTAGACGAGGCGGCAGTTGGGCGGCAGTCCGCCGCCGCTACCGCCGTCCCGTCCGCCGGCGACCTTACGGACCAGCTTCTGGTACGGAAGTTCCTCGATGTGCGTGGTGTGTTCGCCGGGCTTGCTGCGCAGCTTGATCAGTACGTCGCGCTCGGGGTGCTGCAGCGCGTGGCCGATGGCCCGGCGCAGCAGATAGGCGCGGTCGGCACGGCCGGCCGGTACGGACGGCTGCACCGCGAACACAACGGTGAACGGACCGTCCGCCGCCTCGGGACCGGCGTCCGCACCGTCCGAACCGCCCCCATCCACCCCCTCGAGGAACGGCAGTGCGCACTCCACCACGCTGCCGCCGTCAGCGCCCACGCCCTCGTACACGGCGCGGAACCGGTCCGCGTCGTAAGGCGAGTTGGCCAGGACGACATCGGCGCCGTGCCGCAGCAGCAGACCGTCGGCGAGCTTTTCGTAGACGACACCGACATAACCGGTGACGACCACCGGACGGCGCGCAGACCCGCGCTCGGCGCCCTCACCCGCATCCCCGGCAACGGCCCGGCCCAGCCCGTGCAGCATGGCCTGTACGGCGCCGCCGACGCAGGCGAGGACGACCATGTCGTAGGCGCCGGGCGCGGTGGCCGCGCGGAGGAACTCGGCAGTGGTGACCTCACACAGCGTGTCGACGGTGACGCCGACCTCGGCGAGCTGCCGCGGGGTGGGCGTGGCCCGGCCGCGCAGCAGCAGACCGTCGATGGCGGCCTCGGGCGCCAGCCTGCGGGCGGTCAGCACACCCCACTTCCAGCGGGTGTCGGAATCCGCCAGGACGGCCACCCGGCGCGGCGCCGACCGCTCGTGCTGTACGAGTTCGGCAGCGGCAGCCGGCGCATTCGCGGCGGAAGCTGGGAGGATTTCTCGGGAGGGCACGTCACCGACGCTAGAAAGGGATTCCGGAAGGCGGCCCAACGTAAAGGCAACAGCCGGTTAACAGCACACCGACGAATCCCCAACCCGACTGCGCCGCAACCCCGTTCACCATCCCGCCATGCGCCGTTCACCCATGGGTTCGCCGCAGGTCAAGACGGAGCGGGGCATGGACCCTAAGGTCCCTGGGGTGGTCAAGCTCTCCGTCATCGTGCCGTTTTACAACGTGCAGTCATATGCCCCGGAAACACTGCGGAGTCTCCGAGCGAACGCCTGCCAGGATTTCGAGTTCATTCTGGTCGACGACGCTTCCAAGGACGAGACGCCGGAGATTCTGGAGCGCGCCGAAAACGATCTCCAGGGCGTTGCGCAGGTGGTCAGGACCCGGCATGCGCGCAACGGCGGTCTGGCGACCGCGCGCAACACGGGACTGGACCGGGCCAACGGTGAATACGTCACCTTCCTGGACGGTGACGACTGGCTGGCACCCGGCTACTACGAGCAGCTGGTCGCCTGCATCGAACGGCTCGGCTGCGACTTCGTGCGCACCGATCACGTCCAGTGCACGGCGCGCTCCCGCACCCTGGCGCGGGTGCCGCACGGGCGGCGCGGAGTGGTGGACGACCCGCGCGCGGCGATACTCCCCGCGACCCGCTCCACCTCCGTGGACTACGCCTACGCCTGGGCCGGGATCTACCACCGCAGGCTGCTGGACGAGGGGCTGCTGCACTTCACCGACGGGCTGCGCACGGCCGAGGACCGGCCGTGGATCTGGCGGCTGCACCGCGAGGCCCGCTCGTTCGCCGCTGTGGGCCTGCTGGGCGTCTTCTACCGGCGCGGGGTCGCCTCCTCACTCACCCAGATCGGGGACGTACGGCAGCTCGACTTCATCCGCGCGTTCGACCAGGTGATCGAGGAGACCGCACAGGACCGGGACGCCGAGCAGCTGCTGCCCAAGGCGATCCGCACCTACTGCGCGATCATCTCCCACCACCTCACCAGCGGCAGGTTCGAGCCCCAGGTGGCCCGCAAGCTGCGGGCCATGAGCGCGGCGGCACTCAAGCGGCTCCCGGCGGATCTGCTCTCCGATGCGCTGGACTCGATGGACAGCGAACGGGCCTCCCGGCTGAGGCGGCTCCGCAGACGCCCGGGCCACCACGAACCCGCGGCCGGAACGGCGAGCAGCACAACTCCCGCTGCAGCAGACGACACGGAGGTGGCGGCCTGATGCGTACGCACCTGTTCTTCGCCTCCACGCTCTACGGAGCGGCCACCCTCGCGGCGGCGCTCGACGCGGACCACTTCGAACCGGCCGACCAGCGGCTGCTGCTGGTGAGCAACAACGCCGCCAACCCGGAGACGGCGCCCGCACTCGACACCATGCCCGGCTTCGAGCGGCTGCGCGACCGCTTCGACCGGGTGCTGTCGTGGAACGAGACGATCCGCCCCTTCCACCCGGGCGGCTGGTCGCCGCGCACCGACGACGCCCCGCTGTGGGAACGCCATCTGCGGCTGCTGTGGGGGCTCGGCGACGGGCCGGAGGACGAGGTGACGCTCGTTCTGGAGTCCCTCCAGGTCGACCCCGCGCTGGCGCTGGCCCGGCTGTTCGCCGACGCGCCGATCGAGGTCTACGCGGACGGGCTGATGAGCTACGGCCCCACCCGCAACAAGCTCGATCCGCTGGTGGGCGCGCGGGTGCGGCGGCTGCTCCATCTGGACCTGGTGCCCGGTCTGCGGCCGCTGCTGCTCTCGGAGTTCGGGGTGGAGCCCGAGCTCGTACCGACGGACGCGTTCCGTGCGGTGCTGGCCGAGGTGGCAAAGGACGTGCCCCCGTCGGTGACCGAAGCACCGCGCGGCGCCGCACTGCTGCTGGGCCAGTATCTGTCCGCGCTCGACATCCTCTCCCCGGACGAGGAGGAGCGGCTGCATCTGCGGATGCTGCGCGGTGCCGCGGCCCGCGGCCACCGTGAGGTGGTCTTCAAGCCGCACCCGGTGGCCCCGGCCCGGCACTCCCGCGCCCTGGAGAAGGAGGCGGGCGAGCTGGGCGTCGGGCTGACGGTGCTGGATGCGCCGGTGCTGGCGGAGATGCTGTACGAGCGGATGCGCCCGGCGCTGGTGGTGGGCTGCTTCTCCACGGCGCTGCTGACGGCGTCCGCGTTCTACGGTCTGCCGGTGGCCCGCACCGGCACGGAGCTGCTGCTCGAGCGGGTGACGCCGTATCAGAACAGCAACCGGGTGCCCGTCACACTGGTGGACGCCCTGCTGCCGGACCTGGACGGCGCTGCCGCGGGCGACGGATTCTCCCCGCCGAAGGGCCGGGAGCTGACGGGACTGCTCCGCGCCGTCGGGTTCTGCATGCAGTCGCAGATCTATCCGCAGCTGCGCCCTGAGGCGGAGCGCTATCTGGCCACCCGGCTCACCCCCGCGACCCGCCGCTACTTCAAGCGGCGCCGGCTGACCGCGCTGGGCCTCCCCGGCGCCGTGCCCCGCCAGTTCGCGTTCGTGCCCCGCAACCGTACGGTCCGCCGCGTCGCCCGCCGCGCCCGCGCCCTCAAGCGCGCTGCCCTGGGCTGAGGCCCCGGGCTCACCCCGGGGCCCTGGGCTCACCCCGGGGCCCCGGCCCTCAGACCTGGGCGACGTACGTACCGAAGGACCACAGGTTCCCCTCCGGGTCCCTGGCCGCGTACTCACGCGAGCCGTAGTCCTGATCGGTCGGCGGCAGCACGACCTCGGCGCCCGCCTCCGCCGCGCGCGCGTGATGGGCGTCCGGGTCCTGCACGGAGACGTATACCGCACCGGGGCCCAGGCCGCCCATCACACCGCTGTTCCGGGCGGTGCCGAGCATGATCACCCCGTCCCCGAACCGCAGCTCGGCGTGGGCGACCGAGCCGTCGTCGGCCTCGTGGACGTGGACCGCCTCGAAGCCGAACGCCTGCTGCAGGAAGTCGAGCGCGGCGCGGGGGTCGCGGTAGGTGAGTACGGGGTTCAACGGCATGGTGGCCCTCCTTGGGGCTCATGTTTCCCGCACCCGCCCGCCTCCTGGGCAGCTCGCCGCGCCGTTCACACCATCGGCGGCCACCGCTCGTGCCAGCGCCGGTCGGCCTCCAGCTGGGCCGCGAGGGAGACCAGCAGGGGCTCGCTGCCCGCCGGGCCCAGCAGCTGGGCGCCCAGCGGCAGCTGCTCGGGCTCGGTGAGCGCGGCGGGGACGTTGATGCCGGGCCAGCCCAGGACGTTCCACGGCCAGGCGTACGGACAGTGCGCGATCATCCTGCGGTCGGTCTGCCAGCCCGACAGCCGCGCCAGATCGCCGACCCGGGGCGGCGGGGTGGCGGTGGTCGGGGTGAGGACGACGTCGTAGCGGCGGAAGATCCGGCCGACGTGGCGGCGCAGCGGCCCCTCGGCGGCCCGCGCCGCACGCAGCACCGGCCCGCCCAGCAGCCGTCCGGTGCCGGCCGCCGCCCGGGTACGCGGGTCCAGCAGCCCGGGGTCGGGAGCGCGCTGCGCCCAGGCGCGGATGCCGGCGGTGGCGCGGGGGACGAACGTCAGACCGACAGGACCGTAGTGCGGGTCCGCCTCCTCCACCTCGTGCCCCAGCGCGGCCAGCCGCTCGGCGAGGGCGCGCACCGCGGCCTCCACGCGGGGGTCCAGCCGTTTCGGCGTGGCCGTGAACGCCCACCGGGTGGACAGCGCGATCCGCAGCGCGCCCGGGTCCCGGCCCACCGCGGCCCGCACATCCACCGGCGGCGGCCGGTGCAGATCGCCCTCGCGGTTGCCGGACGCGACGTCCAGCAGCAGCGCCGCGTCCTCGACGGTGCGCGCCAGCGGCCCGAGGACCGTGATCCCGTTGAACGCCTCCGGGTCCGGCCAGGTCGAGATCCGGCCGCGCTGCGGTTTGATGCCGACCAGATGCGTCCACGCCGCGGGGATACGCACCGACCCGGCGCCGTCCGAACCCAGCGCAGCGGGCACCAGCCCGGCCGCGACGGCAGCGGCAGCGCCGCCGGAGGAGCCGCCGGGGGTGTACGCGGGGTCCCACGGGTTGCGGGTGTCACCGAAGGCACGCCCCTCGGTGAACGGCCACTGTCCCAGCTCGGGGCTGTTGGTCTTGCCGACGATCACCGCACCGGCGGCCCGCAGCCTGCGCACCACCTCCGCGTCGGCCGTCTTGGGCGGGAAGGATCCGGCGCAGCCGAACGCGGTGGGCTCCCCGCACACATCCGTGTCGTCCTTGACCGCCACCGGCACCCCCAGCAGCGGCCGCCGCTCGCCTCTGCACAGCGCCTGGTCGGCGGCTTCGGCCTCCTCCAGCGCCGCCTCGGCCCGCACCAGGCGGAAGGCGTTCAGCGTGGCCTGCGTCGCCTCGATCCTGGCCAGCGCCCGTTCGGTCAGCGTCCGGGAGGTCGTCTCCCCGGCCGCCAGCGCCGCCGCCGCGCGGGCGAGGCCCGGCAGCGGCCGGGCGGCGCCTTCCCCGCCGGCCTCGGGCTCCTCGGCGGAGCCCGTCCTGGTATCGGTCGCCACGGACACCTCGCAGGCTGCTCGTCGGTCGTCCTTCCCGCCTGCGCCTACTGTCCCCGATCCCCGCCATCGTTGAAACCCGTCAGTAACAAACAACTCGGCCGAGAGCCTGGCTCACAAGGCATCCCGCGGCTCATAGGCCCCCCACACCTCACGCAGCGCATCGCACACCTCGCCCAGCGTCGCGCGGGCCCGCAGCGCCTCCCGCATCGGGTACAGCACGTTCTCGTCCCGACTCCCGGCCGCCGCGCGCAGCGCGTCCAGCGCGGAGCGCACGGCGGCGGCGTCGCGCCCGGCGCGCAGCCGCTCCAGCCGCTGTGCCTGGGCCGCCTCCAGGCCGGGGTCCACGGCGAGCGGCACATACGGCTCCTCCTGCCCCTCGGTGCGGAAGCGGTTGACGCCGACCACCACCCGCTCCCCCTCCTCGATCTCCTGCGCGACCGCGTAGGCGCTGCGCTCGATCTCGCTCTTCTGGAAGCCCTGTTCGACGGCGGCCACCGCGCCGCCCCGCTCCTCGATCCGCCGCATCAGACCGAGCGCCGCCTCCTCCACCGCGTCGGTCAGCGACTCGACGGCGTACGAACCGGCGAACGGGTCGACCGTCGCGGTCACGTCCGTCTCGTGCGCCAGCACCTGCTGGGTGCGCAGCGCCAGCCGGGCGGCCGACTCGGACGGCAGGGCCAGCGCCTCGTCGTAGGAGTTGGTGTGCAGCGACTGCGTACCGCCCAGCACGGCGGCCAGCGCCTGCACGGTGACGCGGGCGACGTTCACCTCGGGCTGCTGCGCGGTCAGTTGCACCCCTGCCGTCTGGGTGTGGAAGCGCAGCGTCTGGGACTTGGGGTTGCGCGCGCCGAACTCCTCGCGCATCACCCGCGCCCAGATCCGGCGCGCGGCACGGAACTTGGCGACCTCCTCCAGCAGCGTCGTACGGGCCACGAAGAAGAACGACAGCCGGGGCGCGAACGCGTCCACGTCCATGCCCGCCGCCACCGCGGCGCGTACGTACGCGATGCCGTTGGCCAGCGTGAAGGCGATCTCCTGCACGGGCGTGGCGCCCGCTTCGGCCATGTGGTAGCCGGAGATGGAGATGGTGTTCCAGCGCGGCAGCTCGGCGCCGCAGTAGCGGAAGAGGTCCGCGGTCAGCCGCAGCGAGGGCTGCGGCGGGAAGATGTAGGTGCCGCGGGCGATGTACTCCTTGAGGACGTCGTTCTGCACGGTGCCGGTCAGCGCGGCGGGCCGCACACCCTGCTCCTCGGCGACGATCTGGTAGAGCAACAGCAGCAGGGCGGCAGGCGCGTTGATGGTCATGGAGGTGGAGACCTCGCCCAGCGGGATGCCGTCGAAGAGGGCCCGCATGTCCTCCACGGAGTCGATCGCCACCCCCACCTTGCCGACCTCGCCGGCCGCCTGCGGGGCGTCGCTGTCGTACCCCATCTGGGTCGGCAGGTCGAAGGCGACGGACAGGCCCGTGGTGCCGTGCTCGATCAACTGCCGGTAGCGCGCGTTGGACTCCGCTGCTGTACCGAAACCCGCGTACTGCCGCACCGTCCACGGCCGCCCGGTGTACATCGTCGGGTAGACGCCCCGCGTGAACGGATAACCGCCGGGCTCGCCCAGCTGTGCGGCGGGATCCCAGTCCGCCAGCGCATCCGGCCCGTATACCGGCTCCACGGGCAGCCCCGACTCGGACAGCCGGCCGGAATCGGTGGGACGTGTCATCGCAAGTGCCTCCTGGAAAAGCCGCGCTACTGGGGCGCACGGGAGCTCGGCCGGCGTCGTCCCCCCAGCATCGCCCCGGGCGCCGCACGTTCGCGAGGGCGGCGCGCTGGGCAGTGATGGACGCGTATATCCGTTGAACTGTCCGGGGGTGGGGATGCACGGAATGCACAGGAGGGGAGAGGCGGCCTTGCGGGGTGCCGCAGCATCGGCCGCCGTGCTGCTGTCGGCGGGCGTACTCGCCGGATGCCAGGCCAAGGACGGAGCCGCCGGTCCGGCCGTACGGATCTCCAAGGCGCCGCAGCAGGCACCGCAGCACGCGCCGCAGCCGCCGGCCAAGCCGTCCACGGCGCCCGCGCATACGAACGCGCCGCCGAAACCGGTCAAGCCCGTTCAGCCGGCGCACAAGCCCGAAGCGGCACAACCGGTCGCGCAAGCCGTACGGATGGCGCCCGGCGCACGCGGGGCGCACGTACGCGAACTCCAGGCGCGGCTGCGGCAGCTGGGGCTCTTCCACCGGAACCCGACCGGCTACTACGGCCCAGTGACGGCCGGATCGGTCACCGCGTTCCAGAAGCAGCGCGGCATGCCACGCACCGGCAAGGTCACCGACGGTGTGCTGAGCGCGCTGCGGGCCCGCACCCACGAGCCGACCCGCAGCGAGCTGTATCCGCCCACCACCCG
>NZ_JADKMA010000245.1 GCF_017676365.1 Streptomyces oryzae
GGGCTGTGCGGGCCGTGGTGGAGGAGTTTCTGGTGCGGGTGGGAGAGGGGGATGCCGGGCGGATCGCGGAGTTGTTCGCGAAGGAGGTCGACTGGATGGTCGCTCCCAATCCGACGGTGCCCTGGATACGGCCGCGTTCGACGCGGGCGGATGTGGCTGCGCACTTCCGGGAGCTGGCCGCCGGGATGGAGCCGATCGGGGCCAATGGGCGGGCGGTTGAGGCGCTCGTCGTCGAGGGGGACGAGGCGATGCTGACCGGCAACATCGCCGGCCGGGTGCGGGCGACGGGCAAGGAGTTCACCACGCCCTTCGCCCTGCGGCTCACCGTGCGGGACGGGAAGCTCACGCGCTATCACCTCTACGAGGACAGCTTGGCGGTGGCGGCTGCCTGCGCCTCGGCTGCGACAGACTGACCGGTCGGTTTGTTCAAGGGGTGTCCCCCCGGACGCGGAGGTCCTGGCGGAGGTCCGTTGGTTGCGGCGAGGTGTGCACCTGTACGGTGAGCAACTCGGTCGGTTACTTCAACTGCAAGGGCCGCAAGGGGAAGTTGCGCCGTATGCAACCCACATTGTCGATGGACCTCAACCTGCTCGTCGCGCTCGATGCATTGCTCGCAGAGGGAAGCGTCACCGGCGCCGCGCGGCGGTTGCACCTGTCGGCGCCCGCAATGAGCCGGACGCTGTCCCGGATCAGGCGGGCGCTGGATGATCCGGTGCTGGTGCGGGCGGGGCGGCACATGGTGCCCACGCCGCGGGCGCTGGAGCTGGCCGGGGAGGTGCGGGAGCTCGTGGAGCGGGCCGAGGCCGTCTTCACTCCCGGGTCCGGCGCGGGCGGTTCCTTCGATCCGGCGAGGCTGGAGCGCACGTTCACGCTGCTCGCCGATGATGCGCTGCTGACGGGTATCGGGATGCGGCTGCTCGAGCGGGTGCGTACGGAGGCGCCGGGGGTCTCGTTGCGGCTGATTCCGGAGGGGCCGGGGGAGTCGACGGCGCTGCGCGAGGGCGGTGCCGATCTGGAGCTGGGGGTGGTGAACGCGCCGGCGCCCGAGACGCGCGTCGAGCACCTGTTCACCGACACCAATGTCGGCGTTGTCCGGCCGGGGCACCCGCTGCTGGCGGGGGAGATCACCCCGGAGCGGTTCGCGGCGGCGGATCATGTGACGGGGTCACGCCGGGGGATGCTGCACGGTCCGATCGACGAGTTGCTGGCCGCGCACGGGCTGCGCCGCCGGGTGGTGGCCTCCGTACCGACGCTGACCAGCGCGCTGATGGTGGTGGCGCAGACCGATCTGGTGGGCCGCACCGGGCTGCGGCTGGGCGCGAACCATGTGGCGAGCCTCGGGCTGGTCACCTTCGAGATCCCGCTGGAACTGCCGGCCCTTCCCCTCGCCCAGGCCTGGCACCCCCGCTACGAGAAGGACCCCGCGCACTGCTGGCTGCGCCGCTGCGTACGGGAGATCGCACGAGATCTCGGCCCCACGCAACCTCCAGCGGAGAACGGCAGCCCTTGACCGGTGGCCCGGCCCCGAACCACTGACGGCAGCCCCTGACTGGACGGCGGCCCAGCTCCCGGGCGGCCCAGATCCCATGCGGCGCCTCTACCGGGGCGGCGGCCGGACCGCAGCCGTCAGTCCCTGACCAGTGGTGGCCTGGCGCCAGGCGGGCCTGGACCAGGAGGGCAACTCCTGACCGCGAGGCGGACCACAGGCGGTAGCCCCTGGCCGGATGGCGGGGCCCGGGCCGCAGACGAGGCCTGGCCGGGACGGCAGTCCTGACCGAAGCGGCGGGCCTTGACCGGATGGCGGCGGGGAACCACTGACGGCAGCTCCCGATCGGGAAACCAGTCCCTGACCGCGATGGCGGCCCGTACCGGGACGGCGGGGTCCGGACCTCAGGCAGGACTGACAGGACCTTGACCGAGACGGCAGCTCCCGGCCGAAGCAGCTCCTGGCCGAAAAGGTGGCTCTTGACCGGACGGCGGCGCGGAGCCCCCAGGCGGACCACCCCCTGGCCGAAGCGGCGGGGTCGGCCCCACCGGACAAGTGGCCTCCCGGAGGCGGTGGTTACACCGACTCCGACGGTGGCTCGCCCTGCTGGGAGCCGCCGAAGTGGCGGCGGAGCTGGTCGACGCTGATGGTGCGGTCCTTGGGCGGGGTGGCGCGGGAGACGGGCCGGTCGAAGCGGCCGAGGTCGATCTCGTCGTGGTTGCGGCCCGCCTTGCGCTCCAGGCGCAGTGGATACGGCTTGCCCTCGGCAGAGACGTGCATGGTGACGCGGGCCTTTTTCTGGGTGCGGGTGACGGGGACGGCGCGATGGCCCTGCACGCTCCCCTCGTCGCCCCGCTTCCAGTGCGGTCCCGGTGTCCCCCGCACGCCGGAGGCGGCGCGGAAGGCGTCCAGGTCGCAGGCGGTGGTCAGGCCCTTGCCGCCGAGGTCGTCGTGGGCGGCGCTGCCCTTGATGTAGCGGCCCTTGAGCTTCTCGGCGGCCTTGGCGCCCTGCGCGGGGCCGAGTTGCGCCTTCCAGAACGCGGCGTCCGGCTTGATCCAGAGGGTGTCTCCGTGCTTGACGAGCCGTACCGAACCCTTGCCGGGAACCCCTACTTTTCCGGAACAGTTCGCCTTTTCATCCAGGGTCAGATCGAGCCTGAGGTCCGGCGCCTTCATTCTGACTCGCATGGAGTGGGCGGAATTCAGTTCTGCGGACGCTTTTTCCGCTATTTCCTCTCCTGACAACTCTGCGATATCAGGGCCGTCACGCTGCGTCGCCGTGGGGGTGGCATGAGCCGGGGCCAGGAGTCCGCCGGAGGCCGTCGCCGCAGCGCATACGGCTACGACCAGTGAGGCGCGGTGCTGCTTTCGCATGGGATGGCTCCGATCCGCCGTGCGGGAGGCGGTGACCGTGCGGAGGCAGGCTCAACCGCCAAATACGGACAAAGACGTACTCACCGTACGTTCTGCCGGGGGGTGGCGCACTTCGGCCAGTGATGAAGCCCACTTGCAATCGGTTTTTGGACATGAGTGCGGGATAACGGGGCAGGGTTCCCGACTGCCATCTGCCCAAGGCTGTGGCAAAAGCCCCCAACGGGGGCACGGGGCCCACCCCGGAGAAAGCAGTAAGTAACGGAAGGCAGTACCGAAGGTGTCCGTTCTGGAGAGCATTCACATTGACGGCGTGTGGCGTACGGCCGCAGCCGACGGTACGCGGAAGGTGCTGGACCCCGCGGACGCCACCGCGCTCGCCGTTGTCGCCGAAGGCGACGCAGCGGACACCGACGCGGCCATCGCCGCCGCCCGCCGCGCCTTCGACGACGGCCCCTGGCCGCACACCCCCACCGCCGAGCGGGCCGCACTGCTGCGCCGCGTCGCCGACCTCCTCCAGCGCGACCGCGAGGAGATCGCGCTGACCGAGTCCCGCGACACCGGCAAGACCCTCGAAGAGGGCCGGGTGGACGTGGACGACGTCACCAATGCGTTCCGCTACTTCGCCGACCTGGTGATGAACGAGTCCGGCGGCAGGGTCGTGGACGCGGGCAGTGCGGATGTGCACAGCGTCGTCGTACACGAACCGGTCGGCGTCTGCGCCATGATCACTCCCTGGAACTATCCCCTCCTCCAAGCGAGCTGGAAGGTTGCCCCGGCCCTGGCCGCGGGCAACACTTTTGTGATCAAGCCCAGCGAGGTCACCCCGCTGTCCACCGTGCACCTGGTCAAGCTGCTGGTGGAGGCCGGGCTCCCAACGGGCGTGGCGAACATCGTCACCGGTGCAGGCGACCCGGTGGGCGCCCGGCTGTCCGAGCACCCGGACGTGGATCTGATCTCCTTCACCGGCGGGCTGGTCAGCGGCACCAAGGTGGCGCAGGCCGCCGCGCCCACCGTCAAGAAGGTCGCGCTGGAGCTCGGCGGCAAGAACCCCAACGTGGTCTTCGCCGACGCCTGCGCCACGGAGGAGGGCTTCGACACCGCCGTCGACCAGGCCCTGAACGCGGCGTTCATCCACAGCGGCCAGGTCTGTTCGGCCGGTGCCCGGCTGATCATCGAGGAGTCCGTCAAGGACCGCTTCGTGGCCGAACTGGCCTCCCGCGCCCAGCGCATCCGGCTGGGCCGCGGCACCGAGGAGGGCGTCGAGTGCGGTCCGCTCGTCTCCCAGCAGCAGTTGGAGAAGACCGAAGCCTATGTCGCCTCGGCGCTGGCGGAGGGTGCCGCGCTGCGCTGCGGCGGTGAGCGCCCGAAGCCGTCCGAGGTGCGTCCCGAGGGCGGCTACTTCTACGCGCCGACGGTGCTGGACAACTGCCACCGCGGGATGCGGGTCATCAGGGAGGAGACCTTTGGCCCAATCTTGACGGTAGAGAGCTTCAGCACCGAGGACGAAGCTGTAACGCTGGCCAACGACACCGAGTACGGCCTGGCGGGCGCCGTCTTCTCCGGCGACACCGCCCGTGCGCGCAGGGTCGCCGCACGACTGCGTCACGGCACGGTGTGGATCAACGACTTCCACCCGTACCTGCCGCAGGCCGAGTGGGGAGGGTTCGGCAAGTCCGGCGTCGGCCGGGAACTGGGCCCCCACGGTCTGGCCGAGTACCGCGAGACCAAGCACGTGTACGAGAACCTGCGTCCCGCACCGGTCCGCTGGTTCGCGGGCTGAGAGCTGAAAGCCGAGATCACCAGCAACCTCCCACACCAGAACAGCGCGCGAAGGCGGCTCGCCCCCACGGGCCGCCGGGGCGCACCCGTATCAACCGCAAGTCCCCTCTCGGATGTCCCCCAAGGAGCACACCCTCTATGTCCCGCTATGACTACGTGATCGTTGGAGGTGGGACGGCCGGCTCGGTGATCGCCTCACGGCTCGCCGAGGACCCGGACGTCACCGTCGCCCTCATCGAGGGCGGCCCCTCCGACATCGACCGGCCCGAGGTGCTCACCCTCCGCAAGTGGCTGGGTCTGCTGGGCGGTGAGCTCGACTACGAGTACACGACCACCGAACAGCCCCGCGGGAACTCCCACATCCTGCACAGCCGCGCCAAGGTGCTCGGCGGCTGCTCGTCGCACAACACCCTGATCTCCTTCAAGCCGCTGCCCTCCGACTGGGACGAGTGGGAGGCGGCCGGCGCCACCGGCTGGGGCGCGAAGGCGATGGAGCCGTACTTCGGCAAGCTGCGCAACAACGTCGTCCGCGTCGCCAAGAAGGACCAGAACGCGATCGCGCAGGACTGGATCGACGCGGCCAAGGAAGCCCTCGACATCCCCGAGGTCGTCGGCTTCAACGACCAGCCCTTCGAGGAGGGCGTCGGCTTCTTCGACCTCTCCTACCACCCGGAGAACAACAAGCGCTCCTCCGCCTCGGTCGCCTATCTGCACCCGCACATCGAGGCCGGCGACCGCCCCAATCTGCACATCCTGCTGGAGACCTGGGCGTACAAGCTGGAGACCGCCACCGGTGAGGACGGCGGGAAGAGCGTCACCGGCGTGCACGTACGCGCCAAGGACGGCACCGAGCAGCTGCTGACCGCAGGGCGTGAGGTGCTGGTGTGCGCCGGGGCGATCGACACGCCGCGGCTGCTGATGCACTCCGGCATCGGAAGGAAGGAGGACCTGCAGGCGCTGGGCATCCCGGTCGTGCACGATCTGCCGGGCGTCGGCGAGAACCTCATCGACCACCCCGAGTCGGTGATCGTGTGGGAGACCGACGGGCCGATCCCGGACAACTCCGCGATGGACTCCGACGCCGGCCTGTTCGTCAAGCGGGACCCGGACCACAAGGGCCCCGACCTGATGTTCCACTTCTACCAGATCCCCTTCACCGACAACCCCGAGCGACTGGGCTACCAGCGCCCCGAGCACGGCGTGTCGATGACCCCCAACATCCCCAAGTCCCGCAGCCGTGGCCGGGTCTATCTGACCTCCGCCGACCCCGAGGTCAAGCCCGCGCTCGACTTCAGGTACTTCGAGGACGAAGAGGACTACGACGGCCGGGCCCTGGTGGACGGCATCAAGCTCGCCCGCAAGGTCGCCCAGGCCGAACCGTTCGCCAAGTGGCTCAAGCGGGAGGTCTTCCCCGGGCCCGAGGTGACGGACGACGCGGAGATCAGCGAGCTGGTGCGCAAGGCCGCGCACACCGTCTACCACCCGGCGGGCACCTGCCGGATGGGCGCCGAGGACGACGCGCTCGCCGTCGTGGACCCGCGGCTGCGCGTGCGCGGCCTGTCGGGTATCCGCATCGCGGACGCCTCCGTCTTCCCGACCATGCCCGCCGTCAACCCGATGATCGGCGTGCTGATGCTCGGCGAGAAGGCGGCCGATCTGCTCCGAGACCATTCGACTACGGCACCGGGAGGTGTTGCGTGATGTCCGAGACCGCTGAAGCCACAGCCACCGAGAACGCGAACGCGAACGAGCAGGGCGACCAGAGTGGACCCGTCTTCTCCGTCCGCAACCTGTGGAAGGTCTTCGGGCCCAAGGCCGACCGGGTGCCGGGCGACGCCTCGCTCACTGAGCTCTCGCAGAGCGAGCTGCGTGAGAAGACCGGCTGCACCGCCGCCGTCCGCGACGTCTCCTTCGATGTGCACAAGGGCGAGGTCTTCGTCGTCATGGGCCTCTCCGGCTCCGGCAAGTCCACCCTGGTGCGCTGTCTGACCCGGCTGATCGAGCCCACCGCGGGCACGCTGGAGTTCAACGGCGACGACGTCATCTCCATGGGCAAGGAGGCGCTGCGCCAGCTGCGCAGGCACCGGGCCTCGATGGTGTTCCAGAACTTCGGTCTGCTGCCGCACCGCAGCGTGCTGGACAACGTGGCCTACGGCCTGGAGATCCAGGGCATGCCCAAGCCCCAACGCCGCAAGCGCGCCTCCGAGATGGTCGCCAAGGTCGGCCTGGAGGGGCTGGGCGAACGCCGCCCCGGGCAGCTCTCCGGCGGCCAGCAGCAGCGCGTCGGCCTGGCCCGCGCGCTCGCCGTCGACCCGCAGGTGCTGCTGTTCGACGAGCCGTTCAGCGCGCTGGACCCGCTGATCCGCCGCGACATGCAGGAGGAGGTCATCCGGCTGCACCGCGAGGAGGGCCGCACGATGATCTTCATCACCCACGACCTGTCCGAGGCGCTGCGGCTGGGCGACCGCATCGCGCTGATGCGCGACGGCGAGATCGTCCAGCTGGGCACCCCCGAGGAGATCGTCGCCAACCCGGCCGACGACTACGTACGCGACTTCGTCCGCGACGTCCCCCGCGAGCAGGTCATCTCGGTGCGCCGCGCGATGCGTCCCGCGGACGCCGCCGAGGCCGAGACCGGTACCGAGGTCGCCCCCGACACGCTCGTCTCGGACGCTATCGCGACAGTCGCGCGCAGCGGCGAGCACTGCCGCGTCGTCGAGAACGGCCGCATGCTCGGCATCGTCGACCACGCGAGCCTGCTGACCGTCGTGGCCGGTCTCGACAAGGACGCCGGCGACAACGCGGGCGAGGACGCCGCCGGCGAAGGCGGCAAGGGACGGGAGGTGGCCGCGGTATGAGCACCACACAGCACGGCGCCGCCACGGCGGCCCATACGGCGTCCACCGGAAGGGGGCTGATATGAGTTCCCCGACGCTCACCAAGGACGAGACCGCGCAGCCCGTGCCGTCGGCCGGCGGGCCGTCCGGACCCAGGCCCGCCGCGGGACCGCCCTCGGCGCTCGCCCAGTTCCTGGGCAACCCGAAGGCGCTCACGCTGATCGTCGCGGCGCTGGTCGTCATCGTCAGCGCGGTGGTCACCGGTGCCGGCACCTGGCCGCACTCGCTGACGGCCGATGTGAAGTCGCCGCTGAACGACCTGGACAACTGGCTGGTCGACAACCGCGACACGCACTGGATCTTCCTGTACTTCCTGCTGCACTTCAGCAACACGGCGCAGGCGTGCTACGACACGCTGCTGAGCCTGCTGGAGTCGATGAGCTACGTCGGCGTCATCGTCGTCGGCACCCTGGTCGCCTGGGCCGCGGGCGGCGCCGATCTGTCCCGGCGCGCGCTGCGCACCGGCGGCACGGCGCTCGCCGTCTTCGTGGTGTGCGGCGTGCTGGACGTGTGGGAACCCACGATGGAGACGCTGGCGCTGATGATCGTCGCCGTCTTCTTCTCCGCGGTCCTCGGTGTCCTGCTGGGGCTGGCCTCCGGGCTCTCGGACCGCTGCGAGAAGATCCTGCGGCCGGTCTTCGACACCATGCAGGTCATGCCGGCGTTCGCGTATCTGCTGCCGCTCATCCTGATGTTCGACATCGGCGTGCCCTCCGCGCTCATCGCGACGGTGATCTACGCGGCTCCGCCGATGGCCCGCCTCACCTCGCTGGGCCTGCGCCAGGCCGACCCGACCGCACTGGAGGCGGCCACCTCGCTGGGCGCGGATGCCCGGCAGCGGCTGCTGACGGCCCGGCTGCCGCTGGCCCGCAAGCAGATGATGCTGGGGCTCAACCAGACGATCATGATGTGTCTGTCCATGGTCGTCCTGGCCTCGCTCATCGGCTCCGGCGGCCTCGGCTCCGAGGTCTACGAGGCGCTGGGCGCCCTCAAGATCGGTGACGCGCTGGTCGCGGGCATCGCGGTCGTACTGCTGGCCGTGCTGCTGGACCGGACGACGGCCGCGGCCGGTGAACGGCTTGACGACGTCGTCAAGGCGGGCGTCTCGCGCGCCGCGGCGCGGCTGCGGGCGATCACCTGGGGGGCCATCGCAGCGCTGACCGCGGTGTTCGCGTTCGTCGGCACCGCGATCGGCGGAGACGAGTGGCCCGAGGGCTGGGTCGTCGACTTCTCCAACTCCGTGGACACGGCCGTCGACTGGTTCACCGACCACCTGGGCTCCGGCATCCCCGTCCTGGGCGGCACCATCACCTGGGCCGAGGGCTTCACCGAGTACGTCCTCAACCCGCTGCGGGACGGCCTGCTGGCCACCCCCTGGTGGGCGATGGCGCTGCTCGTCGCCGTCCTCGGCTGGATCGTCGGCACCTGGCGCGCCGCGCTGGCCGCCGTGGTCTGCCTGGCGCTGGTGGGCTGGATGCGGCTGTGGGACGTGGCCATGGACACCCTCTCGCAGGTGCTCGCCGGCCTCGTCGTGACGATCGTCATCGGCGTGCTGGTCGGCATTCTGTGCGCCCGTGTGGAGCGGGTCGACCGGGTTCTGCGGCCCGTGCTGGACACGATGCAGACGATGCCGCAGTTCGTGTACCTGATCCCGGTGATCGCGCTGGTCGGCCAGAACCGTACCGGCGGCATCCTCGCCGCGGTCATCTACGCGGCTCCGGCGGTCATCCGCATCACCGCGCAGGGGCTGCGGCACGTCGACCCGGCCGCGATGGAGGCCTCGACCTCGCTCGGGGCCACCGGCAAGCAGCAGCTGTTCGGTGTACAGCTGCCGCTGGCGCGCAAGTCCATCCTGGTCGCCCTCAACCAGGGCGTGGTGCTGGTGCTCTCGATGGTCGTCATCGCCGGTCTCATCGGCGGCGGCGCCCTCGGCTACATGGTGGTGCAGGGCCTGTCGAAGGGTGACCTCTCGCAGGGCTTCCCCGCCGGTATCGCCATCGTCTGCCTGGGCATCATGCTCGACCGCCTCTCTCAGCCGGCTGCCAAGCGCGCCCGCGACTGAGACCTGCCCCGACCGAGACCTACCCCCGAGGACAGATCCCCGCCCGACGGGTCCCCCC
>NZ_JADKMA010000246.1 GCF_017676365.1 Streptomyces oryzae
CCCCCGACCCCGGCTCCGGCCCCCGTCACCGCCACGACCCCGCACATCAGTCGGCCGCCGGCCGTTCCGGAACGGCCGGCACGGGCAGCAGCGGAAGCCGCAGCTCACCGAAGGCGCCCTCCGGCACGGCCGGGCTGCGCGGGGCGACCGGGCTCAGGCGTTCGTACGGGCGGTCCTGCGCGGGACGCGGGTCCGGCTCGCCCTTGTTGGGCCAGAACGCCATGGCGCGCTCGGCCTGCGCGGTGATGGTGAGGGACGGATTGACGCCGAGGTTGGCGGAGACCGCTGAGCCGTCGACGACGGAGATGCCCGGGTGCCCGTACAGCCGGTGGTAGGGGTCGATGACGCCGTGCCCGGGGCTGTCGCCGATCGGACAGCCGCCGAGGAAGTGGGCGGTCAGCGGGGTGCCCATCAGCTCGCCGATGTTGGTGCCGGCGAAGCCGTTGATCTCCTCGGCGAGCGCGCTCGCGGCCTCGGCGCCCTCGGGGATGTGCACCGGGTTGGGCGCCCCGTGCCCTTGCCGTGCGGTGAGCATGCCTTTGCCGAGGCCCTTGTCCTTGCGGTAGGTGGTCAGCGAGTTGTCGAGGGTCTGCATGACCAGTCCGATGATGATGCGCTCGGACCACTTGCGCGCGGACAGCGAGCGCAGGAAGAGCGCCGGGTGCCGCAGACAGGTGACGACGTGGGCGAGGGCGCGCGGCAGCAGCGTGTTCTGCCGTACCTGGAGCGTGGTCAGGGCGCTCATGGAGTTGGAGCCCTTGCCGTAGCGCACCGGCTCGATGTGGGTGTGGGCGTCGGGGTGCACGGAGGAGGTGATGGCGACGCCCTTGGTGAAGTCGAGCTCGGCGTCCTTGCCCCACTTCCTGCGGTATCTGCGGGCCACCGTCTGTGCGCCGACCAGCGCTTCGGAGTTGGTACGGGTCAGCTCGCCCAGACGGGGCGAGAGCCCGGGGAGGGTGCCGGCGTCCTTCACCCGGTGCAGCAGCTTCTGGGTGCCGTAGGTGCCGGCGGCCAGTACGACCCGCCGGGTGCGCAGGATGTGCGGTTTGGCGCGGCGCTTGTCGGTGGGGACGGTCAGCACTTCGTAGCCGTCGGCCTCGCTGCCCGGAGTGCGCTCCCGGATGCCGACGACGGTGGTGAGGGGGCGGATCTGAGCACCAGCCCGCTCCGCGAGGTGGAGATAGTTCTCGTTGAGGGTGTTCTTGGCGCCCCTGCGGCAGCCCGTCATGCACTCGCCGCACTCCACGCACGCGGTGCGCTCGGGGCCCGCGCCGCCGAAGTACGGGTCGGGGACGGACTCGCCCGCGCGGGCCCGTACCGAGCCGTCAGCGTCCTCGCCGTCGCCGAAGAAGACACCCACGGGCGCCAGATGGAAGGTGTCGCCGTAGCCGAGCCGGTCGGCGGCTGCCTTCAGGTGGACGTCGGAGGGCGTGGTCGTGGGGTTGAGCCGGACGCCGAGCATCCGCTTGGCCTGGTCGTAGTAGGGCGCGAGTTCCGCCTGCCAGTCGGTGATGTGGCCCCACTGGCGGTCCTCGAAGAACTGTTTGGGCGGCACATAGAGGGTGTTGGCGTAGTTCAGCGAGCCGCCGCCCACCCCGGCGCCGGCCAGGATCATGACATTGGCGAGCAGATGGATGCGCTGGATGCCGTAGAGACCGAGCGAGGGCGCCCACAGGAAGTTCTTCAGGTCCCAGGAGCTCCTGGGCAACTCCTCGCAGCCGAAGCGCCGCCCGGCCTCCAGTACGCACACCCGGTGGCCCTTCTCCGTCAGCCGCAGCGCGGAGACGGCGCCGCCGAAGCCGGAGCCGACGACGAGGACGTCGTAGTCGAAATCTTCCTGGGACACGCATACCTCCGGTTCCACGGTGAGGGGGCGAAGCACCGGGCAGTCGTCAGCGGAAGCGCAGCACCTTCAGCGCCTTCAGGGAGCGGGACATGAACGCCGCGTACGCCTCGTCGCTCATCCCGAACGACGGCGCCATCGGCAGCACCCGCTGGTGCGCCACCGTCTGCGGCTCGGTGTACTTGAGAATGCCCTCAGAGCCGTGCCGGCGGCCGAGCCCCGAGTCGCCCATACCGCCCATGGGCGCCTGGGCGGAGCCGTAGGCGGAGGCGTATCCCTCGTTGACGTTGACGGTGCCGGTGCGCAGCCGGGTCGCGACCTGCCGCGCCCGGCGCCCGTTGCCGCTCCATATGCTGGAGTTGAGGCCGTAGGGCGTCGCGTTGGCGAGTTCGACGGCCTCTTCGACGTCGGAGAAGCGGTAGACGGAGACGACGGGCCCGAAGGTCTCCTCACCGCAGACGGCCATCGCAGGTTCGACGCCCTCCAGCACGGTCGGCTCGTAGAACAGCGGGCCGATGTCGGGCCGTGCCCTGCCGCCCGTCAGCACGGTGGCGCCCTTGGCGACGGCGTCCTCCACATGCCGCGTGACGGTCTCCAGCTGCCGCTGGGAGACGAGGGAGCCCATGTCGGCGCCGTAGGCCAGGGACGCACCCAGCCGCATCGCGCGCGTACGGGCCACGAAGCGCTCCAGGAAGGCATCGGCGACGGACTCGTGCACGTACAGCCGCTCGATGGAGATGCACAGCTGCCCGGCCGAGGAGAAGGCGCCGCGTACAGCGCCCGCCGCGGCCTTGTCGAGGTCCGCGTCCTCCAGGACGAGCATCGCGTTCTTGCCGCCCAGCTCCAGGGAGCAGCCCACCAGCCGGGCCGCGGCCCGCTGGGCGACCTCCCGTCCGGTGCGGGTGGAGCCGGTGAAGGAGACGTAGTCGCCGCGGTCGGCGACCTCGGGGCCGACCACCGGGCCCTCGCCGAGCACGACCTGCCACACGTCGGCGGGCAGCCCCGCCTCGATCAGCAGGTCACGCGCCCACAGCGCGGTCAGCGCGGTCTGGGTGTCGGGCTTCATCACCACGGCGTTGCCCGCGACGAAGGCGGGCAGTGCGTCGCCGACCGACAGCTCGAAGGGGTAGTTCCAGGGCGCTATCTGTCCGACGACGCCGCGCGGGTGGCGCACTTCGGTGACCTTGGTCAGCGTCGGTATCGCGCCGGTGTGCCGCTTGGGGCGCAGGTAGGCGGCGGCCTTGCGCCCGTAGTGCCGCGCCGCGACGGCGACCGCCTGCACCTCCTCGTGCGCGTGCAGCCGCGCCTTGCCGGTCTCCAGCTGGATCAGGTCCAGCACCTCCGACTGCCGGGACAGTACGAGATCGTGGAAGCGCAGCAGCACAGCGGCGCGCTGCCGCACCGGCGTTGCCGCCCAGTCGCGCTGCGCCGCGCGGGCTTTCTCGAAGGCGGTGGCCACGTCCTCGGGTGTGGACTCGGGCAGCTCGGCCAGCACCTGACCGGTGAACGGCGACCGGCTGCTGGTCTTGCCGCTGCCCACCACGCCCCGGCTCAGTGCCGCGACGAGCGCTGGGGTCACGACGTCGGCCACCGTCCTGGCGTGCTCGGCGGCGGGGGCGACCGGGTTGCTGCTGTCCTTCGAGTCCGTCATGCGAGCGAGCGTACGACTGCCGGAGCGGGCTCGTATACCCGGCGGTAACCGCTTTTCACGGAATCTGCCAGTGATTGCTGGCAGAGCCGCCGCCTCCCCGGAGAGGCGCCGGCCTACAGGTCGTTGATCTTGAGGGACTGCTTCGCCTCCCGGAACACGGCCTCGCCGTCCTTGCGGGAGCCGCCCTTGGCGGGCATGTCCACGGACAGATCCCAGCCGACGCCGTTCTCGTTGACGTAGACCAGCTCGTGCCGGAACTTCTTCGGATCGCCGTCTTCCGCGTCGTAGGGCAGATACGTCGTGGAGATCTCGGCCGCTTCCTTGCCCTGCTGCTCGGCCTCGGCGACCCGGGCCTTCACGTCCTTCATGTGGTAGTTGTAGCTGTCGTCCCGGGCCCCGCCCTCGTAGAACTCCTTCTTGGCGTTGGCCTCGGCGAGCGCGTTCTCCTTGGCGTCCTTGTTGCGCACCAGCTTGAGGGAGATGACATCGCCCGGGTCGGTGTAGGTCACCTCGTCGTTGTCCACGCTGCGCTCGTAGTCCTGCGGCACCACGAGAGACGCCCGCACCCGCTTGTCCTCGTTCTTCGTCGCGTAGCCCTCAGGCGCCTGGTCGGCGGTGTGGACGAAGAACAGCGCCAGCGCCGCGCCGATGGCGACCACCGCGCCGCCCGTGCCGAACTGCCAGCCGCGGCTGGTCCGCAGCTTGCCGCCGAAGCCGCGCAGGAGCCGGACGAGGGCGCTGCCGCCTCCCGGGCCGGGCACAGGACGGGGCGACTGCTGCGGCGGGCGGGCCACGTCCGCGAGGGTCTGCCGGACCTCCGCCGCGTCAGGACGCAGCGCGGGCTCCTTGCTCAGCAGCCGGGTGAGCAGCATCCCGAAGGCGCCGGATCCGCTCAACGCGCGTGCGGGGCGCTGTGGTTCGGCCGAGAGCACCGCCTGCAGGGTGGCGGGGCTGTTGGAGCGGCGGAACGGCGACACCCCCTCGACCGCCGCGTACAGCACGACGCCGAGCGACCACAGGTCGGACTCCGGGCCGGGCCGCTGCCCCAGCACCCGCTCGGGCGCCACGAACTCCGGGGAGCCGACGAAAGCGCCGGTCTCCGTCAGCCCCTGCTCACCCTGCACCTTGGCGATCCCGAAGTCGGTGAGCACGACCCTGTCGTAGCGCCCCAGCAGGACGTTGTCCGGCTTCACATCGCGGTGCAGCACGCCCTTCTCGTGCGCGGCATCCAGCGCCCCGGCCACCGCGAGCCCGATCCGGGCGGCCTCACGCACGTCGATGGTGCCCTCGCCCAGCACATCGGCCAGGGAGCGGCCCTGGACCAGTTCCATGACGATCCACGGCTGTTCGTCCTCCACCACCACGTCGTGGATGGTGACGACGGACGGGTGGTCGATCCGCGCGGCCGTACGCGCCTCACGCCGCATCCGCGTGTACATCGTCTCGCGCTCCCGGGCGGAGAGATGGCCGGGCAGCCGCGGTTCCTTGACCGCCACGTCCCGGTCCACCACCTCGTCGTGCGCGCGCCACACGGTGCCCATGCCACCGTGTCCCAGCCGTGCCATGAGGCGGTACCGGCCGCCGATCACACGTCCGGTGCCGGGGTCGCCACCGGGCGCGCCCGACGGGGACGGCGCGATCTCGGTGGGTTCGTAGGAAGGCTCGTACGCAGGCTCGTGCGAAGGTCCGTGCGAAGGAGAGGAGGAAGGCCGCGCTCCGGGCGTGCCGGACGGACCGGACGGACCCGGCTGACGCGGCGGCTGCAGTCCATAGCTGGTTGTCGAATCGTCCAACCGGTCCCCCTCGTTCACCATGAACCCACCATTGCGCACCGCGCTGAGCCGTCGCCAGTGGATTCACACAGCTGTGACGTCAGGGAGCACGGGTGACGCGGTAGGTGTCCGCGACCGCCTCGAAGTGCCGGTCGACATCGGCCTTGTGGCTCTTGGAACCGAGGACGAGTACGACGTGATAGCGACCGTCCAGGATCATCGCCCTGTTGCGCGCGTACACCTGGCGCCCGCCGTCCTCGCGCCAGCTGAACGTGCCCTCGGCCATCGCCGTGTCCCCCACGTCGATCCGCCGCAGTCCACCGGTGCTCGCCCAGTCGGAGGCGCGGTAGGCGGACAGCTCCGGCTCGTCCTCGCTCTGGTAGGCCATCGGGTCCTTGCCGAACTTCCCCGTGCTGTCCCGGCCGTTGACGACGACCATCTCGACCTCGCCGCCGTTATAGCGCACCTGGCCGCGCCCGTTCGCTGAACGGCGGTCCCACTCCTCGGGCACGGCGATCCGGAACCCGGCGGGATCGCGGCTGATCCGGTAGCCCTGGGGGGCCTTGGGCGCCTTGGGCGTCTTGAGGCCCTGGTCGCTCCCGTCGCCGGTCTTGCTGTCGCTGTTGCGGTCGCTCTTGCTGTCGGACTTGTCACCCGGCTTGTCGCCGGACTTGCCGCCGGACCTGTCGTCGCCCGTCGGGTCGGGCGCGGGGCGGGACTTGTGCTCCTCGGGCACCACGACCGAACCCTTCTGGGCGCCCTTGCCTCCCTGGTTGTCCGGCAGGAACCAGGCGACGAAGGCCACTGCCGCCGCCATGCCGAGCAGTATCAGCGCGAGGACCAGCAGCCCCAGCCGGCGCGGGCCGCCGCCGCGTTCCTGGCCCGGGTGCCGCTGGGGCTGCACCGGCTCCGCGGCCGGAGCGGCCTGCGGCTGCTCCCGCTCATGGCGCTGTGACCGGTCGCGCCGCTGCGACCGGGCGGCCGGGGCGGCGTGCCCCGCCCGCCTGCGCTTGCGCCTGCGCACCAGTTCGCCCCGGCGCCGTACGATCGGCAGCCGGTGCGGGTCGGCCGGGCCGCCGGACTCCAGGGTGAGCGGCGCCGTGACCGTACGCCGCCCGACGTCCGGCTCCGGCGCCGAGCGGATGATCGACCGCAGCCAGCCCCGCAGCTCCTCGAAGTCCGGCCGCTCGGTGGGGTCCTGCCGCAGCAGCGACTCGACCACCGGGCGCAGCGGCCCGCAGTCCTCCGCGAACGCGGGCGGCTCGGCGCACACCATCTGCACCAGTTCCGCCGCGCCGTCCTCGGGGTAGGGGGCGTGGCCCTGTACGGCGCGGAATAGCAGTACGCCCAGCGCCCACAGGTCGGCCGCCGGGCCGACGGGCGGTGCCAGCCGCCAGTTCTCGTACACGGGCCCCGCCTGCTCGGGCGCCCAGCGCTCGGTGACCGGCCCGACGACCGTCATCCTGCTGTGCCGCGCCCGCTCCGCCGCCAGCGCCGTCACCGGCCCGCGGTAGCGCCCGGCCGGCGGCTCCGCGCCGCCCCAGGGAGCCGCGTCCTTGGGATCGGCGGATGCGGGGAGGGGGATCCCCTCGGCCCGGTCATCGGCGGACTGCTGGGCGGGGTGTGGGGCGGAGTGCCCGCCGGGTTGTCCGCCGGGCTGTTCGCCGGGTCGGCCGTACGGCGGGCGCGACGGTGGGCGGGCGCCATAGGGGCCAGGTGCGTCGGGGCCGTAGATCTCCTCGCGTCCGACCTCGCGCACGGCGCCGTCGGCCAGTGCGCCGGGCAGCACCTCGTCCTCGTCGGACGGCAGCCAGCGCACATCGTCGTCCAGGGCGTGCGTGGGACCGGTGTCGCGCTCCCCCGCTCCGCCCGGCCCGGCCGGCTCGCCGCCCGGCGCCGTGGACCACCAGTCGGTGACGGGGGGCCGCCGTGCTCCCTCGTCCCCGTCCCGGGTGCCGCGTCCGGCGTCCCGGCTGTCGGCGGCGGCACGCTGGGTGCCCTCGCGGTAGGCGGCGATCGCCCCGCGCCGTGCGGCCCGCGCGGAGAGGTCGTCGGTCGGGTGCTCCCGGCCGGAGAGTCCCTGGCCGCGGGGTCCGCGTACGTCCTCCTCCGGTTCGATGCCCTCGAAACCGAAGATGCCCCTGCGCCGCTCTTCGCCACTGCCGCGCGCGGTGAAGCCCTCGGGCAGCCGTTCCCCGGTCCAGGTCGCCGGTGCGGGGGCGGGGTCGGAGTCGGGAGCAGGCGCGGGGGCCAAGACCGGTCCGCCGCGCCCCGGCCTGACCGGCGGCTCCGGGCCGGGGCCGGAACCGGGACCGGCGTCGCCGCCGGCCCCCGGTTCAGGGCCGGCCGTCGGGGGTGGGGGCAGCGGGTCGTAGCCGCACAGCGCCTCCTCCGCTGCCCCCACCGCGAGGCCGGTCAGCAGTGCCCGCCCGTCCTCGCAGATGAGCACGGTGCGAGCGGTCACATTGCGGTGCACCCAGCCGTGCGCGTGCACGATCCGCAGCGCGGCGAGCAGGTCGGCGGCGATCTCGGCGGCGCGGTGCGCGCCCAGCGGCCGTTCGGCCAGCAGCGAGGCGAGGGGTCTGCCGGGCACCGACTCGCTCACAATCCACAGCCCGTCCTCCTCGACGAAGACGTCGAAGACCTGGTCGAGCCGCGGATGGTCGGGCAACTGCGCCGCGGCGACCGCGGCCTCCATCGCCCTGCGCACCGCGGGGTCGGCCGGGCGCCGGGCCGGCTGCCCACCGGGACGGCCGGTGCCGCCGTCCGGTCCGTGGCCGGTCATGCCGTAGCCCGCGTCGGCCTCGGCCTCGACCACCTCCGCCTCGACGACCTCGGGCAACGGCACCTGGCGGACGAGGACTTCCTGTCCGCTGGCGGTGTCCCAGGCCAGGGACTCGGCGAGTTCGTACGCGTCGGCAGGCGGCAGGGGCAGGCGGTAACGATCGGCCAGCAGCCGGCCCGTGTATCCCGCGTTCTCCTCCATGACGCCCTCCCCACCGCGCACGAGACCGCCAATTGTTTTCTGTTTCCGTCCCTTTATGGACAGCCCTGGACAGCTACGGTCCAACAGCTACGGTCCGCGTCCTTCACGATACGTCCGGGAACCGCCCGCGTCACCGCGCGACCGCCGCCCTGGTGGCTCACGCCGGGGCGCGGCGCCGTTGCTGTGGGATGCTCCGCCCGGCGGGATGGAGGCGAGCCGCCAGGGTTCGAGGAGCTGTCAGGCGTGCGGTTCGAACGTCTTGAACGCCGTCTTCCGCAGTGTCGTACACGCCTTGTCCTGCCAGGCGTCGGCCTTGCAGGTGATGAGGATGGCATAGCCGCTCTTGCCGTCGACCTTGAAGCCGCGGTTGAGAACGTGCACCTTCTTGCCGTTCTCCTTGCGGAGGAACTGCCAGTCGGCGACCGTCGGATAGCCGCGCCAGTCGACCTTCTTGATGCCCAGCGACTTGTAGCCGGGGCTGGAACTCTTGACCGCGGGCTCCAGCTTGCGCCAGGCGCCGACCGCGTCGGCGCCCGGGCTGCTGGTGTGGTCGATCTGGATCCGCGGATAACCGCCGCCGGGCGGGGCGTACTTGCGGCCGGAGTTCTGGCCCGCTATCCCGGCGCGCTTCCACGCCTCGGGCAGGGCGACGGAGAAGTGGAACCGGCCGTCCTTGACCCGGGCGTAGCCGCCGGGCAGCGCGGAGTCGCCCTTGTCCTCGGCCTTGTCGTCGGACTTGTCCTCGTCCGCCTTGCCGCCTTGCTCGCCGCCGGACTTGTCGTCGGACTGCCCCGCCGTCCCGGCAGCGGCCTGTTCGGCTTCCCTGGTGCCGCCCTTGCCGTCGTCCTCGCTGGTGCCGGCGGAGCCGCCCTTGGACGCGTTGTCGTCCCCGCCGCCGGAGTTCGCCACGATCAGCACGATGACGAGGACGACGACGGCCACGGCCGCCGCCGCGATGGCCAGCGTCCGCCGCGAGATGCCTTTGCGCAGCTCGGGCAGCTCCCGCAGATCGCGCAGCGAGGTGATCGCATCGCTGCCGCCGCTCTCGGGGGGCAGCGCCCGGCCACCGCTTCCCGTCCCCGGCAGCGGAGCGCCGCCCAGGCCGCCGGCGCCGGAGCCCGAGCCTGACCCCGCCTCGGCGCCGTTGCTTCCGCCCGCGCCCTGACCGGCGCCCGTGCGGCCGCCGGTCGCGTCGGCGCCGCCCGTACCGGCGCCCGCCGGACCCGTGGCGCTGCCGGCCGCAGCACCCGCCTGGCCCGCGCCCCGGCCGCCGCCGTGCTTGGCCCCGCCGTCGCTCTTCCTGCCCGAGTGCCGGCCCGGCGAGGAGGCGGGCGGCGTCGAGGGGCGGGGC
>NZ_JADKMA010000247.1 GCF_017676365.1 Streptomyces oryzae
GTCCCGGGCGAGGACCGTGTCACTCATAAGGGGCTCCTTCGGCGGCGGGGCGGCACATGGAGTGAAGTGCGAGACGAAGTACGGGACGAAGTACGAGTTGCATCGTACTAGTGACGGCTGGTACGAATTCTCTCGTACTTCCACGAGTACGAGTCTACTCGTACTCCTTCTCTGCTCGCCTCCCTCCCCTGCCCAGGAGTCCCCGTATGCCCACGCCCTCGTCCCGCTGGATGTGGCTGGCCGCCTGGCCCGTCGTCGCCGTCCTCGCCCTCTCCAACGAACCCGCGCCGCTCTATGTGCTCTGGCAGGACCGGATCGGCTTCTCCGCCGCCACGCTGACGGCGATCTACGCCTGCTACATCGCCGGGCTCCTCGGCACCCTCACCGTCGCGGGCACCCTCTCCGACCGCTTCGGCCGCAAGCCGGTGCTGGTGCCGGGGCTGGGGCTCGGACTGCTCGCCTCCGCGATGTTCGCCACCGCGTACTCCGTGCCCGTACTCCTCACCGCGCGGCTGCTGAGCGGGATCGCGGTCGGCGCGTTCCTCTCGGCCGGAATGGCGGCCGTCTCCGACCTCGCTGACCGTACGCAGAAGCGAACCGCGGGGCTCATCGCCTCGTCCTCGATGGTCGGCGGCGCCGCCGTGGGGCCGCTGCTGGCCGGGCTGCTGTCCGAGCTGGCGCCCGGTCCGTCCGTCACCGTCTTTCTGCTCCAGCTGGGGCTGCTGCTGGCCGCGCTCGTGGTCGTACTGCGGATGCCGCTGCCGCGCCGGGAGAGCGGGACCCCGTCGGCCGGGTCGCGGCGCTGGGTGCGGATACCGTCGGCGCCGCGCGCCAACCGGCGTCAGCTGCTGCTCGGCCTCGCCGTCTTCGCGCCCGCGATCGCGGCCACCGGGTTCGTGCTGTCGCTCGGGCCCACCCTGCTCGCCGACCTGCTGCACACCAGCAGCCGGATACTGTCCGGGGCGACCATCTTCGTACTGTTCGCCGCCGCGACGGGGATCCAGTTCGCCGCGCGGCGGCTCCAGGTGCGGACGGATCTGCTGACGGGGGCCGGGCTGACCGTGGCGAGCATGGCCACGCTGGTCCTCGCCGTCCGCACCACCTCGGTGCCCGCGCTGGTCGCCTCCGCCGTACTGGCCGGGCTCGGCCAGGGCCTCACCCAGCTCGGCGCGCTGACCATGCTCAGCTCCAACGTCCCCACGGGGCGCCTCGCCGAGGCCAACGCCGCTCTCACCGCGGGCGGCTATCTGCTGGCCGGTGCCCTTCCCGTCGCCGCGGGGGCGCTCAGTGACGCCACTTCGCTGAATACGGCCACTGCGGTGTTCGGGGTCACCGTCGCCGTGCTGGCCGTTGGGGGAGCCGTGGCGGTTGCGCTCCGCGAGGGGGAGGGCCGGGGCGGCCCGCGCGGGGCTGTCGTACGGACCCGGCGGGTACGGATGCCTTCGGCGGTGCGGACCTCCCGATGAGGGGGTGCCGCTGACTGCTGTTACCCCGCGAACTCGGTCAGTCCGCGTCAAGCGCTCGGCGCCAGCTCCGTACCGCCGCCGGGTCGATCGGCGAAGTCCAGCCCTGGGGGCGGGCCGCGCTGCCGATGTGGAAGGCGGTGATGCCGGCCCGGCGCAGGCCGGGGACGTGGGCGAGGGTGAGGCCGCCGCCGGCCAGGAGGCGGGGGCCGTAGCCCGGTTCCCCCGCGACCGTGCGGGCGGCCTCGGCGAGCAGGGTGCCGTAACCGTCGGCGACGCCCGCCGGGGAGCCTGCGGTGAGGAAGGTGTCCAGGCCGGGCGCATCGGCGAGTTGCTTGCGCAGCGCTTCGCGGTCGGCGGCGCGGTCGAGTGCGCGGTGGAACGTCCACCGGCAGCCCGGCACGGCGGAGGTCACCGCCTCGACCGCGCGCAGGTCCACCTGCCCGGCGTCGTCGAGGAAACCGAGGACGAACTCCTCGGCGCCCGCCGCCCGCAGTGCGCGCGCCCGGGCGCACAGTTCCGCGATCCCGGCGTCGCCCCCGGCGCCGAAGCCGTCGGCGAGCCGCAGCATCACCCGAAGGGGGACGCTGACGGCCTCCCGGACAGCGGCGAACGTCTCCAGGGACGGGGTGAGCCCGTCGGCGGCCATGTCGGTGACCACCTCAAGACGGTCCGCTCCCCCTGCCTGAGCAGCAGCAGCGTCCTCCGCACTGAGCGCAACCACCTCGAGAATTGGTCTAGACATGCGGAACAGAGTGCCATACGGCGCAGTGCGCTGGAAGACGGCGCTCCCTTCGGACCACAATTGCCCGATGTCGACAACAGAGCCTCCGCCGGGCAGCGAGACGGCGGACGCCACTCACCGGGCCCTGCTCGAACGCTGGACCGCGCTGCTGGTCAGGGCCCGGGCCGGCGCCGAGGGCCCCGATCCGGCCCCGTACGGCGAAGACCTCCTCGGCCGCTGGGCCGAACCCCACCGCCGCTACCACGGCACGGCCCATCTGCGCACCGTGCTCGACCGCATCGACGAACTCGCCGCGCACCTGGCCCCCGCCACCTCCCTCTCGCCCGAGGGGCAGCAGCCCACCACAGCGAGCACCGTGCCAGGGCCGCTGCCAGGCGGAGATCTCGACGCCGTACGCCTCGCCGCGTGGTTCCACGACGCCGTCTACCGCCCCGACCGCAGCGAGAACGAGGAGCGCAGCGCCCGGCTCGCGGAACGCGCACTGCCCGAAGCCGGTGTCCCGGCAGCACGCGTCGCCGAGGTCGCACGCCTGGTCAGGCTCACCGTCGGCCACGACCCCGCCCCCGGCGACATCAACGGCGAACTGCTCTGCGACGCCGACCTCGCCGTGCTGGCCGGCTCCCCCGAGAGCTATGCGCACTACGCCGCCGAGATCCGCCAGGAGTACGCGTTCGTCCCCGACGCCGTCTTCCGCGAGGGCCGCGCCACCGTGCTGCGCCAACTCCTCGGCCTCCCCCACCTGTTCCGCACCCCACACGCCCACACCCACTGGGAGCCCGCGGCGCGCCACAATCTGACGACGGAGCTGCGGCTGCTGGAGGCGTGACGCCCGCCGGGAAGAACGTTGGAGAACGGCGGAGAACGGCGGAGAACGGCGGGAAGCGCCGGGCGAGAGCGGCGGGAATGCCGTGGCCGGAGGGATGGTTGGCAGAGGCATGCCTGAAGATCCCGTAAGCGGCAAGTCGGCTGCCGACCGCGTTCCGCTGTCCGTCTATGTGCTCGGCCTGTCCGTCTTCGCTCTCGGGACCTCGGAGTTCATGCTTTCGGGGATTCTTCAGCCGCTGGCCCGCGATCTCGGGGTCTCGATCCCGAAGGCGGGGCTGCTGGTGTCGGCGTTCGCGGTGGGGATGGTGGTGGGGGCGCCCGTGCTGGCAGCGGCGACGCTGAGACTGCCGCGCCGTACGACGCTGATCGCGCTGCTGGCCGCGTTCATGCTGGGACAGGTCGCCGGGGCGCTGGCGCCCTCGTACGAGGTGCTGTTCGCCTCGCGGGTGGTGAGCGCGCTGGCGTGCGCCGGGTTCTGGGCGGTGGGCACCGCGGTCGCCGTCTCGCTGGTGGCGGAGAACGCCAGGGCCCGCGCCATGGCGATCATGCTGGGCGGGCTGAGCATCGCCAATGTGGCGGGAGTTCCCGCGGGCTCCTTCCTGGGGCAGCAGGCAGGCTGGCGCTCGGCGTTCTGGGCGGTCGCCGCGCTGGCGGCCGTGGGTCTTGTCGGGGTGCTGGCGCTGGTGCCGCGTACGGCGGTGCCGACGGGGGCCGAAGCGCCCAACCTCCGGCGTGAGCTGCGGATCTACCGCGACAAGCAGGTGTGGCTCGCGCTGGTGACCATCGCGCTGAACGCGGGCGCCGTCTTCGCGCTCTTCTCCTACCTCGCGCCGCTGCTCACCGAGGTGGCCGGGCTGCCCGAGAGCTGGGTGCCCAGCGTGCTCGCGCTGTTCGGGGTGGGCGGGCTGATCGGCACGGTGATCGGCGGACGGATCGCGGACGCGCATCTGTTCGGCACGATGTACGGCGGCATCGCGGCGTCCACCGCCGTGCTGGCGCTGCTGGCGCTGTTCGCCGAGTACCGCTGGGTGGCGATCGCGCTGGCGCTGATGCTCGGCGTCACGGCGTTCACCACGGGGCCCGCGCTGAACGCCCGGATGTTCAACGCCGCCGCGGCGGCGCCGACGCTGGCGGGGGCCACGGCCACCGCCTCGTTCAACATCGGCAACACGGTGGGGCCCTGGCTGGGCGGCCTGGCCATCTCCGCGGGGTGGGGGTACGCGGCGGTGGGGTGGGTCGGCACCGTGCTGGCGGCCGGCGCGGTGGTCGCGACGGCCGTTTCTTCGCGGGTCCGTGTCCGCTCCGCGGTCGTCGCCGGGTCCCCCGTCACGGAGCCCTCAGCCCGGGCGGGGCATCCCTCGTCTCCTGCGGAGCCCTCAGCCCGGGCGGGGCACCTCTCGTCTCCGGCGGCACCCTCTCTTTCCGCGGAGCACCCTCTTTCCGCCGAGTAGCCCCTTCCCGCGGAGGCTCCTCCTCCCGCCGAGCGACCCCTTCCCGCCGAGTAACCCCTTCCCGCCGCGACGGCGTGCACCATACGAGACGTGACCGGCGGTGCCGGCCGGGCCCAGCCCGCCGCTGGAGCTGATGCCGTACGGTCGTTGCGGCCAGTCGGTGGCTGAGCGCGCCGTTCCCCGCGCCCCTTCGGGGCGCGCCCTCACGGGCCGCCAGGCCCCTTCGGGGCGCGGTCAGCGTTTGGGGCGGCGGAGGCCCGCCGCTTTCAGGTGGTGGAGGAGTTCCTTGGAGCTGACCGGCACCGCTCCGGCCCGCACCGCGGCCTCGTACAGCGTCGAGGGCACGTCATAGTGATCCCCGTCGAACGCACGCGGCGGTGACCCGATCAGCGTCGCGAACTCATGGAGCTCCTCGTAGGACACGTCGCTCACCAGGTGCGACCACATGCGGCCATGCCCCGGCCACATCGGCGGGTCGATATAGACGGTCACCCCGTGAGCCCCGGGCTCACAGCTTCTCGCCCAGATAGCCGACCCGGGCCACAACCGTGGAGGTCTTGCCGCAGACCCAGTGCGGCTCCTCGCCCAGTTCGGGTTCGACGTCGAGCGCGTGGAAATCGGCGCCGACGCAGACCGGGCAGACGGGCCAGCGCCCGTACCGTTCGAGCAGCGCGTCCTGCACGTCCTGTGCCACCAGGCCGTCCACGAAGGCCACGCCCTCCGGCCACTCGCCCACCCACCACCGGCGGTGGGTGACCGCTGCCTCGACCAGCGAGACGATGTCGGCGCGCGCGACATCGCTCGCCTCCAGGTCGGCGAGGATCAGCGCGCGGGCCGCGTGCAGCGCTCGCTCCAGCGCGTTCTGGTGGCCCTTGCCGTGGTGGCCCTCTTCGGGGGGACCCGAGTCGGATGCGGATTCCTTCGGTTCCATATCTCCATTGCACCACTGCCGGGCCGGAACGATCACAGCTCACGGCCATCGCGGGGGTCACGGCGCTCACAGTTCTCGAGGCGATCGCGGCGATCACGGCGATCACGGCGATCACGGCGATCACGGCGATCACGGCTCGGGCCGCGTCGGGCATTGACGAGGGACGGATTCGAAAATATCTTCCACCCGTGAGCAACAATCTGAAGGAAAATTTCGCCTTCCGCCCTGGGCGCAGCCCCGCGGGGCGCGGCGCCCAGCCGCCGGCCCCGCGCAGCGCGGGCGAGCCCCGCGGCGCCGGGCGGGGGACCGGCAACAGCGGCCCCTCCACGGCCCACTCCACGAACCCCTCCGCGGCCACAGCCAGCCGTCCGGGGCCGACGGCGCTCGCCGCCAAGGTCCGGACGATGGCGCCGTCGATGACGCGTTCGATGCAGCGCGTCGCCGAGGCCGTCGCCAACGACCCCGCAGGGTGCGCCCAGCTCACCGTCACGGGGCTCGCCGAGCGCACGGGCACCAGCGAGGCCACCGTCGTACGCACCTCCCGGCTGCTCGGCTATCCGGGCTACCGCGATCTGCGGCTCGCCCTCGCCGGGCTCGCGGCGCAGCAGGAGTCCGGCGCGGCCCCGGCCGTGACCGCCGACATCGTCGTGGACGACCCGATCGCCGACGTCGTCGCCAAGCTGGCCGCCGACGAGCAGCAGACCCTCGCCGACACCGCGGCAGCGCTCGATGTCGGCCAGGTCGAGGCGGCGGTCGCGGCGATGGCCACCGCTCGCCGGATCGACGTGTACGGCGTCGGCGCCTCGGGCCTCGTGAGCCAGGACCTGGCGCAGAAGCTGCTGCGCATCGGCATGGTGGCGCACAGCCATGTGGACCCTCACCTGGCCGTCACCAACGCCGTGCAGATGCGGGCCGGCGATGTCGCACTCGCCATCACCCATTCGGGGCGGACGGTGGATGTCATCGAGCCGCTGCGGGTCGCCTTCGACCGGGGCGCGACGACCATCGCGATCACGGGCCGCCCGGACGGCGAGGTCGCCCAGTACGCCGACCACGTACTGACGACCTCCACGGCGCGGGAGAGCGAGCTGCGCCCGGCGGCCATGTCGAGCCGCACGAGCCAGCTCCTCGTGGTGGACTGCCTGTTCATAGGGGTGGCCCAGCGCACGTACGAGACCGCGGCGCCCGCGCTGTCCGCCTCGTACGAGGCACTGGCGCACCGCCACTCCCCCCGCCCACGCAACCGCTGAGGCCCCTGCGACGGTCGGTGCCGCGCAGACTTCCGCCGACCGCCGCACACCGCCGAGGCCCCCGCCGACCGCCAAGCGCCGCTGAGGCTCCCGCCGACCGCCGCGCACTGCTGAGGCTTCCGCCGAACCGCACCGCGTCCCGACCGGCCGCACGCGTCCGCCGCCAGCCCCATCGGACGCCGCCGCCCCGAGCCACAGAAAGCCGCGCCTCGATGACCACCTCGCACACCACCACCTCGCAGACCGGCACTTCGCAGACCGGCATCGCACAGACCGGCACCGCGCAGACCAACACCGATGCGCAGACCGGCACCGATGCGCAGACCGGCGCCGCACAGCCCCACGGAACCGCACAGCCCCACGGCACCGGGCCCGCCGGTCGCGTCGGTCCCGAGTCCGAGCCCTCCCGCCACGACGACCTGCGGAAGCAGCTGGACACGCTCACCACCGAGGCGTTCCGCAGCGAGCTCGCCGAGATCGACCAGCTGCCCACGCTGGAGATCGCGAAGATCATGAACGGCGAGGACCGCACCGTGCCCATCGCCGTCGCCGCACAGCTGCCCGCGATCGCCGCCGCGATCGACGCCATCGCGGAGCGGATGGCGCGCGGCGGCCGGCTCCTCTACGCGGGCGCGGGCACGGCGGGCCGGATGGGGGTGCTGGACGCCAGCGAGTGCCCGCCCACCTTCAACACCGCGCCGGGCCAGGTCACCGGAGTGATCGCGGGCGGGCCCGGCGCGATGGTGGACTCGGTGGAGGGCGCCGAGGACAGCGCCGAGGCGGCGGCCGCCGACCTCGCGGCGCTCGGTGTGACGGCGGACGACACGGTGGTCGGCATCTCCGCCTCCGGCCGTACGCCCTACGCTGTCGGCGCCGTCGAGTACGCGCGCTCGCGCGGGGCGCTGACCGTGGGGCTGGCCTGCAACGAGGGCTCGGCACTCGGCACAGCCGCCGAGCACGGCATCGAGATCGTCGTCGGGCCCGAACTGCTGACCGGCTCCACCCGGCTCAAGGCGGGCACGGCGCAGAAGCTCGTGCTCAACATGCTCTCCACCATCACGATGATCCGGCTCGGCAAGACCTACGGAAATCTGATGGTGGACCTGCGCGCCTCGAACGAGAAGCTGCGGGCCCGCTCGCGGCGCATCGTCTCGCTGGCCACCGGCGCACCGGACGAGGAGATCGAGGCGGCGCTGGCGGCCACGGACGGCGAGGTCAAGGCAGCGATCCTCACCCTGCTCGGCGGCGTCGACGCCCCGACGGCGGAGCGGCTGCTCGCCGCCTCCGGCGGACATCTGCGCGCGGCGCTGTCGTCGGCGGCCGAACCCGCCGACGGCCAGGCCTGATCCCCAGCAGCACAGGCAACCAGACCCCCACCCCACCCCCCATGGCACCACTCGAAGAAGAGCGACCGCACCATGAGCACAGACAGCACCACGGACAGCCCTGAAGCCAACCCGAACCGGCAGCTCGCCGAGGCGATCCTCCCCCTCGTCGGCGGCGCCGCGAACGTCACCTCCGTCACCCACTGCATGACCCGCATGCGGCTCGGCCTCGCCGACCGTTCCCTCGTCCAGGACGAGCCCCTCAAGGCGCTCCCCGAGGTGATGGGCGTGGTCGAGGACGACACGTACCAGATCGTGCTCGGGCCCGGAAAAGTCGCCCGGGTGACGCCGGAGTTCGAGGCGCTGGTCCAGCAGGACGCGCCCACACCCACCCCTTCCGGTCAGTCGGCGGCCAACACAGCCGAGACAGCCAAGACGGCCGACGACCTGGCCGCCGAGGGCGCGGCGATCCGCGCGGCGCGCAAGGAGAAGAACGCGACGCCGGTCAAGCTGATGCTGCGCCGGATCGCCAACATCTTCGTCCCGCTCATCCCCGCGCTGATCGGCTGCGGCATCGTCGCGGGCCTCAACGGCCTGTTCACCAACGCGGGCTGGCTCCCGGCGCTCACCCCCGCGCTGACGGCGATCGCCAGCGGCTTCATGTCGCTGATCGCGGTCTTCGTCGGGCTGAACACCGCCCGCGAGTTCGGCGGCACGCCGGTGCTCGGCGGCGCCGCAGCGGCCGTGATCGTCTTTCCTGGGGTCGCCGACGTCACGGCGTTCGGCCAGAAACTGGCCCCCGGGCAGGGCGGCGTGCTGGGCGCGCTGCTGGCGGCGCTGCTCGCGGTGTACGTGGAAAAGACGTGCCGCCGCTTCGTACCGGCCGCCGTGGACGTGCTGGTCACGCCCACCGTGACGGTGCTGGTCGCGGGGCTGGTCACGCTGTTCGGGCTGATGTACGTGTGCGGCGAGATCGCCACCGGCATCGGGCACCTGGCCGACTGGCTGCTCCAGCACGGCGGCGCGGCAGCCGGTTTCGTGCTGGGCGGACTGTTCCTGCCACTGGTGATGCTGGGGCTGCACCAGGCCCTCATCCCCATCCACACCACGCTGATCGACCAGAGCGGCTACACCGTGCTGCTGCCCATCCTCGCGATGGCCGGCGCGGGCCAGGTCGGCGCGGCTGTCGCCATCTATCTGCGGCTGCGCCGCAACGCCTCCATCCGCAAGACGATCCGCTCCGCCCTCCCCGCGGGCTTCCTCGGCGTGGGCGAACCGCTGATCTACGGCGTCTCGCTGCCGCTGGGCCGCCCGTTCGTCACGGCATGTGTGGGCGGCGCGTTCGGCGGCGGAGTCGTGGGCCTCTTCTACCAGTTGGGCACCTCGGTCGGCTCCACCGCCATCGGCCCCTCCGGCTGGGCCCTCTTCCCCCTGCTGAAGGGCAACCACGGACTCGGCGCCATCGCCGCCATCTACGCCTTCGGCCTGGCCGCCGGCTATCTGGCCGGCTTCGTGGCCACCTACTTCTTCGGCTTCAGCAAACAGATGCTGACCGACCTGAACGCCCCCACGGACGACCCCTCC
>NZ_JADKMA010000248.1 GCF_017676365.1 Streptomyces oryzae
TTCCCCGAGCGGTTCCCCGTGCCCCCGCCGGGTCCGGTACCCCGTGGTTTCCCGTACCCGCCACTCCCCCGTGGCGTCGCGATCCGCCTGCCGGCGGCCCCGTTCAGTACAGCCGGATCGGCAGCGTGCTCAACCCCCGTACCAGCAGGCTGTTGCGCCACTGGAGGGTCTCCGGCTGCCGTGCCAGGCTCAGCTCGGGGAAGCGGGCCAGCAGCCTGCTCAGCGCCACCTCGATCTCCACGCGGGAGAGCGGTGCGCCGAGGCAGTAGTGGATCCCGTGCCCGAAGGCGAGGCTGCCGCCCAGCGGCCGGGTGAAGTCCAGCCGCGCCGGGTCGGGGAACTTCTCGCCGTCCCGGTTGGCCGCGATGAGCGACACCAGCACGAACTGGCCCTTGGGGATGGTGGTTCCCCCGACGGTCACCTCGGTGGCGGTGGAGCGCAGCGTGGCCACATTGACCGGGCCGTCGAACCGCAGCAGTTCGTCGACCGCGTTGGGCATCAGTGACGGGTCGGCCTTGAGCTCGGCCAGCTTGTCCGGGTTCCGCAGCAGCGCCACGACGGCGTTGCCGACCATGCTGGCGGTGGTCTCGTAGCCGGCCACGAACATCAGCGCGCAAGTGGAGACCAGTTCCCGGTCGCTGAGCCGGTCCCCGTCCTCGCGGGCGTTGATCAGCGCGGTGATCAGGTCGTCGGCCGGATCGGCACGCTTGGCCTCGATGACGTCGACCAGATACTGGTCGACCCCGCGTACCGCCTCGTTCATCCGGGCCGGGTCGTTGGTGGTGAAGATGGTCTCGGTCCAGGTGCGGAACGCGTCCTCGTCGGCGGGCGGGATGCCCAGCAGCCGGCAGGTGACGGCCATCGACATCGGGAAGGAGAGCGTGCGCAGCAGGTCGACCTCGCGCTCCGCCGCCATCTTGTCCAGCAGGCCGTCGACGATCTGCTGGATCTCCGGACGGAGTGCCTCGACCCGCCTGCGGGTGAACGCCTTGGCCGCCAGCTCGCGCAGCCGCGTGTGGTCCGGCGGGTCGGCGAAGAGCATGTGCTTGGTCAGGATGTCGGTGTAGCCCTCGTGTGCCGACACCCCGGTGCTCTGCTGCGCGAAGATGTCCGGGACCCCGGTGAAGTCCTTGGTGAATCTCGCGTCCGACAAGGCTTCCTTGGCTTCTTCGTAACGGGTGATCACCCAGACGTCGATGCCGTCAGGGGTCCGCATCGCGTGGACGGGACCGTCCGCGCGGAGCCGGTCGTAGACCGCGTACGGATCCTGGAAGAACGACATGTCGAGGACTTCGCGGCCCGGCCCGGTCAAGGTCGTCATTCGCTTCCACCTCTCCTGTCCCACAAGGGGTTTTGAACCTACGGGCCCGCAGATGGGCCTGCCAATAACGAGAATCAGTTACGCCCTCCGGCGGGCAGTGGCGCCGCTGTCGGGGACACCGGCGCCGTGGTCTCGGCGAGTGTGACCACCCGCGCGACCGCGACCCGGGACCCCACCCGCAACTTGCGCAGGATCCGGCCGACATGGACCTGGACGGTGTTCAACTTGATGTCGAGCGCGCTGGCGATCTGCTGGTTCGAACTGCCCCGCGCGATCAGCCGGGCCACCTGCAACTCCCGTGGGGACAGGCACTGGATCTCGCCAGGACCCCGCCCTGCCCCGCCCGCCGGCGCCGTACGGCCGGCAGCGCGCAGCAGCCGGACGTTGTCCGCCGCGATGACCGCGGCGCAGCGCCGGTAGATCTCCTCGGAGCGGGCCAGCGCCGCCTCGGCCGCCGCCGGGCGCCCCCGGCGGCCGTGCGCCGCTCCAGTCGTCAAACAGGCGGCGGCCAGGCCCAGTTCGGCGCCCGCCCGCTCGAAGGCCGCGCGTGCCGCGTCGGCCGCGCGCTGCGCCGCGTCCGGGTCGGAGCCCAGCACCGCCTCGGCGTGCGCGAGCTGCGCGTAGCCGTGGCAGCGGTCCAGTCCGCAGGCGAGCGCGCTGCGGGTGGCCAGCCGGCTCCACTCCTGGGCCTCGCCGTGCTGGCCCAGTGAGGCGTCCGCCGCGGCCAGCACGGCGTACACCCGGGACCTGGCGACCACCGGGACCAGCGGCAGCCGCTTGCCCCCCACGGCCTCCAGCACCGCGTCGCGGCCGTCCCGCAGCGCGCCGGTCTGCACCATCGACATCCCGGTCAGCGCCAGAGCGGCGTTCCCGAACCAGCCGGAGGACCCGGGCACCGCCTGTGCCTGGCCGGCCAGTTCGCGGGCGCGCTCGCTGTCCCCCGCCTCCAGCGCGATCTCGCTGAGGGCGATGAGCGCCATCTCGCGCAGGTCGGCGCTGCCTTGCAGCTCGGCCAGCCGGTGGGCGTGCTGGGTGTGCTTCTCGGCCTCGCCCAGTCTGCCCAACTCGCGCAGGGTGGCGCCGAAGAGGACCCGCAGCAGTACGGCGTGATCCCCGTCGCCGGTCGACTCGGCGATCCTGAGGCCGCGGCGCTGGTGCTCCTCGGCGTCGGAGAGCCGTTGCAGCTGGACCTCGACCCAGGACAGGTCGGCCAGTAACGACAGCCGGGGGCCGACACCGGCGTCGTCGAGGCCATCCAGGTAGGCCGCCACCCGGTCGATGTGGTCCCGCGCCGCGCACAGCGCTCCTGTCCAGCAGCCGGCCAGGGCCAGCGACATCCTCGCCTCGAGCGTCGCGCCGTGGTCGCCGCAGGCGACGGCCCGGTCGAAGGCCCGGGCAGCGTAGTACTGCTGCCGTAGGTGGTCGTTTTTGTAGAGGTAGCACCTGCCCGCCTCGAGCAGGAGGGGAAGTGCGGCGGGATCCGCACTTCCGATGCGCGCCAGCTCCCCGTTCAGCTGGGCGAGTCGGTGGTCGGGGCCGCTGAGCTGCTCGCGCAGCACCGCGTCGAAGTCGGGAGTCGGAAGGTCGTCTCGGTGGAAGAACCGCGCCACGAAGAGAGGTATGTGCGCCTCCATGAGGGCATCTTCGACCAGGTTTGCGACGCATATGACTCCGGCCGCCCGACTGTATCCCTCCTCACATACCGGGCAGTACGGGAACTACAACTCCCGTTCAACAAGGACACGTTGAGGCTTCAACTGCCGATCAGCGTTCCTCCATCACGCGACGCCGGGCCGCCACGGAACCCCGTTGACACGTTCGACAGGCTCTTGTTTTGATGCGGCGGGCACGTGACGGGGACACGGGGCGCACGTCGCCCCACGGGGGACGAGGGTGGGCAGATGACGGGGAGGCTGCTGGCTGTCAGCGATCTGCATGTCGCCTTCCAGGAGAACCGCGACATCGTCGCCTCGCTGCATCCGGCCTCGGACGCCGACTGGCTGATTGTCGCCGGTGATGTGGCGGAGCGGTTCGCCGACGTCGAATGGGCGCTCGGGCTGCTGGCCGGACGGTTCGCCAAAGTGATCTGGGCGCCCGGCAACCACGAGCTGTGGACGCACCCGAACGACCCGGTGACCCTGCGCGGCGACCGCCGCTACCGGCGGCTGGTCGACATGTGCCGCGGGCTGGGCGTCGTCACGCCCGAGGACCCCTACCCGGTGTGGCGCGGCGAGGGCGGCCCGGTGGCCGTCGCCCCGCTGTTCCTGCTCTACGACTACTCGTTCCGGGTGCCCGGCGCCGAGACCAAGCAGGAGTCGCTGCGCCTCGCCCACGAGGCCGGAGTCGTCTGCACCGACGAGTACTTCCTGCACCCCGACCCCTACCCCACCCGGGACGCGTGGTGCCGGGCCCGCGTGGAGTGGACCGAGCGCCGGCTGGCGGCCATCGACCCCGCCCTGCGGACGGTGCTGGTCAACCACTATCCCCTGGTACGCGAGCCGACCAGGATCCTGCGCCACCCGGAGTTCGCCCAGTGGTGCGGCACCGAGCGGACGGCCGACTGGCACCGCCGTTTCCGTGCGGCAGCGGTCGTCTACGGGCATCTGCACATTCCGCGCGTCACCTGGCACGACGGCGTCAGGTTCGAGGAGGTGTCGGTGGGCTACCCGCGCGAGTGGCGCCCCCGGCCACCGCGCGAGCCGCTGCGCCCGGTGCTGCCGGCCCCCACCACAGGCCAGTCCCCCGTACCCACGGCGGCCGACGCGACTGAAGAGGCCACGCTGCTACAGGAGTTGCTGCCCGGCACGGTGGTCACAGCCGAGACGTTCGAGGACGTGCCGGGGCCGCCGGCCGACCATCTGCACCCGCAGGAGGCGCAGGTCGTCAGCCACGCCGTGCCCCAGCGGCAGCGCGAGTTCGCCACCGTACGGCTGTGTGCCCGGCGCGCTGCGGGCGCGCTGGGCGTACGGCCTGTGCCGTTGCTGCCCGACCGGCGCGGCGCTCCCCAGTGGCCGGACGGCGTGGTCGGCGCCATGACCCACTGCGCGGGCTACCGGGGCGCCGCCGTTGCCCGCCGCCAGGATGTGGTGGGTCTCGGTATCGACGCCGAGCCCAACCAGCCCTGCCCGGAGGGGGTGCTGGAGCTCATCGCGCTGGAGCGGGAAGTGGAGTGGGTGCGCACACTCTCGCACACCATGCCCGGAATCCGCTGGGACCGGCTGCTGTTCAGCGCCAAGGAGTCGGTGTTCAAGGTGTGGTATCCGCTGACCCGCCGCGAACTGGACTTCGACGAGGCGCATATCGAGGTCGACCCGGTCGAAGGGACCTTCACGGCACAGCTGAGCGTGGCGGCGCCGACGGTCGACGGCAGACGTCTGGACCGGTTCACCGGCCGCTGGCTGTGCCGCAACGGCCTTCTCATCACCGCCATCAGCCTGCTGCCCGCGGCCGGCCAGGCCGCCTCCGCAGCCCCGGAGCGGCTGCGTCAAGTGCTCGTGCCCGATATCGCCCCGCACCCGGCGGCGGCCGAGGCCGTTCCCCGCCCCGCCGCCCGCTGACCACCGCGCCCGGACAACGGTGGTCACCGCGCCGGGACGGGGGGGGAACGGGGCATGGTCTGCGCGAGGAAGGAGCGCAGACCGGTCAGCACGGTCTTGCCCGTGTTGTACGTCGGCACGACGATGCTGACCTTGACGGACTCTTCGCTGGCTGAGGGTGTTGCGGTGTGCACTGCGGCGGCTTTCCTCCGGTCATCTGCAGGCGCCCGGCGCGGGTACCCCGTCACCCGGAAGGAATGCCGGCCGGCCGGCGGTCAGTGCGGGTTCAGCGGAATCTCGCACCACACCCGCTTGCCGTTGCCGCGCGGTTCGACCCCCCAGTCGGTGGCCAGCTCCTCGATGAGCATCAGGCCGCGCCCCGAGGTGGCCTGTTCGGTTGCGGCCCGGCGCTGTGGGGCGGTGGGCGAGGTGTCGGTGACCGCGATACGGAGCGCCCGGCCGCCGTTGCGCACGGGCCGTGCGGTGAGGGTGGCGTCGCCTTCGGTGTGCAGCAGCGCGTTGGTGGCCATCTCGCTGGCCAGCAGCTCGGCGGTGTCGGCGAGGGACCCCAGGGACCAGCGGTGCAGCGCCGTACGCAGGGCCTGCCGGGCCGCGTGCAGCGAGCCCGGGTCGCTGGGGGAGATGGTGACGGCCATCTGCGGTGCGGCGGCCCGTCTGCCGGACGCCCGGCGCAGCAGCAGGAGCGCGACATCGTCCTCCTCCCCCGTGTAGTGGCCCATGGCGCGCAGCAGATGGTCGGCGAGGGCGTCGGGGCGCACCGGGCCGGCCCGTACAGCGCTCAGCAGCTGCGCCCGGCCCTCGTCGATGTCCCGGGTACGGGATTCGATGAGGCCGTCGGTGAACAGCAGCAGCGTGGAGCCGGGTTCCACCACCGTTTCGGACATCGCGTACGGCGGCTGCGCCCCCGGCGCCGTCAGCCCCAGCGGCAGCCCGCCTGGCGCGTCCACCCATACGCAGCTGCCGTCCGGCCGGCGCAGCACGGGTTCCAGGTGCCCGGCGCGGACGCTGGCGGCGACTCCGGTGCGGGGGTCGTACAGCACCAGGAGGCAGGTGGCGAACCGGTCGGTGTCCAGTTCGGCGAGGAAGGCCGAGGCACGGGCCATGACGGTGAGCGGCGGATGCCCCTCCGCCGCGTAGGCACGCAGCGCGATCCGCAGCTGCCCCATCACGGCCGCGGCGGTCACATCGTGGCCCTGCACGTCGCCGACGACCGCGGCGACCCGGCCGTCGGGCAGGGTGACGGCGTCGTACCAGTCGCCGCCGATGCCGCCGCGGGCCCGCGCCGGGCGGTATCGGGTCGCCATGCCGAGCCCTGCCACGTGCGGGATGTGGCCGGGGAGCATCGCCGTCTGCAGTCCGGCGGCGAGCTCGTGTTCCTGGTCGAAGAGGAGGGCGCGCTGGAGCGACTGGGCGATGGTGTTGCTGAGCGCGGTCAGCACCGTGCGCTCGTCGTGGGTGAAGCGGTTCTTGCCCTCGTAGGTGAGGCCCACGGCGCCGATCGGGGTGTCGTGGGCGATCAGTGGGAGGTAGACGGCGGCGGTGGCCTCGGGCACCAGCTCGAGATATCTGCGCAGCCCCGGATAGCGCTCGCCGAACTCGTCGCGCCCTGTGACGAAGACCGGTTCCCTGGTGCGGATCGCCTCGGACAGCGGCAGCGGGGCGCCGATCCGGGACAGGTGGAAGTCCCGGATGATGGCGTCGGGGACGCCGTTGGAGCCCACGAGCCCCAGGCGTCCGCCGTCCGCCAGCCCCAGGATGATGCTGGCCGCGCCGAGCCGCTGCACCAGCCGGGTGGTGGTGAGCGCCTCGGCGACGTCGTCCACCGTGACGGTGGGGGCGAGGGCGTCGTTGATGTGGCCCACGATGTCGGCCTGCCGGCGCCGGTCGCTCTTGGCCTGCCGCAGTTCGCGCGTCTGGTCGATGGCCCGCAGCTCCTGGCCCGCGTCCCGGATGATCCCGATGACCTGCGCAGGTTCGCCCTTGTCGTCGCTGATGACGGTGGCCTGGGAGTGCGTCCAGCGCAGCGAGCCGTCCGGGTGGCGTACCCGGAAGTAGAGGCTGTAGCCCGTCCGCTCCTTCAGGGCCCGGCCGACCTGCGCCTCGATCTCGGGCAGCTCCTGGGGGAGCATCCGTTCGCCGATGGTGGCGGGGCGGTTGTCGTACTCCTCCGGCTTGAACCCCACGACGGCGAGCCCGGCGTCGTCGAACCGCATCTCGTCGCTGGGCAGGTCCCAGCAGAAGCTGCCCATGCCGTTGACGGCGAGCGCGACATGGGCTGCGACCGGTGGGTCGCCGCGCTGGGCGGGCCCCGTGCTCGGTTCGCGGAAGCGGTGCATCGCTGTCTCCCGATCGCGTGGCCCCGGTGCCTGGGTCCCCGCTCGGCGGCGGCCGTGACGGCAGGCGCCGGCCGGGACCACTCGACCATCATGCGGGCAGCGGCCCACCGCCGCCCGTCGGGTGGTGCACCAGGGGCAACGCGAGGCCGGGACGCGCGGGGGCCGGGATCAGGGCTTGCCGCGGGCCTGGCTGGCGGCCTTCTCGGCGGCATCCGACTCCGAGTCGTGCGGCCCCGTCGAGAGCTTGCCGCCGGAGCTCTCGATGTGGGCCCGGACGAACCACTGGAAGAGCTCCAGCTTCCGCAGGTGCTCGATCAGCAGATCCTGGGTGACCAGGTCCGAGCTGTCGGTGGCGTCGACGGCCTTGCGGTGGTCCTCGATCACTCCGGTGTAGACGACATCCAGCGCACCGAGATGCTCGATGGCCTCGGCCCGCCCGAGCGTGTAGTCGCCCCAGGTCCGCTCGGCGACCAGCACTCCCGGGGTGCCCCAGGGCGAGCCGCCCAGCGTCGAGATGCGTTCGGCCGTGTTGTCGATCATCTCGCGGACCGCCTCGACCTGCGGATCGAGCATCTCGTGCACGGCGATGAAGTGCGGTCCGATCACGTTCCAGTGCACATGCTTCAGCGTCAGCGCCAGGTCGTTGAGGGCGTGCAGCCGCATCCGCAGAAGCTGGATGACGCTGCCACCGTCGGCCGTGGACATTCCCGGGACGGTGTAGGACGGCTTCGAGCCATTGGTGTGTGCTGCCACGGTGCGCTCCAATCCTCGGAAGTTGGCAGAACGTAGAGCGGGGGCGGCATCAGTCGCGGGGCGAGTGCCGCTCCTGCGCGGCCGCGTACGCGTACTGGAGGAAGTCCGAGCCCGCGACGGCCGCGAGCCCGGTCATGCGGGGTCCGTGCGGTGGCGGGTGCGACCGCATGCACGACGAGCAGCGCGGAGGTCGGCCAGGGGAACGGGCAGAACGGCCAGGTCACCAGCTCGCGGGTGCGCAGGTCCTTGGGCGCCCGGCGCCCGGCCCATCGCGCCGCGAGCGCGGCCCCCGCGACGCCGGTGCCGAAGAAGGGGAGAACACGGCCGGATATCCGCCCAGCGGAAGCTCGGCGCCGGGGGCGTAGTCGTGCTCGTGTTCCCGTACGGCCTCGCGGATGTGCGCTGCATGCCGGGCATGCGGTCACCTCCCATACGAGGCCGCCCGTCAGCGGCCGAGAGCGCGCTGGAGCTCGTCCTTGTTCATGTGGGAGCGGCCCTTGACACCGCGCTGCCTGGCCTCGTTGTAGAGCTGGTCACGGGTGGGACCGGCGGGTCCTGTGCGGTTGCCGGAACGCTGACCGCCGCGCTTGGGCGCGGGCTTGTCCTGCACGGAGGTGCGGCTGGCCCGCTTGGCCTCGCCCTTCTGGGCACGCTCCTTGTTCACCGTGCGGGCCGCGATCTCCTTGGCCCGGCCGGTGGAGGCGCCCTGCCGCTTGGCGCCTTCCTTGATGTGCTCGTACTGGCGCTCGCGCTTGCGGTTCGACCCTGCAGGCATGGTTCTCCTCCGTCTCGGCGGTGCGGTGCTGTTTGTCCGTAATCAGCACTTTGACCGTTCCATCCTCCGCCTTCACGGCGCGGACGGCGACCGCACCCCGGGTTCCACATGCACGCGGCGCCACACGTGTGCGCCCCGAAGGGCGCGGGGAACTGCTCCCCCAAGCTTCGCTGGCAGCACTTCAGGGGCGGGGCCCTCAGTCCGTGGCCCGCATTTCGAACCAGGTGGTCTTACCGCGGGGAAGGAGGTCCACGCCCCAGCGCTCGGCCAGGGTGTCCACCAGGAAGAGACCGCGACCGCTGGTGTCCAGCTCGCCGACCGGCATCAGACAGGGCAGCCCGCGCGAGGGATCGCGAACCTCGACGCGGACCCCGCCCGAGCGGCACACCATCCGGATGCCGATGGTGTGCGCACCGGTGTGCCGTACGGCGTTGCCGACCAACTCGGAGACGAGCAGCACGGTGTACTCGGTGCGCTGCGCGGAGAAGTCCCAGCGCTGCTGAAGGACGGCCTCGGCCAGCCGGCGGGCCAGCCGCGCGGACTCCGGAAGGTTCGGCAGCGGCACCTCCCGTACGGTCGGATCGCCCACCCGGTCGAGAACGGTGCTCACCGGCTCGGCACACCACGTCACTGCTGGGTCTTCCGGAACCCGTTCGGTCACGCTCGCCACATCTCCCTGACCCGCCATGGCCCCCATGATGGCGGCAGCGGGGAGCCCCTGGGGCC
>NZ_JADKMA010000249.1 GCF_017676365.1 Streptomyces oryzae
GGACCAGGGCCGGGCGTGGGCCCCGGAGGCGGCCCCGGAGGCACTGGCGGCACCGGCGGCCCGGGCTCGGGGCCTGGCCCGGGCGGGGGCCCCGGCGGCGGGCCGGGCTCCGGGTGGGGCGACGGCTCCGGGTGCGGCTCGGGCGGCACCGGCTCGGGCTCCGGGAAGTCAGGCTCGGGCGGCGGCTGCGGAACGGTGCCGGAGGGCGGGCTCAGCCGGAAGTCCTCGGAGCCGATGGTGTCGGCGCGGGGCACATGGGCCACGGTCGCGTCCGGATCGTGCTCGGATTCGTGCCCCGGAGTGCGCTCCGGCTCGTGCTCCGTGTCGTGCTGTGGGCTGCGAGTCCCCTTCCGCCCGGCGCCGGCCTCGCTCTTCCCGGCGTCGTCGGTACCGCCGTCATCGGTGCCGGTGCCGGTGCCGGTGACGCCGTCGGAGCCGTCGGGGCCGCCCGTGCCGGAGGGGCCGGACTCGCCCTCGTCGACCGTGATCCCGAACTCGGTGGCGAGGCCGACCAGCCCAGTGTCGTAGCCCTGTCCCAGGGCGCGGAACTTCCAGCCGTCGCCGCGCCGGTACAGCTCGCCGCAGACCATGGCGGTCTCGGCGCCGGTCTCCGGCTCTATGTCGAAACGCGCGAGCAACTGCCCACCGTTCCCGGAGGCGGCTGCGCCATCCGGGTTGTCCGCGTCGTGCAGCAGCAGCCGCAGCTCGCGTACGGAGGAGAAGGTTCCGCCGTCGGCCGAGGCCGCCAGCAGGACGCGGTCCACGGAGGCGTCCAGCGCGCCCAGGTCCGCCTCGACGGTGTCGCGCAGCCCCTCGGGCTCGCGCTTCTTGGCCAGGTGCCGCACCAGCCCGGAGGGGTGGCGCGGCTGGTTGTAGAAGATGAAGTCGTCGTCGGAGCGGACCTTGCCGTCCGGGCCGAGCAGCAGAGCCGAGGCATCGACATCCGGCACGCCGGCACCAGGCGCCCAGCAGAGAACCGCGCGCACCGCCGTGGTCTCCAGCTGGATGTTCGACCCCTTCGTCATCCCGTGCGTCATGTCTTCATCCTGCCCCCGTACGGACACCGCCGACAACGCGGGGCGTGATCTCAGGGACGCGGGACGTGAAGCTGCGGGTGCGCGGGAAGTGGCGCCACGGACGCCTGGGACGTGACGCCACAGATGCGCAGGCCGTGACGCTACAGAGCGCAGGCCGTGACGCCACGGATGCGCGGTGCGTGACCGGCGGGTCTGCGGTACGTGACGCCACGGACTCCGAGGCCGCGCCCCTGGCGAGCCCCGACAGCCGTGCCCCGGAGCCGAGGGAACTTCTGACCGACCCCCATACGTACGATGAGCAGCCACGCGGCACCACGGCGGCCACGGCAGGACCACCGCCACCGCGCGACGCCACCAGGTGGGTCATACACCCCATGGCAGCCACAAAGAGACGCTGAGACGGCAAGACGGGGGTCTTTCATGCGGCATTTCAGGCAGCTGACGCCTCAGCGACGGAACGGCCTCTTCCACCAGGAGCCGGCCGAGTTCACCTCGGACTCGCCCGCAGGCACCCTCTCCGTCGCTCTGGGCGCAACCCTCTACAGCCCTGCCACCAGACCCTCACTCGCCGCTGATGTGCTCAAGCAGACGGCGCGCGGTGTCGTCTCGATGGTGCTGTGCCTGGAGGACTCGATAGCCGACGGCGAGGTGTCGCAGGCGGAGGACAACCTGGTGCGCCAGCTGCGGGAGCTGGCCGACCGCGCCCAGGAGGACGAGCTGCCGCTGCTGTTCGTCCGGGTGCGGGAGTCGGGACAGATCACCGAGCTGGTGCGCCGGCTCGGCGGTGCCGCACGGCTGCTGTCCGGTTTCGTGCTGCCCAAGTTCACCGAGGACCGGTCGGTGCCGTTCATGGAGGCGCTCACCGAGGCGGAGGCGGCGTGCGGGCGGCGGCTGTTCGCGATGCCCGTACTGGAGTCGCCCGAGCTGCTGCACCGCGAGACCCGCACGGAGGCCCTGACGGGCATCGCCAGGACCCTGGACAAGTACCGCGAGCGGGTGCTCGCGCTGCGCCTGGGCGTGACGGACTTCTGCGCGGCCTACGGGCTGCGCCGTACGCCGGAGATGACCGCGTACGACGTGCAGATCGTCGCCTCGGTCATCGCGGATGTGGTGAACGTGCTGGGCCGGGCCGACGGCTCCGGGTTCACGGTGACCGGACCGGTGTGGGAGTACTTCCGGCCGCAGGAGAGGATGTTCAAGCCGCAGCTGCGGCAGAGCCCGTTCCTGAGCGGCCAGGCCGAGGACGTGCGGGCCGCGCTGATCGAGCACGACCTGGACGGCCTGCTGCGCGAGATCGAGCTGGACCGGGCCAACGGGCTGCTGGGCAAGACGTGCATCCACCCCTCGCACGTGACGCTGGTGCACGCGCTGTCGGTCGTCAGCCACGAGGAGTTCTGCGACGCGACCGATGTGCTGCGCCCCGAGCGGGGCGGAGGCGGAGTGATGCGCTCCGCGTATACGAACAAGATGAACGAGGTGAAGCCGCACCGCGCCTGGGCCGAGCGCACACTGCTGCGCGGCAAGGTCTTCGGGGTGGCGCGTGAGGGCGTGAGCTTCGTCGAACTGCTGGCGGCGGGAGTCAAGTGAACGGAAGCGTACGGGACGTGGGAGCCGGGACCGGATCCGGAGCCGGGACCGAGGCCACCGAGGTCGGCACCGGGGCCGAGGTGTGGCCGGGCATGTGGGTGGCCGAACGGCTCGGAGTGCGGCTCGAGGGCGAGGGACTGCGGGAACTGCTGGGGCTCGCCCTGCGGCGCAACCCCAAGCGGGCGCACCTGCTGGTCTCCACCGTCCTGGGCAAGCACGTCCCGCAGCGCCCGAGCGCGGTCCTCGGCGCGGGCAGCCGCCTGGGGGAGCGGGTCCGCGAGCTGCTCGGCGCGCAGGAGGCCGCCAGCTGTGTCGTGCTCGGCTTCGCGGAGACGGCCACGGGGCTCGGACTCACTGTCGCGCACAGCATGGGCAGCCGTATGAGCGCGCTGCACTCGACGCGGCGCCGGGTGCCCGGGGTGCAGCAGTACGGCGGTTTCGAGGAGGAGCACAGCCACGCGACCTCGCATCTGCTGCTCCCCGAAAACCCGCGACTGCTGCGCACTGACGGGCCACTGGTGCTGGTGGACGACGAACTGTCCACAGGCAGGACCGTACGCAACACCATCGCGGCCCTGCACGCCGTCCACCCGCGCGACCGCTATGTCGTGGCCACGCTGGTCGACACCCGTGGCGAGCGGGACATGGCCCAGCTGGAGAAGTTCGCCGCCGAACTGGGCGCCCGCGTCGATGTGGTGTCCCTTGCCGCAGGCCGTGTGGTCCTCCCCGAGGACGTGCTGGAGCGGGGCCGGGAGCTGGTCGAACAGCACGGCGGCGGCACCACTGGCGCGCGGGCCGGAACGGCCCGGGGCAACGTACGGCGGGTGGACCTGGGCTGGCCGCAGGGGCTTCCGGACGGCGGACGGCACGGTTTCGGACCTCGCGAACAGATACGCCTCCAGGCCGCGCTGCCGGACATGGCCGAACGCATACTGTCCGCACTGGAGCAGGCAGGGCGGGCCGGCCGGGCTGATGGCGAGCCGCTGCGCGTTCTCGTCCTCGGCAACGAGGAGCTGATGTACACGCCACTGCTGCTCGCGTTTGAAATGGAAAAGCGCACCAATGGCCGCGCGGAAATCCGCTTCTCCACGACGACGCGTTCGCCCGTCCTCCCCGTCGACGACCCGGGCTATGCCATCCGCACCGCACTGTCCTTCCCGGCGCACGACACGGCGCACCAGGACCGTGCGGCCGAGCGCTACGCCTACAACATCGCGGGCCAGGGTTTCGACGCCGTTGTCGCCGTCGTGGACAGCGAGGGTGACACCCCCGCACTGCACGCCCCTGGTGGACTGCTGGACCAGCTCGCCGGCTGCGCGCCGCGGGTCCTGCTGTCCGTCGTCCCCGCCCACGTTCCGGACCAGGACCGGCCGACGCCGCCCGCACCACTGCACGGGCCCGCCTTCTCCTCGTACACGGCGGACGATGTCGCGTGGCTGCTGCGCGATCTGTCCGACGTCGCGCTGGAGGCACCCACCGAAGAGCGTGAGGAGGCCATCCAGGCGGGCGGGGCGCACTACGCCGAGTCGCTGCCGGTGGAGTATCAGCCGTCCGCCGAGTACCAGCAGCTGTTCCACGACGCGCTGGAGGCCGCGGCCGAGCGCCTCGCCCGTGCGGTCGGCACGGTGACCGAGACGGTGCTCGGCGAGCGCGGACCACGCCCCGTGCTGGTCTCGCTGGCCAGGGCCGGCACGCCTGTCGGCGTACTGATGCGCCGCTGGGCTCGGTACGCGCACGGTCTGGATCTGCCGCACTACGCCGTCTCGATCGTGCGGGGCCGCGGTATCGACACCAACGCGCTCGCCTACCTGGCCGCCCACCACGACCCGGCCGATGTCGTCTTCATCGACGGCTGGACCGGCAAGGGCGCCATCACCCGTGAGCTGGCCCAGGCGCTCGCCGCGCACCCCGGCTTCGATCCTGAGCTTGCCGTCCTCGCCGACCCTGGCTCCTGCGTACGCACCTACGGCACCCGCGAGGACTTCCTCATCCCCTCCGCCTGCCTCAACTCGACCGTCTCCGGGCTGATATCCCGCACCGTGCTCCGTGCCGACCTGGTGGGCCCGCACGACTTCCACGGTGCGAAGTTCTACCGCGAACTGGCGGACAGCGATCTGTCACAGCACTTCGTGGACACCGTGGCCGCCCGTTTCCCCGCGGTACGGGAAGGCGCCGCACAGGACGCCACCGCACTGGCCGGCGCGGACCGCACCCCCACCTGGGCGGGCTGGCGCGCCGTGGAGGACATCAGCGAGGCGTACGGCATCGGCGATGTGAACCTGATCAAGCCGGGCGTCGGCGAGACGACCCGCGTACTGCTGCGCCGCGTCCCCTGGCGCATCCTGGCCCGGCGCGGCGCGGGCGCCGACCTCGACCACGTCCGGCTGCTGGCTGCACAGCGCGGAGTGCCTGTGGAGGAGACCGACAACCTGCCCTACAGCTGCGTCGGTATCGTCCACCCCCGCTACACGCGCGGTGCGACAGGCGCCGACGGAAAGGCCGCACGGTGACAACAGTGACCGCGGTGACACCGCACACCGACGGCCCCGGAGCAGCGGGACGCGTACTGGTCGCCAGCGATCTGGACCGCACTCTCATCTACTCAGCGGCGGCGCTGGAGCTGACCATGCCCGACCCCCGGGCGCCCCGGCTGCTGTGCGTCGAGACGTACGAGCACAAGCCGCTCTCCTTCATGACGGAGGAGGCTTCCGGACTGCTGGCGGCGCTGGCCGCCCGCGCGCTCTTCGTGCCCGCCACCACCCGCACCCCCGAGCAGTACCGCCGCATCCGGCTGCCCGGCCCGCCGCCCCGCTACGCGGTCTGCGCCAACGGGGGCCGGCTGCTGGTCGACGGCAAGAGCGACCCCGAGTGGCGGGAGCGGGTGCGCGAGAGGCTGACCGAGTGCGCCCCGCTCGAGCAGGTACGCGCCCGGATGCTGCGCCGGGCCGGCGCCGAATGGCTGCTCAAGGAGCGCATAGCTGACGGCCTGTTCGCCTACCTGGTGGTCGAACGGTCCCTGCTGCCCGAGACATGGGTGAAGGAACTGGCCGCCTGGGCGGGGCCTCAGGGCTGGAACGTCTCCCTCCAGGGCCGCAAGATCTACGCCGTACCGCAGCCGCTCACCAAGAGCGCCGCCGTGGCCGAGGTGGCCCGCCGTACGGGGAGCACACTCACCTTCGCCGCCGGTGACTCACTGCTCGACGCCGATCTGCTGAGCGCTGCCGACGTGGCCTGGCGCCCCGCACACGGCGAGCTGGCCGACAGCGGCTGGCAGCTGCCACACGTACGGGTGGTCCCGGAGCGCGGCGTCCTGGCGGGCGAGACGGTGCTGCGCCGGATGAGCGCCGCGCTCGCACAGCCGCACGGCGCAACCGAGGGCGGGTGAGGAAAGGGCGCCTGTGGGGGGAGAAGGCGCAGGGGTGGTGGCCTAGCTGGCGTGCCGCTGCTCGTCGCTGCCGTCCTCGGGCGGCTCTGCTGCGCCGGCTTCCCCGTCGGCTTCCCAGCGGGCTTCCCCGCCGGGTTCTCTGCCTCCGTAGAGCGAGGCGCTGCGCCGCAGCTCCTCGCCCCGCAGCCGGGCGCGCGTCCGCTCTTCGCGCAGGTCCCTGGCGCGCCGGGCGCGTTCGACCGCGTCCAGGTGGCGCTGCTGCCAGTACGGGTTGTCGTGCGGCAGGGCGCTGCCCACGCGCCCGTACATGCCGAAGACGAGCAGCAGCAGTCCGACGACAAAGCTGAACAGCACGTTCTGCAGCTCGAAGGCGAGCACGTTGAAACGCGTCTCCAGTAGCGCGAGATTGACGAACCCGCTCAGCAGGAACAGCCCGCCGAACGTGATGTTGAGGCTGGAGGCGAAGTTGCCGCCGCGCACCATGCCGGCGAACAGCAGCAGCCCGACGACGATGGACAGCACACTCAGCGCACCATTGGTGTTCAGGCCGGCCACCCGGTCGCCGCCGATGTCGAAGAAGCCGATGTTGTCCGTGAGCCCGAGGACGCCGAAGACGGTCAGGATGACCCCCACCAGTCCGGCTCCCACCCGGTAGATACGGCTCAGCCTGTGGTGCACCGGCATGTGCTCGTCCAGCACCCGCCCGCCGCGCGGCAGGATGCGGCGGTAACGGAACGTACGGGTGGGGGACGCGGCCACAGCGGCCTCCTCGGGACGGGCCGACGGCGCTCGCTCTCGTCTTTCCAGCCTCGCTCTCCAGCCTCCGCTCTCCAGCATCCGCCCACAGCGCCCGCGCCTCAACAGCAGCCCTGATCAGCAACGGCAGCAACGCTCAGTAGTGCCCAAAGCTGTCGCCCGGCACCGTCCGGGCGGCCCCGGGTCAGTGTCCGGCGGCCCGCTCCTGCCGGATCTGCTCGACCACCTGCTGCACCGTTTCCTTGACCGCGTCCAGCTCGGTGAGCAGGTGCCAGTAGTCCGGGTGGCGGCCGGTGAGCGAGGCGACCGCGCGGTCCACCCGCTCCACCGCGTTGTCCAGCGGCTGGGCGTGCCGCGGATCCGGGGTGCTGCGGCCGGCCATCGCCAGCCGCTGTGCGTCACGGATCGCGAAGCGGGTGCGGTCGACCTCCTTCGAGTGATCGAAGGAGACCTCGTTGAGCCGTTGCAGCCGCTCTCCCGCGGCCTTCACCGCCTCGTCGGTGGTGTTCAGCAGCGCCCGCACCGTGGACAGCAGTGCGGTGGCGTCCGGCCAGCGCTGCTCCTCACGTGCCGTGCGGGCCTCGCGGAGCTTTTCGTCGGCCTGCTGCGCCGAGTGCTCGGCCTGCTGCGGAACCTGCTGGAGGTCCTGCCAGCACGCCGCGCTGAAGCGGCGCCGCAGCTCGCTGAGGACGGGCTCGACCTGCCGGGCCCTGTTCTGCAGCGCCTCGGTGCGGGTACGCAGCGAGGCGATCCGCTTGTCGATGTCGGCCGCCTTCTGCGGCAGCCCGTCGGCCTGGGCGCGGATCGCCTCCGCCTCCCGTACGACCCGGTCGGCGCGCTGGATGGTCTCCTGTACGCCGTGCGTGCCGGCGCCCTCGTTCAGCTTGGTCAGCTCGGGCGAGAGCGCCGCCAGCCGTGCCGCGAGGTCGTCCGCCTTCAGCCCCTTGGCCCGTACGGCGTCCAGCGCGTTGCTCGCGGCCAGCAGCGCCTGCCGGGCCCGCTCGACGGCGGGCGCGAGCCGGGCGAGCTGGGTCTCGGCGCGGGACAGCAGCGGGCCCAGGCTCTGCGCGAACCTCTCCAGCTCCCCCTTGGCCCGCTCCAGCTCCCCGCGTGCCCGGTCCAGCTCGGTGCGGGCGCGGGAGGCGGCAGCGGCGTCCAGATCGTCCCGGTCCAGATCGTGGGCGTCGACCGCGGTGATGTAGTCATGGCTGACGCTGTCGATGCGCCTGCCGAGCTCGGCGAAGTCCGCCGCGGCCTTGCGGCCGGCGGGGGAGCTGTCGACGGCGTTGATCGTTTCTATGGAGATCCGCAGCTCACGCTGGGCGGTGTCGAGTTCGTAGAAGGCGGCGGCCGCGGCGTCCTTCGCGGCCTGCGCGTCGGCCCGTAGGTGCTCCGCGCGGCCACTGCCCCAGCCCCAGCGGCGGGTGCCACCGCCGTTCATCGCCGTCACGAAACATCTCCCCGTACGTGCCTGTGGCTCTTCGACCGGTGCTCATTCTCCCACCCGGGCTCAACGAACACACGAGCTGATTCGTTCACGGACGCTCCCGCCACCCCACGTTTGCACTGCCCGCCACCAGGCAAGGTACGCTGTCGTCCCGCACATGCTCCGGGCGCATAGCTCAGCGGTAGAGCGCCTGCCTTACAAGCAGGATGTCACTGGTTCGATCCCAGTTGTGCCCACACCGTAAACGCAGCTCAGGGCCCCCCGAATGATCTCGGCGGGGCCCTGACGTGTGCTGCGTGACCCATTGCGTGACCACCGGTACCACCGGCCGGGGGAGGGCCCCACGGAGCCGCAACCGGGGGCTGTCAGTCCCAGCTCAGTCCGGTGTTGGACAGCTGGGCGTTGCAGATGTTGTAGCCGCCGGAAGCGTGGGCCTTCTTCGTCTCGCCGTTCACGGTCACCGAGCAGTGGATGTCGCCGCCGCCCTGCAGCTGAGCGTTGACGTGGTACCACATGGCGTCGTCGTGGAACTTGAGCGTCTTCGTCATGGGCACCCCGCCGCCCTGACGGCTGTCGGTGTCGGAGCCGTAGGTGATGTCCGCGCCGGAGGGGGCGCTTCCCCATACCTTGATGGTGACCATCTTCGGCTTGGGCTTCGCGGCCGGCTCGGGCTTGGCGGCGGGCTTGTCGGCGGGCTTGTCGGCCTCGGGCTCCTCCTTGGCCGCAGGGGCAGCTTTGTCCACCTTCGGCTTGGCGTCGCCCGGCTCGGTCTTCGCGGTTTTCTTCGTCTCGCTTCCGCCACCTCCGACGGCTGAGCCGATGGCGCCGATGACCACCAGTCCGCCGAACACGCTGAGGATGATGAGGCCGGTGCGCTTCTTCTTCGGAGGCTGCGGCGGCTGCTGCGGCTGCGGCTGGAACTGCTGGTAGGGGTGCTGCTGGTGCGGGTTCATGGTCCCCCCTGGGATTGTTGAAGGCTGGATCGTACGGGGGTATGTGCCGGGCACATCAGGGTCTTTCGACCCTCTTCTGCTTCTGGCGGTACACATCACTTCATGTGGGGCAGGCCGGAGCACCGGCGGCGTTGCCGTACCCGTGCGGAGGTCATCAGTTGGTATGAACGGCGGGGTTCGGCGGCCGGGTTGGGAGG
>NZ_JADKMA010000024.1 GCF_017676365.1 Streptomyces oryzae
GGAGCCGTGTGCGGCGGTCAGGTGAATCCGGAGGGTTCCGCGCTGTATGCGCGGCAGCCGGGGCAGATGCCCGTGCATGCCAGCGAAGAATTTCCCACTCCCCGCCCGTAGTGCCCAGCTGCCGACACTCGCGCTGCTGTTGCTGTTCGGCCTCGCCGAAGCCGTACCCTCCCAGGCGCTCGCCCCGCGCCTGGCGGGGGGCGGCTCGGAAAGAGCAGCCGGGTGCTCCACGAAGGCCGGGCCGCAGCAGGGGGCCGTCGAGCGGTATCTGGGCCTCCCGGTGGACGGCCGGCAGTCGCCGAAGGACTGCGAGGCGATCCGCAACTTCCAGGAGCAGGAGGGTGTGCTGCCCGCGGACGGCTACGCCTCTCCCGCCACCTACCGGGCCCTGTACGTGCGCTGGGCGGCGGGGCACCCGGAGAAGCTGCTGGCGGACAAGCACTGTCCGCCGGCCCGCGGCCGGGTGGCCTGTCTCGACCTGACCCATCAGGTGCTGTGGCTGCTCAAGGGGCGCAAGGTCGTCCTCCGTGCGATGCCGGCCCGCAGCGGCGCCCCCGGGTACGAGACGCGTACCGGACGGTTCCGCATCCAGCGCCGGGTGCGGCACGACTATTCGGCCCCGTACCGGCAGAAGATGCCGTTCAGCCAGTACTTCAGCCGTGGCCAGGCATTCCACGGCACGCAGAAGAACATCTACAGCCCGCCCGGCTCGCACGGCTGCGTCAACCTGCGCTACGACGACGCGGAGAACCTGTGGCGGTGGATGCGGATCGGCGACACGGTCCGGATCTGGGGGCGCAAGCCGCCGACGTGAGGGCGTCTTCCCGGGGGCGGGGGGCTCGCGCACTTGACAGCAGGTGACTCAACTTTTATGCAGGAAGGAAGGGCAGACGAGTCGCGGCGACGGTGGGACCGCAGGAGAGGAGATTGAGGTGGCACGCGCAGTCGGTATCGATCTCGGTACGACCAACTCGGTGGTCTCCGTCCTGGAGGGTGGCGAGCCCACCGTCGTTCCGAACGCGGAGGGTGCCAGGACGACACCCTCTGTGGTGGCCTTCGCCAAGGGCGGCGAAGTGCTGGTGGGGGAGGTCGCCAAGCGGCAGGCCGTCACCAACGTGGAGCGCACGGCACGCTCGGTGAAGCGGCACGTGGGCGAGTCGGACTGGCGCTTCCCGGCGTCCGGCAGCATCGACGGCAAGCAGTACACCGCGCAGGAGATCTCCGCGCGGGTGCTGCAGAAGCTCAAGCGGGACGCGGAGGCGTTCCTCGGGGACGACGTGACGGACGCCGTCATCACGGTGCCCGCCTACTTCAACGACACCCAGCGCACCGCCACCAAGGAGGCGGGGGAGATCGCCGGGCTGAACGTGCTGCGGATCATCAACGAGCCGACCTCGGCCGCACTCGCCTACGGGCTGGACAAGGAGAACGACCAGACGGTCCTCGTCTTCGACCTGGGCGGCGGCACGTTCGACGTCTCGCTGCTGGAGATCGGCGAGGGTGTGGTCGAGGTGAAGTCGACCTCCGGCGACACCCATCTGGGCGGTGACGACTGGGACCAGCGGATCGTCGATCACCTCACCAAGCAGTTCAAGAACAACTACGGCGTCGATCTGTCCCAGGACAAGATGGCGGTGCAGCGACTGCGGGAGGCGGCCGAGAAGGCGAAGATCGAGCTGTCCGCCACGACGGAGACCACGGTCAATCTGCCCTACATCACCGCGTCCGCCGAGGGCCCGCTGCACCTGGACGAGAAGCTCACCCGGGCCCAGTTCGAGCAGCTGACCTCGGACCTGCTCGAACGGTGCGAAGGCCCGTTCCACAGCGCGGTGCGGGACGCGGGGATCAATGTCTCCGACGTCGACCATGTGATCCTGGTCGGCGGTTCGACCCGGATGCCCTCGGTGACGGAGCTGGTCAAGAACCTCACCGGCAAGGACCCGCACAAGGGCGTCAACCCCGACGAGGTCGTCGCCATCGGCGCCGCGCTCCAGGCCGGGGTGCTCAAGGGCGAGGTCAAGGACGTGCTGCTGCTGGACGTCACGCCGCTGTCCCTCGGCATCGAGACCAAGGGCGGCGTCATGACCAAGCTCATCGAACGGAACACCACGATCCCCACCCGCCGCTCGGAGATCTTCACCACCGCGGAGGACAACCAGCCCTCGGTGAACGTGCAGGTCTATCAGGGCGAGCGGGAGATCGCCGCGTACAACAAGAAGCTCGGCATGTTCGAGCTCACCGGGCTGCCGCCGGCGCCCCGTGGCGTGCCGCAGATCGAGGTCGCCTTCGATATCGACGCCAACGGGATCATGCACGTCTCCGCCAAGGACCAGGGGACGGGCAGGGAACAGAAGATGCAGGTCACCGGCGGTTCCAGCCTGCCGAAGGACGAGATCGACCGGATGATGCGGGAGGCCGAGCAGCACGCCGAGGAGGACCGCCGGCGGCGCGAGGCCGCGGAGACCCGTAACCAGGCCGAGGCTCTCGTCCACCAGACCGAGAAGTTCCTCGCCGAGAACGAGGAGAAGGTCCCGGCGGACACCAGGTCCGAGGTCGAGGAAGCGGTCGCCGGACTGAAGGAGAAGCTGAAGGCGGAGTCTTCCGCCGACGGTGACAACACCGCGGCGATCCGTGCTGCCGCGGAGCGCGTCAGCACGGTCAGCCAGAAGTTGGGCCAGGCCATGTACGCGGGAGCCCAGTCCGCGCCTGGCCCGGACGGTTCGGAGCCGGCCGGCTCCGGCGCCGCCGGTGCGGAGGATGACGTCGTGGACGCCGAGATCGTCGACGACGAGAAGCGCGGGTCCGGCTGATCTGCCGGTGAGGGGGTGTCCCTTGAGGTTGTTTGCGGGCTGTGGGGCCGTTTGTGGCTGTGGGGGCGCCCCCTGCTCGAAGAGCTCGGGGGAGCAGTTCCCCGCGCCCCTTCGGGGCGCGCTCACGCGTCGACGGCCAGCCTGACGCCGAGCCCCACCAGCACCGCGCCGGAAATCTGTTCCATGCGGCGGCGGACGGACGGCCGCCGCAGCACGCCGCCGACCCGCCCGGCCAGGGCAACCAGCGGCAGGTACCAGATCAGGTCGGCCACCACCCAGATGACCGAGAAGGCGAGCAGCATCGCAAGGACGGGGGCGCCGTCCGGCACGAACTGCGGCAGGAAGGAGACCGCGAAAACGCCCGCCTTCGGGTTGGCGGCGTTGGTGACCAGGCCCTGCCAGAACGCCCGCCGGTTCGAGACCGGAGCCGTCTGTGCCGGCTCCCCCGCCTGCCCCGCGACCCGCCGCGCCCGCCACAGCGCCCGCGCCCCCATCCACACCAGCACCGCAGCGCCCGTGATCCGTATGACGTCGTAGGCGAACTGCGAGGCCAGCAGCAGGACCGACAGCCCGAACGCCGCGGCGAGCCCCCACAGCAGCACCCCGCACTCGTTGCCCAGCACCGCGGCCATTCCGGTTCTCCGGCCGTCCACCACTGCCCGGCGCAGAATCACCACCGTGCTCGGCCCCGGGACCATGGCGATCAGAAAAGCCGCACCGACGAACGCGGCCAGTGAAGTCAGCATCGGGTCAGCATCGCCAAGCGCGGCCGGCCGCCACAAGCCATTTGCCGGCCCGTCCGGCGGCCGGGAGCACGCTGTCACATCGGGGCGCGCCGACGCCGTACCCCTCCTTTCCGGCCCCCGCGGCGGCGGGTTCCGCGGATTGTCCAGCTCTGCACGTGATGGCCGAACAACGGGCCACCGTAGACGACGAAACCCACGCCGATGAGCCATGACTCGACGATCAGAAGAGTCCCGGCAGCGCCGTAGGAATGGGTGCTGCTGACGAGCAGCGGCGAGAAGACGAAATACGAGAAACCGCGCAGCCCCGCGAGCCCCACCATCGTGGCCACCGCTCCCGGGAGAAGCGCGGGCCACGGCACGCGGCCCACGAGCAGAAAGTGCTGCGCCCACCAGAAGAAGAGCAGTCCGGAAACCAGCGTCAGCGCCACCCGGCCCACACCCTGCGCAGCGCCGTTGCGCAGCACCTCCTCGCTCTCCACCTCGGCGAAGAGGAATCCGGTGAGGACGGCGAGCCATACGGCCTGTCGCCAGACCTTGTGGCGGGTACGGCTCGGCGGAAGGCCCCAGATCTTTTCGTAACCCGTCTGGACGCTCGCTGCGAAAGTCACCCCGAACAGGGCCAGCAGCACGGCGCTCAGCACACTGGTCGTGTTGATGACCTGGCGCGGTGTGGAGAAGAGATCGCGGACGCTCTCCGCCGCTTCGGGGTTCTCCAGGCCCATGCCGTTGACGATCCACCGCTCGAATCCGGCGCTCTGGATCGGGTCGATCGCGGCAACGACGACCAGCAGCGGAACCATCGCGACGAAGGCCAGTACGGCAAAGCTCATGGCCCGGCTGAGCAATTCGAATTCGGTGCCGTGCCGCCACACCCGCCCACCCGCGGACGTGGCCACACGGTGCCTGAGCACCCCCCATCGGCTGGGCACCTGATGACCTCCCACCCAGGCGGATCGGTAAGTCGCCGGGGCACTTCAAGGGGCTGGGTCCGCGGTTCATCCCCGAGACGCGGAACCAGCCCACTGCAGTCAGTATCACAATAAAAGAAGCCGTATAGCTGCATTCCGCACCGAGTAATACCGAGTAATTCTGTTCGGCGGTCACCGAATCCCGGAAGCCGAGCGGCCAGGAGGCGAACAAAGGTGCCCTTGCGACGAAGCGCTGCGAAGAGAACCGACCCCGGGCCGCCGTGGGTGGCCGGGGTCAGGCTGCTGGTGCTGAGCGCCTTCGCGCTCACGGTGGTCGGCCTGGTCGGCGGTGGTGTCGGCTGGGTGTGGCTGACCACGGCGCTGGGTCCGACGGCGTACCTGCTGCTGGCGCACCCGGAGAGCGAGGGGTCCCAGCTCCGCAGCGCGGTGCTGGCACACGCGGCCGCAATCGCGTGCGGGCTCGCCTGTCTGGCGGCCTTCGGGCTGTGGAACCATCCCTCGGTCGCGGAGACGCACCGGGAGAGCCTTCGGCAGACGGGGGCCCAGGCCCTCGCGGTGGGCGTGACGCTGCTGCTGCTGACCCTGCTCCGCGCGCCCCATCCGCCCGCCGCCGCGACCGCCCTGCTCATCACCTCCGGCATCACCCGGCCCGGCAAGCCGCTGTACGGCATGCTGGCGGGACTGGCGCTGGTGATCGTTCTCTCGGCCGTGCTCGCCCGCGTCCCCGGCGCCCGCCCGGAGCGCGGGACGAGCTCGGCCGGCCCGTAGCCAGGAGTCCTCAGGACTGCTGACGGACATCCGCTCCCGCTGCTGTGCGCTGCAGGGCGACCACCGCCGCGTCGTCGCCGAGGCTGCCGCCGCTGTGGGCGATCAGGTCAGCCTTCAGCCGCCGCACCAGCGTCTCGGGGTCGTCGCCCACCCACCGGGCGAGCCGCTCGCCCAGCGGATAGAAGACCCCTGCCTCGTCGCGGGCTTCGATGACGCCGTCCGTGTACAGGAGAAGCAGATCGTCGTCCTCCAGCGGGAAGGCGTCGCCCGGATAGGTGGACGAGACGAACTCGCCCAGACCCAGCGGGGCCTCCTGAACCTCGGACAGCAGTGGCGTGACGCGCCGTTCCCGTCCTCGCCCCCGTACCAGCAGCGGCGGCGGATGACCGCAGTTGACCAGCCGGACCATCCGCTCGTCATCGGGGAGCTCGACGAGCGCTGCGGTGATGAAGTCCTCCTCGATGCCGCGGTCGGCCTCGACGAGTTCGTACAGGTCACGGCTGACGCTCTGCTCCAGATAGCGGGCGAGGGTCGGCAGGTCACCGCGCTGGTGCGCCGCCTCCCGGAAAGCGCCCAGCAGCAGCGCCGCGTCGCTGACCGAGCTCAGCCCTTTGCCCCGTACATCGCCGACGATCACTCTGGTCAGTCCGTCGGTACGGGCTGCGGCGAACAGGTCACCGCCGACCTGGGCCTCCTCCTCCGCCGCCACATAGAACGAGGCGACCTGCAGCGGGCCCAGCCGCGGGGGCAGCGGACGGAGCAGCACACGCTGCACGGCCTCGGAGACCGAACGCACCTGGGTCATCTCGCGCTGCTGACGCTCGCGCAGGTAGACGAAGAGGGCGATCACGGCGGTGACGATCACCAGCGCGAGGATCTGCATCTGGTGATTGAGCGTCAGCCATCCCCGACGGGTCACCCCGATCGCGAGTTGCGCCGCGGTGGCCACCGCTCCCACCGCCACCACCAGCCGGGGTCCGCCCAGTGCAGCGGTGACGGCCGGCGCCGCGACAAGCACGGGGCCGAGGTGAACGTCGGGAGGGGCCAGGAGGTCCACGATCACCACGACGGCGATCAGCCCGAGCGGGAGCGCCAGCAGCACATGGCGCGGCTGCCATGGCCACGCCGTACCCCAAAGGCTCTGCAGACGCACAGTCCCTGTATAACCCCCGTCGCTCCCGACTCCTGCCCCCACACACCGACGCGACGCCCATGCGTACCCGGGCTCTCCGTGGCCGGTGCCGGAGTCCCGCTCCGTTCCCGGGTGCCTCAGATGTGCGCGGGCGCTTCCGTGCCGCGGATCGCCGTGTGGGCAGCGGCGGCGAGCGTCCGCCTGTCCGTGAGGGGGCGCAGCAGGGGATGGGCCATGACGCACACGGTGAGCTCGCGGGCGCTGATCACCCGGTGCAGGGAGGAGCCGAAGGAGTCGTCGCCGACGAACGCCGCCACTGTGCTGGGCAGGCCGCGCTGCCGGTAGCTGACCGTGACCGGCCGGACGGGGGCACCGGCGTCGATCGCCGCCTGGAACATCGCACGCCGGAAACCGCTACCGGACTCGGTGCACCAGGTCGTCCCCTGGGGGAAGACCACCACCGAACGGCCGCCGCGCAAAGTGGCCGCCACCTGCGCCACCGTGCCGGGAAGGGTCCGCAGCCGGTCCCGGTCGATGAACCGCACACCCGCCTGCCGGGCCAGCGCCCCGAACAGCGGCCACCGCGCCACCTCCCGTTTGGCGAGCGTGGTCGCCGGTTCCACCGCGAACAGCGCGAGGGCGTCGAGCCATGAGATGTGGTCCGCCACGATCAGCGCTCCGGGCTCGCCGGGGCGGCGCGGTCGGCTGAAGGCGGCCGTCGAGGTCTCCAGCCCCAGTCCCAGAGCCCGTATCACTCCGCGGGCCCGTACGCGCAGCACTTCCTCCCGTGCCAGCCGCGGCCCTGCCGCCACCCCGTGGGCCAGCGTGGCGGCCAGGGCCGCGTACCGGCGCGCCCGCACCGCAGCCGTGACCGGTGGCAGCCGGTGGCCGGCGCACTGCGCCGTACAGGGCGAGGAGACGGCCCAAGGGCTCACCGCGACTGCCCGAGGAAGTAGCGGCGATAGCGGTCGTCGAGCTCTTCCATGTCGAGGACGACGAAGAAGTCCGCGACGCCGAACCGAGGGTCATGGGCCGGCGGGCCGCACACCCAGGCACCGAGCCGCAGATAGCCGCGGAACAGCGGCGGAAGCTGCGCGTAGCCGGCTGCGGCTGTCCCACCCGTGGACTGCGGTCCGGGTTCCCAGGGGTGCCGGGGGGAGACCGTCAGGCCGGGAGGCGGTGAGTGCCGGGCCGAACACAGCGACCAGGCGTTCGCGGCCGCACGTCCGCCGTCGGCCAGGGGCACCGAAGCACAGCCCGCGAGGTAGCGGTGCCCCGAGAGCAGCACATAGCGGGCGAGCGCGGACCACATCAGGTTGACCACGGCCCCGGAGCGGTGATCGGGGTGCACACACGAGCGCCCGGCCTCGATCAGCGAGGGGCGGATACCGTCCAGCGCACTGAGGTCGAACTCGGCGTCCGAGTACGAGCGCTGGACCCGGCCCGGCGGCAGGAGACGGTAGGTTCCCACCACGTCGCCTGTCGAGGTGTCCGTGACGATGAGGTGGTCCGCGAAGTCGTCGAAGGCGTCCACGTCGTGATGTGCCACGGGGGAGTCGAGGGTCGCGCCCATCTCCTCGCCGAAGACCTGGTGGCGGAGCCGCTGCGCGGCGCGTATCTCGGCGGTGGAATCGGCGAGTGCAGTGACGTATGCGACGTCGGCCTTTGCGATGGATGGAGTCGTCATGGCTGGTCGTGCCTCCTGGCAGGCTCGTGCCGGACTCGTCTCGGGGGCTCGGGGAGCCTCGGGGCCCGATGAGCCTCGAAGACCCGGGAGCTTCGGTGCGCCGCCGATCGTCACAGCGCCGGCCGACGAACGTGTGAGCTGCTCATGAAGCGCATACGACCAATGGCCGATGCGCGGCGGGCAGCCGCCGGCCGGCCGACCGCCGGGCAACGGGGGACCTACGGGGCGGTTGACGTCAGCCGTCGTCCGGGCGTCGACGCCTGCCGGAACGGGAACCGGCACCGGCACCGGCACCGGAGCGGGAACCGACCGGCGCCCGCACCGCACTGGCACCGGCGCCGGCTCCGCCCGGGGCAGCAGAGGAAGCCGAGCCGCTCACCGCACGACGAGGACTTCCAGCGTCCGCGGTCCGTGCACGCCCGCCACCCGTTCCAGTTCGATGTCGCTGGTCGCGGAGGGGCCGGAGACGAAGGTCAGCGGCCGGAGCGGGTCCAGCCGGGACAGCGCTTGTGGAACGGACGCCACCACCTGGTCGGCACGCAGGACACACAGGTGGAAGTCCGGCACCAGGGTCACCGCCCGGCGCCCCTGACCAGGTCCGCCGTCCAGCACCAGGGTGCCCGTTTCCGCAATGGCCAGGGCCGCGGTGGTGACCACGGCGTCGACCGCGTCCAGCTCATCCACCGACAGCGGCGGCTCATCGCTCCGCATCCCGGCGGCGGCCAGCTGGGCTGACCACGCGGGAGGGAACCAGCGCGGCACCACCAGCCGGCTCGCGCCCCGGGAGGCGAGCGTCCTGGCCACCTCGGTGGCGGCACGGCCCGAGCTCACCGTACGCACCGTGGCGCCGTAGTCCGCGAGCCGTTCGGTGAACAGCGCCACGGTCTCCGGTGCGCTCCCCGGCTGGTCACCGCCGGTTGCGTACGCCCGCTTCACCGGGACATCGGCAGGGCGTTCGGATTCCGGGACGTCGGCGAGCGCCGCGCGGACCCGGGCCAGTATCTCGTCGCGTGCGGTGCTCACCTGTGCGTCCTCTCCCACCACTGACGGAAGGGTTCCCCGGCCGGGGCCGGTGCGTCCCGGGCGTCGGTCCAGCCGGCGAGCGGTCCCGGCAGCCGGGCGATCCGCCCCCGACGGGCCACCACGCGGCTGCCCAGGGCCGCGAGGCGCTGCGCTGCCGAGAGCCGCGCCGGGGAGGAGAACACCCAGCGGGCGGCGCGCATCGCCACCGCTTCCGGCGTCGGTGTGTGCCGTCTCCCGCCGGTCTCCTCCACCACCCGGGCGCGCAGATGCACCAGCACCTCGGGGATGTCGATCTTCACGGGGCACACCTCGTAGCAGGCACCGCAGAGGGTGGAGGCGAACGGCAGCGAGCGGTCCGTCTCCGTTCCGGTGCCGCGCAGCTGCGGGTTGAGCACCGCGCCGATCGGCCCCGGGTAGACGGAGCCGTAGGCGTGCCCGCCGGTGCGCTCGTAGACCGGGCAGACGTTGAGGCACGCCGAACAGCGGATGCAGTTCAGCGTCTGGCGCCCGATCCGGTCGGCGAGGGTGTCGGTCCTTCCGCCGTCCAGCAGCACCAGATGGAAGCCGCGCGGGCCGTCGCCGTCCTGCGTCCCGGTCCAGGTGGAGGTGTAGGGGTTCATCCGCTCACCGGTCGAGGAGCGGGGGAGCAACTGGAGGTAGACCTCCAGGTCCTGCCAGGTCGGCACCACCTTTTCGATGCCGACGACGGAGATCAGCGTCTCCGGGAGGGTCAGGCACATCCGCCCGTTGCCCTCCGACTCCACCACCACGGCCGTTCCGGTCTCCGCGACCAGGAAGTTGGCGCCCGAGATGCCCACCTTGGCCCGCAGGAACTTCTGCCGCAGATACCGCCGTGCGGCCTCCGCCAGTTCCGCCGGGTCGTCCCCCACCCCTTCGGCGTCCGGCATCGTGCGCCGGAACAGCTCCCGGATCTCCGCGCGGTTGCGGTGGATCGCCGGCACCAGGATGTGGGACGGCAGGTCGTCGCCGAGCTGCACGATCAGCTCGGCGAGATCCGTCTCGTAGGCGGTGATGCCCGCTGTCTCCAGCGCTCGGTTGAGGCCGGTCTCCTGGGTGGTCATCGACTTGACCTTGACCACTTCCCGCTCGCCGGTCTCCTGGACGAGGCGCGTCACGATCCGGTTGGCCTCCGCCGCGTCCCGTGCCCAGTGCACCTGCCCGCCGGCCGCGGTGACCCGCTCCTCCAACTGCACCAGGTAGTGGTCGAGATGGCGCAGCGTACGCTCCTTGAGTGCGCGGCCGGCCTCCCGCAGCTCCTCCCAGTCCGGCAGCTCTCCCACCACCTCGGCACGCTTGTGGCGGATGGTGCGGGTGGCGCCGGCGAGGTTGCGCCGCTGCTGGGTGTCGGCCAGCGCTCGCCGCGCGGCCTGGGGGAAGGGCGGCATGCCGAGGAAGGCCGAGCTCATCGCGGACCCCCTCCCGTGGCGACGGCGTGGGAGGGGGCGCCCGTGGCGGTCGTACGCTCCGTCGCGGTCGTGGGCTCCGTCGCGGTCGTACGCTCCGTGGCGGCGAGGATCTCCGCGAGGTGCATGGTCCGCACCCCGGTGCGCAACCGGGAGAGCAGACCACCGATGTGCGTCAGACAGGAGTTGTCTCCCGCACAGAGGACCTCGGCCCCGCTGTCCAGTACGCCGCGCACCTTGTCGGCGCCCATGGCCACCGAGGTGTCGGAGTTCTTCAGCGCGAACGTGCCGCCGAATCCGCAGCACTGCGTGGCGTCGGGCAGTTCCACCAGGTCGATGCCCCGCACCGCCCGCAGCAGGGCGAGCGGCCGGTCGGCGACGCCCAGCATCCGCAGCGAGTGGCAGGTGGGGTGGTAGGTGACCCGGTGCGGGAAGTAGGCGCCGACATCCGTCACTTCGAGCACATCGACCAGGAACTCGGACAGCTCGTAGACCGGAGGCGCGGTACGTACGGCCTCCAGGAGCCCCCGGTCACCTGCCACTTCGGCCACTCTCGCGTGGTGGTGGCGGATCATCGCGGCGCAGGACCCCGAGGGTGCGACCACGGCGTCGTAGCCGGCGAACACCTCGCCGAACCGGCGCACCAGCGGTATGCAGTCACGCTGGTAGCCGGTGTTGAAGTGCATCTGTCCGCAGCAGGTCTGCCCGGCGGGGAAGTCCACCGTGCAGCCGAGCCGCTCCAGCAGGGTCACGACCGCACGGCCCGTGGCGGGGTGCATGGTGTCGTTGAAGCAGGTGATGAACAGCGCGGTCCTCATGTTCTCTCCGATCGCGCGAGGGGATTCGGGGGTACGGGGATACGGGTGCGCGGGCGTCGCCGGTCGCCGGTGCGCAGGGTCAGGGGAGCATCCAGGCCAGGAGGTTGGACTGGAGAAAGACCAGCAGGCACATCACCAGCAGCAGGAGCAGACTCCACTTGATCGCCTTGCGGAACAGCTCCGCTTCGTGTCCGAGCAGACCGACGGCTGTGGCGGCGATGGTGAGGTTCTGCGGGCTGATCATCTTGCCGACCACGCCGCCGGAGGTGTTCGCGGCCACCAGCAGCGCCGGGTCGAGCCCCGCCTTCCCGGCCGCGGTCTGCTGCAGCGTGGCGAACAGCGCGTTGGCCGAGGTGTCCGAGCCGGTCACCGCGGTGCCGAGCCAGCCGAGGATGGGGGAGAGGAAGGCGAACGCGGCGCCGGTGCCGGCGATCCAGGAGCCCATGGTGATGGTGAGCCCGGCCAGGTTCATCACGTAGGCGAGCGCCAGCACCGAGGCGACCGTCAGCATGGCCCAGCGCAGCTTGACCACGGTGCCGGCGAACTCGCGTACCGCGACCGAGGGCCTGACCCGGTAGACGGCGGCGACGACGACTCCGCTGAGCAGCAGCAGGGTGCCGGGAGACGACAGCCACGGAAGGACGTACTGCGTGGTGCCGGAGACCTCTCCGCCCGTGGTGAGCAGCTTCCCGTCGATCCCGGGCCAGGGGATCGATACGTCGGTGGAGGCGAGGAACTCCTTGACCGGGTCCCAGAGTTTCGCCACCGAGAAGACGGCGATCACCACGAGGTAGGGCGCGAAGGCCATCGCCACTCGGGAGTTGCTGATCCGCGGCGACGAGGCCAGGGCGTCGCCGTACGCGGACGGACCGGAGCCGGCTGCCTCGGAGCCGTCCGGGGTGGAGCCGTCCGGGCTGGGGCCAGTCGGGGCGGAGCCCTCCGTCGCGTGGGTCTCCGTTTCCGCGGCGCGCTTCAGGTCGGCACGTACCTGCTCGCCGCCCAGCGGGTGCCAGACCCTCAGGAAGAGCACGACGGTCACCAGCGCCACCAGCGAGGCGATGATGTCGGTCAGCTCCACCGACACGTAGGTCGCGCTCACGAACTGCGCCGCCGCGAAGGTCCCGCCGCAGACCAGCGCCACGGGCCAGGTCTGGCGTATTCCGCGTATGCCGTCGACCAGCGCCACCAGCAGCAGCGGGACGAACAGCGCCAGCAGCGGCGTCTGGCGGCCGACGTAGGCGCCCAGATCGGTGTAGGGGATGCCGGTGAGGTTGCCCGCGGTGATGATCGGGATGCCGATGGCGCCGAAGGCCACCGGCGCGGTGTTGGCGACGAGCACCGTACCGGCAGCGCGGAGCGGCGAGAAACCGAGCGCCATCAGCATGACGCCGGTGATCGCCACCGGGGCGCCGAAGCCGGCCAGCGCCTCCAGCAGCGCGCCGAAGCAGAAGGCGATGATCAGCGCCTGCACCCTCAGGTCGCTGCTGACCAGGTTGAAGGAGCGGCGCAGGTCCTCGAACCAGCCGCTGACGACGGTGAGCTGGTAGACCCAGATCGCCGTGAGGACGATCCACATGATCGGGAACAGGCCGAACGCCGCGCCCTCCGAAGCGGAGAGCAGCGCGTAGCCGACCGGCATGCCGTACGCGGTCACGGCGACGGCGACGGCCACGCCCAGCGCGGCCAGTCCGGCCCAGTGGGCCTTGAGCCGCACTCCGCCCAGCAGGACGAACAACGTCAGCAGCGGCAACGCCGCTATCAGCGCCGACAGGGCCAGGCTGTCCAGAACCGGGGAAAGATCTGGCTGGAACATACAACCCTCCGCCTTTGGGGGCTTGGTCAGACCATTGACTGGGCGCTCAAGGTACGGAGCCGGCCACGCGCTGTCCAGGGTTCTGACAGCAACAATCTGCTTGGTCGGACCAAACAATCCGCTGACGGGCTACGATGAACGGGTGCCGAGCTGGCAATCCGCCCGCCGCGAGCTGCACTGATGACCCAGAGTGAAAGGCCGGTCCGTGTCTGAGCCGATAGCCTGGGAGCCGGTTCCGCGCTCCCGTACCTTTGAGCTCGTTCTCGCACGGATCGAGGAGCAGATCCTGACCGGCAACCTCCGGGTCGGCGACCGGCTGCCGCCGGAGCGGGAGCTGGTCGAGCTGCTCGGGGTGAGCCGGGCCGCGGTGCGCGAGGCGCTGCGGGTGCTGGAGGCGCAGGGCGCCCTGCGTCCGCGAGTGGGCACCGGGCCGGCCTCCGGCAGCGTGATCGCCGCGATGCCCAGCGCGGGCCTCACCCAGTTCCTGCGCCTGCACATGGCGCTGGCACACTTCCCCTTCGCCGACGTGGTGGAGGCGCGCGCCACGCTTGAACGCTCCAGTGCCCGACTGGCCGCCGCACAGGCGACCCCCGAGCATCTCGCCGCGATGCGGGAGCAGTTGGACCGCATGGACGATCCCCGGCTGAGCCTGGAGAAGTTCAACGACTGCGACACCGAGTTCCACGCGTCGATCGCCGAGGCCGGCGGGAACCGGCTGATCGCCGATATGACCATCGCGGTGCGCAACGCCGTCCGGCACACCCTGCTGAAGGTCTTCCACGAGCTCGACGACTGGGAGGCCACCGCGGCCCGGCTCCGCTCGGAACACCACGCGATCTACGACGCCATTGCCGCAGGCGACTCCGAGCGCGCCGGGGAGCTCGTGGAGGCCCATATCCGCGGCTTCCACCACGACTTGGTCTACGCGGTCCTGGACGAGCCGGAGCGCGGCGCGGAGCCCGAGAGCGGCACCGGGTCTTAGCGCCGGCGAAGTCCCGCCCCGGCCGCGGTCGGTGGGCCGCTGTCGGGTCCGGCCGCACGTGGTGACAGGATGGGGCGAATGACGGCGAATCGCGATGTTTGCTCACATTCCCCGGTGTCCGAGACCGAGACCGGGCTCTGGTCCGGCCCTGGCCCGGTCCACGCCGACCTGCTCGCCGCGAAGAGGCTGGTCTACGACCCGAACGGGTTCATATGCTCGCAGCCGGTGGCCGAAGCCGAAGGCGCCGAGTACGGGGCGCACGAGCTGACGGTGGACGGTCTGGCGGTGCGGTTCCGCGCCGCCAAGACCACCCCCACCAAGGCCGGCCAGTTCGTCACCGTGTGGCAGAGGTCGGTTCAGGGACCGATCCGGCCGTTCGACGCCGACGACCCCCTCGACCTCATCGTCGTCAGCTGCCGCGACGGTCACCACTTCGGACAGTTCGTCTTTCCGCGGGACGTGCTGTGCGAGCGGGGAATCGTCTCGCGAGGCGGTGTCGGCGGGAAGCGCGCGTTCCGTGTCTATCCGCCCTGGGTGACCACCACAGCCCGGCAGGCCCGCAGCACCCAGGCATGGCAGGTGAACCACTTCCTGCCCGTTCCTGACGGCGGCCCTGCCGATTCCGCCCGTGCCCGGGCGCTGTACCACCCCTGAAGAAACCCCGCACCGGCACACCCCGACCGGAGAGCCGCTACGCGAGCCTGATCGGCTTCAGCTCGTCGAAGCGGTCGCCCGGGCCCGGGTTTGCCGCGCTGGTCTTGCCGCCCAGCTGGGTCATGACGCCCCAGACGGCGTTCAGGCCAGTCGTGACCGCGCCCTCGGCCCAGCCGCCGGTCCAGGACACGTCGTCGCCCGCGAGGAAGATTCCGCGGTGTGCGGGATCGAGGCCGTCCTGCATGAAGTGGGTGTAGAGACGCTCCTGGTAGCGGTAGTGGCCGGGCAGATTGTCGCTGAAGGCGCCCATGAAGTCCGGGTCGTCCTCCCAGGAGATGGTCACCGGCTCGCCGATGATGTGCGACGCGATGTCGACGTTCGGGTAGATCTGCTTCAAGGAGTGCAGCATCAGCCGCACACGCTCGTCGACACCGAGCGGCAGCCACTTGAGCGCGTCGTCGTTCCAGGTGTACGACAGGCAGATCAGCGCCGGCTTGTCAGGGCCGTCGTCCAGCAGATACGTGCCGCGCGTGAGCCGGTCCGTGAGCGTGGTGCTGAGCACATGCCGGCCGGTCCCGGCGTCGACGTCCTTCCAGAAGGGCCGGTCGACGGCGACGAACGTCTTGGACGACTGCATGTAGTGCGTCCGCTCGATGGCAGTCCACAGCTGGTGGCTGAAGAGTGATTCGTCCGTGTCGATCCGGGCGGACAGCAGCCACGACTGGCAGGTGGCGATGACCGCTGGGTAGGACGATGTCCTGCCCCACCGGTCCGTGACCTCGATATGGCTGCTCCCGCCGGCTGCCCGCCGTATGCGCCGTACCGCTCCGCGCGGAGAGCCGCCGTGCAGCGAGGCGAGGCTGGTTCCGGCGGGCCAGTGCGCGAGCTGCCCGGGGGCGTGCTGCCACAGGAGCTGGGGGAGGCGCTGGGCACCGCCGAGTATCCGCTGCTGCTCGTCCTCGGCGCCTACGTAGACCACGCGGAGGATCTCGAGCATCGAGTCGGGGAAGTTGGTGTCCCAGCCACCCGTGCCGAAGCCGACGAGCCCGAACGCCTCGCGGTAGGCGAAGGGGAGGGCGGAGAACGCCTTGGAGGTGGCGAGGTAGTGCGAGAAGGACATGTCGTCCAGCAGCGGCACCAGCTCGTTCCAGAGCTTCTTGACCGTGGCGTGGTCGCGGGCCGCGATCGCCTGCCGCATGGCGCTGAAGTGGGCGCGTTCCTCCAGGCAGTCCTGCCAGGCCGCGGCCACATCGTGGAACATCTGCGGCAGGTCGGCGGGGGTCTCGGCGTAGTGCTTGCGTCCGGCGATCTCGATCACGGTGCTGTCGGACGCCGGGGTGAGGGGGTTCGGGAACGGCTCGGTGCCGAGGCCGAGGAGGTCGATGTAGTGGAAGAGAGCACGGGCGGACAGCGGGAACCGCATGCCGCCGAGATCGGCCACCGGGCGGTCGGTGCCGGGCGGGACGACACCGCGCATCCTGCCGCCGAGTTGGGCGGACTCGTACACGACCGGCTTCAGCCCCAGCTTCATCAGTTCGTACGCGGCGACCAGTCCCGACATGCCGGCGCCGACGACGGCGACCTCCGTGCCGTGGTGCTCGGGCGGGATCGAGCCGAGCCCGTCGGGGTGGGCCAGGTAGTCGTCGTAGGGGAAGGGGAAGTCCGGGATCAGCATGCTGATGCCGCGCTGCGGGGTTGTGTTCACGGGATGTCCTGAAGGGCTCGTGCCGGGAGGGCCCGGCGCGGGTCGGTTGTGCGGAAAATGAGGGGTCGCTTCAAGGCGGGCCGGGCCGGTCAGCGGCGCGGAGAGGTGGCCGTGGCGGGTTCAGCCGCGCAGCGCGAGGTAGTCGGTGTCGCGGCGTGCCGCCTGCAGGAGGTTCCGGCTGACATCGCCCACCACCAGTTCCTCGCGCGTCTCACCTGCTGCGACGCGCCGGCCGTAGGGATCGCTGAGGCAGCTCAGTCCGGCGAAGCCGGGTCCCGTGTGGTTGGCGTAGGCGATGAAGATCTGGCTCTCCAGCGCCCGGGTGGGCACCACCATGCCGGGGACGAGGCGGGTGTCGAACGGCGCGGGGCGCCCGTCGGCGGGTGGGCGCAGCGGAACCGCGGTGGGCACGCACAGCAGCTCGGCGCCGGACAGCGCCACCGCGCGGGTGAACTCGGGGAACTCCACGTCGAAGCAGACGCCGAGCGCCACGCCGACACCGTGCAGGGGAACGACCCGGGGGCGTTCCCGGCCGGGCGTGAAGTACGCGTTCTCCACCGGGCCGAAGAGATGAGCCTTGTGGTATCTGGTCAGTTCGCATCCGCTGCGGTCGAAGAGCGAGGCGCTGATGAACCGTTCGCCACCGTGGCGGTCGACGGTCGAGGCGACGATTGCCACGCCCGCGGACCGTGCCAGGGCGGCGAGCCGCTCGCGCTGTCCGGCTCCGTCGTCGTCGGCGACGGCCGCGGGGTCGTAACCGCTGACGAACAGCTCGGGCGTCACCAGAAGCTGCGCCCCACGCGCCACGGCCTGCCGGGTGAACCTCTCGACGGTCGCAAGGTTGCGGGTGGCGTCCCCGACCACGCCGGTGGCCTGCAGGACCGCCACCCTCAGAAATCCGGGCTCAGTCATCGAGCGCGCCTTCGCACAGCCGTCGTACCACCTCGGTCAGCACGTCGACTCCGGCACACAGGTCGGCGTCCTCGGTGAACTCGCCCTCGTTGTGGCTGACCCCCTCGCGGCTCGGGACGAACAGCATCACCGTCGGTACGACGTCGTTCATGTTGATGGAGTCGTGTCCGGCCAGCGTGTGCACCGGCCGGCTGCTCACCCCGAGAGAGTCCGCGCACGCGCGGGCCAGGCCCACTCCCGCGGTCGGGTACGGACGCACCCCCCACGCGTGGGAAGTGTCGGCCTCGATCCGGACGTTCACCTCGTCCTCGATCACCTTGATGCCCTGCTCCAGCAACTGCTTGGCCTCGGCGAGGACTTCTTCGTCCGCTGAGCGGAGATCCATCGTCAGATCGACCTGGCGGGGGACGACGACAGGAGAGTTGGGCAGCACCGTGAGCTGTCCGACGGAGGTGTGCAGCACCCCGTCGGGGTAGCGGTCGGCCAGCTCGCGCAGCAGGACGACCAGCCGGGACGCGCCGAGGAGGGCGTCGCGGCGGTCGGCGATGACGGTGGATCCGGTGTGCGCCTGCTCGCCGTGCACGGTGACGGTGAACTTCTCCGCCGCCCAGCAGGAGTGCACGAGCCCGATCGTGGTGCCGGACTCCTCCAGGGACCGCCCCTGCTCGATGTGGATCTCGGCGCACGCAGCGGCCACCGGCCCGGCCCCCGAACCGGTGTGCCCGATGGAGGCCAGGGCCTCGGCGACCGTCACTCCGTCCGCGTCCCGGGTGGCGAGGGCGTCCGCCGTCTTCATCTTTCCGGTGAAGACGGAGCTGCCCATCATGGAGGGCGCGAACCTGGACCCTTCCTCGTTGAACCAGTCCACCACCGCCAGGTTGTACGTGGGCCGGTGCCCGGCGGCGCGGCCCACGGCCAGCCGGCGGCCCGCGTGCAGGGCGGCCGCGACACCGTAAGCCCCGTCGAACTTCCCGGCCAGCGGCTGGCTGTCGAGGTGGGAGCCCACCAGCACATACGGCGCTCCGGGATTCCACTCCAGGAGCCCGAAGACGTTGCCGATCGCGTCGACCTCGACAGTGAAGCCGTACTGGCCCAGCAGGGTCGTGAACCAGGCACGTGCCTGGGCGTCGGCGACGGTTGCGGCCTGCCGGTCGACGCCTCCGCCGGGCGTCTCACCGATCCGGCTCAACGAGCGGAAGTCCCGCAGGAACAGGTCGGCGTCGGAACGCGTGGTGAGGTGCTCGCGCATCATGTGCGTAATCTCCTGAGAAGTGGGGTCAGTCGAGTGGGGAAGGAGAAGGAGCCGCCCCGGCTGTGGCGCGGTCGTCGGCGAGCGCGAGAACCCGGCCACGAACGCCGTACCAGCCGATGACGAGTGCCGGGACGATGAGGACCAACGTGCCGACGGTCCAGGTCCCGACGGGGTAGTCGAAGAGCATGAGAACGAGGACGCCGAGCAGGAAGACGAGCGTCAGATACGACGTCCAGGGCGCGCCGAACAGCCGGAACGCGGGCCGGGGCACCCTGCCCTCCTGTGACCAGCGGTAGAGGCGCAGCTGGCAGAGCACGATCGTCGTCCAGGTGCAGAGGATCGCCAGCGCCGTCGCGTTGATCGCGATCTCGAACGCCCTCTCCGGGACGACCGCGTTGAGCCCTACGCCGACGAGCGCGAGCACGGCCGTGAAGAGGACACCGCCGTACGGCACACCCTGCCGGCTGAGGCGGCTCATGAACCGGGGCGCCGCCCCGGTGCGGGCCATCGAACGGTAGATGCGTCCCGTGGAGTACAGACCCGCGTTCAGGCTGGACAGCGCCGCGGTCAGCACCACCAGGTTCATCACCCCGCCGGCTCCGGGGACGCCGATCTTGGCGTAGAAGGTCACGAACGGCGACTCCTCCGGCTTGTAGGAGTCGTACGGGAGCAGCAGGGCCAGCAGGGCGGTCGAGCCGACGTAGAACAACGCGATGCGGACGATGACGGCGTTGACGGCCCGCGGCATCACCTTGGCCGGGTTCTCCGTCTCACCCGCTGCGACGCCGATCAGATCGATGCCGGCATAGGCGAAGACGACGCCCTGCACGATGATCACCGCGGGGAGCAGTCCGTTCGGCAGTACTCCGCCGTGCTCGGCCACCACCGATGCGCCCGCCTCATGGCCGTCCACCGGGAATCCGGCGGCGAGGACGACGCCGCCGACGACGAGGAAGACCACGATCGCGGCAACCTTGATCAGGGCGAACCAGAACTCCAGCTCTCCGAAGAGCCGGACGGAGACGAGGTTGGCGCACGTCACGACGAGGAGCGCGGTGAGGGCCAGCAGCCACTGCGGCACGCTGGTGAGCGCCGGCCAGTAGTGGAAGTACGTGGCGACCGCGGTGATGTCGACGATGGCGGTGAGCGCCCAGGAGACCGAGTACACCCAGCCGGTCACGAAGGCGGCCTTCTCGCCGAAGAATTCACGCGCATAGGAGACGAAGGAACCGGAATTCGGCCGGTGCAGAACGAGTTCGCCGAGCGCCCGGAGAATGAAGAAGGCGAAGAGGCCGCAGAAAGCATAGACGATTGCCAGGGCCGGACCCGCAGAGGCAAGCCGCCCACCCGCACCGAGCAGAAGACCCGTACCAATGGCGCCGCCGATACCGATCATCTGTATCTGGCGATGGGAAAGCCCCTTCCGGTATCCGGGCTCCGCCACATCGGAACCACCCGGGTGCGTTGTTTCCGTGCTCGCTTCCACAGTCACGAGCTCCTCCTTTTTCCGGCGCCGAGGGTGCGCAACCGGAAGATTGGCAGCGGCCCGGTGAACGAACAATGAAAAGTTGCACTGCGCACAGCGGCAAAAATTTGGCGTCTGCACAACGCCGCGGCCTGCGAGAGGGGGAAGGGAGGGCGGTGCCCGGTGTCCAAAGGACCACGTAGAATTCCGGGGCTTGCGCCGGAAGGAAGGAGGCACGCGTGTCCGATGAGCAGGACTGGCGATGGGACGACCTCATCGAGCGGACGCGCGGTCGTTTGGGCGCGATGGTGGAACAATTCCTCGCCCGGACGATGGCGGACCCTTCCTACGCCGATTCCGGCCTGACGGCGGAAGATTTGCGGCGGGCGAGTGTGGAGTCCTTCTCGGCGCTACTGGACAGTCTGCGCTCGGACGGAACCCCCAGCAGACTGATCTCCATCGCCGAGTCGGTGGGCACCCGGCGCGCCCGGCAGGCCGTTCCGCTGGAAAGTCTGCTGCGCGCCGTCCGGCTGGACTTCACGGTGCTGTGGGAGCACCTGGCGGAGCCGTCCTGCGACGCGGACCCGGCCCTGCTGGTGCGCAACGCCGGGCGCGTGTGGAGCACGGTGGACGAGTTCGCGGCGCATGTGCAGGAGCACTATCTCGCGGAGCAGCTGGCCATCGAGCAGGCCAACGCCGATCTCCAACGCCAGTACCTCTCCCAGCTGTTCGCGCCGACGAGGCCGGCCGAAGCCGCCCTGGAACGGATAGCCGGAGCGCTGCGCGTCTCGCCGTCCGGCAATTTCTGCGTGGCCGCCGTCTCCCGGGACGACGGAGTCGTGGTGCGCCGGCGGTTCCGTGGCGCCGCCCGGTGCGCCCACGCCTTCTTCGCCTACGACATGGGCCACCACACCCTGTTCATCTGGCCGACGGACGAGGTGGCACTGGGACGGCTCTCGCCTCCCATGAAAGACCTCTTCGCCGACGTGGCGGTCGCGGTCGCACCGGTGGCCAGAGGGCTGGCACGCGTCCGGGAGTCCGCGGCCGCCGCCCGGGAGATCATGATCGATCTGCCGATGGACAGTTCGGAGGTGGCCACCCTGTCGGACCGCTGGCGTTCGGTGACCCGGCACCTCCTCGCCGGGGTGGGCTGCGACCTGGGCCAGATCGTCTTCCCGTACCTCGAGAGGTGTACGGACCTGGAGCGCAGGAAGATCCTGGAAACCGTCAGCACTTACCTGGAGACGGGCAGCCTGGGCGACACCGGCCGCGTGCTGAAGTGTCACCGCAACACCGTGCTGAACCGGCTGAACGCGTTCGAGAAGTACACCGGCCTCGACGTACAACGGCCCTACGACGCGGCCGCCGTGATCATCGCCCTGGAGTGGCAGGGCACCCGGCCCTGACGGAGGGCGGACGAGCCGACCGGCCGAGCGGCTGACCGGCGGCAACCGGCCAACCGGCGTGGGCGCCGACTGGACTGGGGGGCTTACGACGCAGTGGCGCGGGCCCGGTGTTCGCGGATCTCCTCGTAGTGGTCGGAGGCCCAGCGGACGAAGGACATCGCGATCTCGTGGAGACCGCGTCCCAGGGGAGTGAGGGCATACTCCACGCGCGGCGGAACTTCCGCGTAGGCGGTTCTCGTGATCAGTCCGTCCTGCTGGAGCTGGCGCACGGTGAGGGTGAGCATCCGCTGCGAGATGCCGGGGACCGTGCGCAGCAGGTCGCTGTAGCGCAGTGGCCCGCTCTCCAGTACGGCGATGACCAGCAGGCTCCACTTGTCGCCGACGCGGTCCAGCACCTGCCGGATGAAGCTCATCTGCTCGGCGGGAATCCCGGCGCACGGCCCCCGGTCTGCTGCTGGGCCTGATCCGGCTGCGGCATCCATGGCGCACATTCCTCTCCGGCACACACAGCGATGTGCCTTTTGTACGGCCTTCCATACTGCCCCATCCTGGGGGCACGCACAAAGAGTAGGAATTGGAAGGAGCCCCCATGTCCAAAGTGATCGCGATCTTCGGAGCCGGTCCCGGCCTCGGCGCCTCCGTGGCCCGCCGGTTCGCCCGCGAGGACTTCCGCGTCGCCCTGGTCGCACGCCGCAGGGACCGCTTGGACGCGCTCGTCGAACAGCTCACCGGTGACGGCATCGAGGCGGCCGGCTTCACCGCCGACCTGTCCCGGCCCGCCGAGGTGCCCGCTCTGATCGCGGCCATCCGCGGACGCTTCGGCCGCATCGACGTCATCGAGTACGGCCCGATCAGCGGCGACCAGGGCTTCTCCCCGGCCACCCGGCTGGACGCGGCCACGCTGCAGAAGGACAGCCCGCTGCTCCTGCTCACCCCGGTGGAGGTGGTCCGCGCCGTGCTGCCGGAGTGGACCGAGCGTGGCGACGGCGCCTTCCTGATGACGACCGGTCACACCGCCGTGGTACCGAGGCCGTACCTGAGCGGCGTGGGCCCGCTCATGTCGGCGGCCCGCAACTGGCTCTACTCCCTCAACGGCGAACTGGCCGAGGTCGGCGCCTACGCAGGCACCCTCTCCATCGCGGCCTTCATCGCCGGCAGCGAGGTGGGGGAGCTGGCCGCCACAGCGATGCCCGACGGGTTCGGCCCGCTCGTCGACCCGGACGACCTCGCCGCGCACTACTGGGAGATGTACACCAAGCGCGACCGCGTCGAGCAGGTCCACCCCGAGCCGTCGGCCGACTGAGAAACCTGTCCCGCGGGCGTGCTGACTTCTTGAGCTGCGCTTCGTCCAGGCGGTGATCGGCGATGCTCGCTCGGCTCTTGCATCTCTGTATGACTGTATAGCAGAGTGACTGTCTTGCTCGGCCGACGACATCGCCATTCACCGAGGAGGAAGCCATGTCCGAGATCCGCTGGGCCACGTTCGACTGCTTCGGGACGCTGGTCGACTGGCGGCACGGCATCAGCAACGGCATCGACCTGCTGTTCCGGGGGCAGGGGGCCCGGCTGCTGGAGAACTACAACCGGCACGAGGCCGCGGTACAGGCCGAGATGCCCGACCGTCGCTACCGGACCGTGATGACCGAGGCGCTGCGGCGTACCGCACGCGAGGCCGGCCTGTCGCTGCGCGAGGACGACGCCGCAGTCCTCGGCGCCACGATCCCGTACTGGCCCGTGTTCGACGAGGTCCAGGAGGAGCTCACCAGTCTGCGGGACGCGGGCTGGCGGATCGCGCTGCTGACCAATTGCGACCAGGACGTGATCGGCGAGAGCCAGCGCCGGCTGGGGGCAAAGGTGGACGCGGTCGTCTCTGCCGAGATGGTCGGGGCCTACAAGCCCCGCCACAACCACTTCAACCGGTTCGAGGAGAGCTTCTGGGTGAGCCGCAACAACTGGGTGCACGTTGCGCAGAGCTACTTCCACGACATGGAGCCCGCACACGAACTGGGCCTCGCCCGGGTGTGGATCAACCGGCTCGGCGACCCGGACCCTCGCTCCATCGTCAAGCACCAACTGCCGGACCTGCGCGGTCTGACCGACGCCGTCGAGGCGGCACACGCGGAGCGCCTCGCAGCCCGCTGACCGACGGCCGGGAACGCTTGCGCGCTCACCCGGGCATCGCGTACGGCCTGCCGGTTCCGGGGCGGATCACGCCGGGGGAGTGCTGCGCCCGCTGGCTAAACTGTCATACAGCCGAGCTGTTGCCCCGCCGCCGGGAGGACCACCGTGCCGCCGCTCCAGACGACGACGACACGCGACGCCTTGGTCGCCGAGATCCGTCGAGAGATCCTCAGCGGGGATCTGGCGCCCGGAACCAGCCTGACCGAGGTCGGGCTGGCCGGTCGCTACGAGGTGGCGCGGCCGACTGTGCGCTCTGCGCTGCAGGAACTCGGCCGGCGGCACCTTGTCGTCTCCAACGGCGGCCGGTCGCCGATCGTGCCCGTGATGACCGACGAGGACGTGCGTGATCTCTTTTTCGTCCGCCGTCCGCTGGAACTCGAGGCAGTGGCCCGGATCGTCGCCGACGGACGTGACCTGGGCGCGGCCGAGCAGCGGCTCGAGGACCTGCGTCGCCTTCCTGGGGACGCGAGTTGGGGCGAGCGGGTCGAGACCCACACCGCTTTCCACATCGCGCTGATCGACTGCGCCGGCAGCGCGCGCCTGAGCAGGGTGTATCCCGGCTTGCAGGAGGAGATGCAGCTGTGCCTGGCCCAGCTGCACGCCTCGTACCCGGGCTCGCAGGATCTGTACCGTGAGCACCGGGTCCTCCTCGACGCGATCCGCTCCGGCTCCCGCGAGGACGCCCTCGCCGAGCTGAATCTGCACCTCGACCGCGCGCTCGGGAAACTTTCCGACGTCCAGCAGCGCTGACCCAGGTAAGCCCTGGTTCGCAGGGAGCGGCGAACGCACTGCAACCGCAACGAGGAGGGTCCATGGCCGGGCAGCCCAAGATGATCAGCACCGCCGACTACCACACCGCAGGCGAGCCCTTCCGGATCGTGCTCGGCGGTGTACGCGCGCCGCAGGGTGCGACGATCCTCGACAAGCGCGACGACGCCATCGCCCGCCTCGACGGCATCCGCAAGCTGCTCACCCTGGAGCCGCGCGGCCACGCGGACATGTACGGCTGCTTCGTCACCGAGCCCGACGACGCCGGCGCCGACCTCGGCCTGATCTTCTTCCACCGCGAAGGCTTCAGCACCGCCTGCGGCCACGGCTCCATCGCCGCCGCCGTGTGGGCCGTCACCACCGGCTACGCCGCTCCGCGTGAGGATGGCACCCTCGTCCTCGACGTCCCCTCGGGCCGGGTGACCTGCCACCTCAGCGACGAAGCCGGCCACCCCCGGGTCCGCTTCGTCAACGTCCCCTCCTATCTGCACGCCCGGGACGTCGAGGTCGCCACAGCAGAGGGCGCCACGCGCGCCGACATCGCCTACGGCGGTGCCTTCTACGCCATGGTCGACGCCGGCAGCGTCGGGCAGCAGGTCACCCCCGCGCACCTGCCCCGCCTCATCGAACTCAGCGCCCAGATCAAGGCGGACATCCTCGCGCGGCACCAGCTCGCCGGACCCGAGGACGACCGCGTCAACGGCCTGTACGGGGTGATCTTCTACGACCGGCTGGCCACCGAGGCCGGACGGATCGAAGAGCGCAACGTGGCCGTCTTCGCCGACGGACAGGTCGACCGTTCCCCGTGCGGCAGCGGCACCTGCGCCCGCTTGGCCACTCTCCATGCGCGCGGCGAGCTCGGGGACGGCGAGCTGGTCAACCGCAGCGTCATCGGCACCGTCTTCACCGGCCGCGTCGCCGGAACCACCACTGTTGCCGGATACCCGGCGGTCATCCCTGAGGTCGCGGGCACCGCCCGTCTCACCGGCTACCACACCTTCGTGGCCGAGCCCGGCGACGAACTGCCCCACGGCTTCCTGCTGCCCACCACCGCGGCCGACCGCTGAGCCACGAGACCACCCTTCTCTCCCCGGGTTCAGCGGGCGAGCCAGCCGCCGTCGACGGTGAGGACGTGGCCGCACACGTAGTCCGAAGCCGGGGCGGCCAGGAACACCGCGGCTCCGACCAGGTCCTCGGGGGTGCCCCAGCGGCCGGCGGGGATGCGGGACCTGATCTCCGGTTCGCGCACCGGGTCGGAGCGCAGGGCCCGGGTGTTGCTGGTGGCGATGTAGCCGGGGGCGATGGCGTTGACCTGGACGCCTTTGCCGGCCCATTCGTTGGCCAGGGCGCGGGTCAGGCCCGTCACGGCGTGCTTGCTCGCCGTGTATCCGGCGACGTTGATGCCGCCCTGGAAGGACAGCAGCGACGCTATGTTGATGATCTTCCCGGAGCCGCGGGCCAGCATCCGGGTGCCCGCTGCCCGTGCGAGCGTGAACACCGCGTCGAGATTGGTGGTCAGGACGGCTTCCCAGTCCTCGTCCGCCATCTCGGTGGCCGGGGACCGGCGGATGATGCCCGCGTTGTTGACGAGAATGTCCACCGGCGTCTCGTCCAGCACGGCGCCCGCCTCCTCGGCGAGGTGCTCGGTGCTCGACAGATCGCGGATCCACCGACGGGCGCTCCGGCCGGCGGCCTCGACCCGTCGCGCCGTATCGTCCAGGTCGTCGTGGTGGCCATGGAGGACCAGGTCGGCGCCGGCCTGGGCCAGGCCGACCGCGATCGCCCGGCCGATGCCGGTGCGGGAACCGGTCACCAGGGCTGTACGGCCGCGCAGGTCGAAAAGAGGGTTGGGCAGCGGGCTGGGCAGGGGGGTCATCGCAGCTCCGTGATCGGATACGGCTCGACGTCGGTGTAGTCGGTGTTCTCGCCGCCCATGGCCCACACGAAGGCGTAGGAGCTGGTGCCGAACCCGCAGTGGACGGACCAGGAAGGCGAGATCACGGCCTGTTCGCCCGCGACGATCAGGTTGCGGGTCTGGTCCGGGCGGCCCATGAGGTGGACGACGCGCTGCTCGGGGTCCAGGCCGAAGTACAGATACGTCTCGGTGCGCCGGTCGTGCAGGTGGGCCGGCATCGTGTTCCACATGCTCCCGTCGGCGAGTTCGGTGATCCCGAGGACGAGCTGGCAGCTGGGGATGCCGTCGGAGTGGATGAACTTGTAGATGGTGCGCTCGTTGGACGTGCGCTGTTCGCCGAGGTGCACGGGGGTCGCCTCCGCCAGGCCCGCCTTGCGGGTGGGGTGGGTGGCGTGCGCGGGGGTGGATACGAGGTAGAAGGCCGCGGAGCCGTCACCGGTGAAGGTGACCTCGCGTGTGCCCCGGCCGACGTAGAGCACCTCCTTGGCGGCCAGTTGGTGTTCGCTGCCGTCGGCCGTGACGGTTCCCGGGCCGCTGCCCACGTTGACGACGCCGAGTTCCCGGCGGGCGAGGAAGTGGTCGGCGCGCAGCGGATCCGCCGTACGCAGCGGCACCGGCGCGCCGGACGGCCTGACGCCGCCGATGACCATCCGGTCCTCATGGGTGTAGACGGTCCGGACCTCGTCGGTGCCGAACAGGTCCTGGACGAGGAAGCGCGAGCGCAGCGCCTCGGTGTCGAGACCGGGAACCTGATCAGGTCCTGTGGTGTGCCTGACCTCCATGGATGACCTCCGTCGTGTCGTCAGGGGCGGTGCCGCGCCCGGTCGGTGAGCGCGGCGGCGTATGCGTGCAGGGCGAGGCCCTGGCCCCAGGGCTGGATGGTGTCGTTGCGGATCACGGAGTAGCCGAAGGGGACGAGCTGCAGGACCGTGCCCGCGCTGGTGCGGGTGAGGGTGCCGTCCTCGGCCACGTACGGATGCAGACCGGCGAGCGCGCGCCAGGCTGCTGCGCGCAGGCGCTCCGGTTCGATGCCGAGTGCCGCTGCGCGGAACATCGCGGCCGCGATGCCTGCCGTGCCGGAGGTCTCGAGGATGCCGCGGTTCTCCGGCTGCCCGTCGACCAGAACGTCCCACACGCCGTGCGCGGGCTGATGATCGGCGAGCGCGAGGAGTTGACGGCGCAGCAGGGCGCGAATGCGGTCGCTCGTCTCGCGCATCCGGTCGCCCATGTCCGGGTCGGCACCGGCACCGGCCGCTTCGAGGTATTCGACGGCCGCGAGTGCCGTCCAGGCGTTCGCGCGGCCCCAGAAGCACCAGATGGTGCGGCCCTCGTGGGAGCCGTGTGCGTAGAGGCCGGTGCCGGGGTGCTGCAGTACCCCGGCGTGCGCGAGGATCTGTTCGCCGGCCTCGGCGACGAGTTCCGGCCGGCCGGTGTGCAGGCCGCAGTGGATGAGGAACGTGCCCGCCATGAACGCCGTGTCCGCCCACACCCCGCCGGGCCAGTGCTCCAGCGCCCCGCCCGGCGCCCGGGTGACCTCGGGGGCGTGCCGCAGCCAGTGCAGCAGCCGCCGGCACCCGTCGGCGTAGTGCTCCTGCTGCGTCATCCCGTACAGATCGGCGCAGGCGGCGCCGGGCGCGAGATGGTTGACGTGGTCGAGCCCGACGCCCTCCCGCAGGTGCCGGTCGACGAACGCGGCGACGAAGGGGCGGGCGGGCGTTCCGGTGGCCTCGGCGAGGCGCAGCATGCCCTGAAGGACGACGCCCTCGCCCCAGAACCACTGGGTGAGGCCCATCGCCTCGGCCCGGTCGGCGATACGTGCGGCGGTGGAGGCGAGCAGTGCCGGCTGCAGCTCCTCCGGGTCGGCGGGCGGCAGCGGCGCTTCGGCCAGTGCCGCCTGGCTGGTGTCGAGGCCGCGCGCGGCGGTCACTGGCGTCATGCGTCCTCCGTTGCTGTCACCTGGCGGCCCCACTGGAGGTCGATGACGTGCGGTGCCGCGCCCGCCGGTGCCGGGGGAGCGATGGTGAGCGTGCGGTCCCCGAACTCCAGGCGGGCGCAGGGGTTGTCGAGCTGCGGGACGGGGGCGACGGTGCCGTCCTCGGCGAGATCGGCGGGGCGTCCGTCCACCGTGAACGGCCCGTCCCAGCTGAGGTCGAGCTCGGTGCCCTCCGGGGTGCGGAATCCGACCCGGCCGGGTCCGAACCGTGGTGTGGCGAGTGCGCGGGCGAAGTCACCGAGCTCGCCGTGGAGGGCGCGCCGCCCGATGGTGCACACCCAGGCGGTGCCGGGTCCCTTCGGGCGCAGCTCCTGCAGCGCTTCCGGTCCCGTGTCCGTCAGCAGCGCGCCCCCTTCGGTCGCGAGGGCCACATAGCCGTCCCCCTTGCGCCCCACCGTCCACACGCCGTACTGCAGCCACTCGTCGAACTCCGCGACCGGGAACCACGCGTGTGTGTAGCCCATCGCGTCGTCACCCGGTATCCGGTACAGCGCCAGGACCGTGGCCTCGTGCTGGCGGGCTCTGGGGAGGATGCGGTTGCCGGCCCAGGCGTTGGGCCGTGCCGAGGGCGAGGTGGAGGTGTTGGGCGCGTGGGTGACGTAGACCTGTGTCTCGGGGCCCAGCGTGGCGCCCCAGATGTGCTCCTGGAGTCCGGGCAGCCCCGGACGGTAGTCGCTCACGCAGGAGAGCATCGCGTCGGGGGTCTTGCAGATGGTGAGGTCGGAGGCGTACGGGCGCGCGAGGAGGTCATGGGTGGGCCGGTACTCACCCCGGTAGCTCTGCCGCCCCCACCAGCGTTCCGGCAGGTGGTGGGCGGCCTCCCGGATGGCGTCGGGCATCCGGTAGCGGACCGCGGTGGCGACGGCGGCAGCCGGCAGCACCGCGTCGTTCAGCGCCCCCGTGCCGAAGCACACCCACATGATCGGGGCTGTCTCCTCCAGCCGTGAGGAGCGCAGGGTGGACACGTACGAGCGGCCGTGTGCGCAGCCGTGGATGCCGCGCCACGAGTTGGCCGCCAGGCTGAAGAGCACCCGGTCGGCGACCCCGGCGGCGAGCTGGACGACCGCCTCGTCCTTCGCGAACTCCACCAGGGTCACCAGCGCGAGCAGGTCGATGGCGAGGTAGGCGTTGGAGTCGAACTCGCTGAAGCCGCCCGCGAGCTTGCGGCGCATCCATGCGATCGCCATGCCCCGGGCGTGGGCGGCGTGCTGCGCGCCGGTCCAGCCCGTGTTGCCGAACGTGTCCCCGGCCAGCTCCGAACCCCACAGCAGTTCGGCCGTGTGCCAGACGAGCTGGTGGTTCTCGGTGAAGTAGCACATGGCGTCGAGGCCCGGCTGGTCGATCCAGAACTTGAAGCCCAGAATCGCGTCGCGCACGCGTGTGCGCAGCCCCGCCTCCCAGCGGTCGGCGGGTATCCGGTGCCAGAGGTGGAGAAGGCCGACGGCTTCGAAGTCGGCGCAGTCCGCCCGGTTGTCGATCATCCACAGGGCGTGGGACACACCGGAGGCGGTCACCCGGTACGCCGGATCTGCGAGGGCGCGGGCGAGTTCGCCTGCCGTTCCGTCCGCACGCGCGGCGTGCCGCAGGAACTCCGCACGCCGCTCGGCGAGGGGGCCTTCGGGAGCCGCTCGGTAGCTGCGCGGCAGTACGGCGACGGGGAACTCCCGGTACACCGGGGAGCGCTCGTCGTCCATCGCGATCCGCAGCACGGTCGTTCCGGTGGAGAGCATGGAGGCGCTGCCGGTGCCGTGGTCGCCGTCATGGCCGCTGTCGGGGCCCTCGTCGTGCTCGCCGTCGTCGAGCCGTACGGTCGCGCGCCCGCCGGTCAGCCGGATCCGCCGCGTGCGCCCGGCCACGTCCACCCGCAGCGCCGCACCCTCCGGGCCGGTGATCTCCACCTCGCCGCTCGTCGTTCCCCCCCGCGGGACGCCCACCGCGTCCAGGATGCGCTCGGCGACGGCACCGGTGTGCTCGCAGGCGCCCTCGCCGGGCACCACGACCCGGACCGGCAGGCCGTCGACGCGCAGCCGCACCACATGGCGGCACTCCCGGAAGGCGACCTGCCACGAGGCGACGACCACCGTTGAGGTCCCGGAGGGCAGCCAGACCCGTACCGCCTGCTCGGCGGGTTCCATGTAGGTGACCGTGCCGGACTCGCCCACCAGCTCGCCGTTCACGAACAGCAGCACGGGGCCCGTGGCGGCCAGGCGCAGGGTCCGCCACTCGGCCTGGTCGACCTCCAGGACACAGGCTGCCAGGGCCGTCCGGTACTCCGGGGTGAAGCAGAACTCGCTCCAGTCGACCAGTCCGTCGGCCGGAGTGTGGACGCGCCGCCAGGTCCCGGTGTGCTCGGTGCCGTCCGGACCGGTGCAGCGGACCGGGCCGCCCTCCACGGGCGGCGTCGCGACGGGGTCCCTCCGCAGCGGGCGGTGCCGGTGGAGCTCTTCCTTCAGGGGGGTGACGTCGGGTCCGTTGGTCAGCCGCCACCGGCCCTGCTCCCCCCAGGGGTCGCCCTCGGCGGCCAGGTGCTTGCCGAGGTCGTCGGCCGGTGTTCCCCACACGGGGCTGATCAGCCAGTCCCGCACGGTTCCGCGCGCGTCGAGCGCGTGCACTGTGCGCCCGGCGTCCGCCGGATGCCGGAGACCGGCGTCACCGGTGTCGTTGCCTTCCTGCATACGTGGACTCCTTGCTCGGGCTGCGTCGCCGTACTGGGCTACGGCTGCTTCGTTGCCGTACTGGGCTGCCGGCTACTTCAGGCCGGTGCTGGCGATGCCGCGGACGATGTGGCGCTGCAGCACCAGGAAGATGATCACGACGGGGAGCATGCTGACCACGGACATGGCCAGGATGTAGTTGAATGGTGCGACGAGTTGGGAGTTGAACTGGGCCAGGGCGACGGGCAGCGTGTACTTCGACTGGTCCTGGCTGATGATCAGCGGCCAGAGGAAGTCGTTCCACCGCCACATCACCGAGAAGATCGTCACGACGGCGATGGCCGCGCCGCTCAGCGGCACCACGATCCGGGTGAAGATCCGGAACTCCCCGGCGCCGTCGATCCGGGCCGCGGCGATGAGTTCGTCGGGGATGGTGAGCATGTACTGGCGCAGCAGGAACACCCCGGTCGGGGTGGCAGCGGGCGGAATGATCAGTCCCCACAGCGAGTTCACCAGCCCCAGCTGCGCGGCCATCTGGTAGACCGGAATGAAGATCAGCTGCAGCGGGATCATGATGGTGCCGAGGACGATCAGGAACAGCAGGTTGCGGCCGCGGAAGTTGTATTTGGCCAGGCCGTAGGCGCACATCGTGTTGATGACGACGGTGAGCAGCGTCGCCCCCACGGTCACGATGACGCTGTTCCTGAGATAGAGCGCGAAGTCGAAGGAGCTCAGCGCCCCGGTGTAGTTCTCCGTGCGGAGCGAGGAGGGCAGCGGCGCCGGTGGGGTCTGGGCGAGCTCGCTCTGCGACTTGAAGGACGACAGCACCGCCCAGACGACAGGCGCCAGGACCACGATGGACAGGCCGATCAGTACGGCATAGGTCAGGACGCGCCCCGCTGTCGGGGTGGGGCCGTCACCGATCGAAGTCCACCGCCGGGTGCCGCGGGTGTCACGGGCGCCGCGGGAGCCGCGCAGGGCTGTCAGGCTCATGCCGACTCCTTCCGCTGGTTGTACAGGTAATTGATCACCGTCAGCGCGAACACCGCGCAGAAGAGGACAACGGCCGCGGCTGCGGCGGCGCCGTACTGGACGGGGGACTGGAAGGCGTGCTCGTAGATGTACTGGACCATGAGCGTGGTCCCGCCGACCGGGCCGCCGCCGGTGAGCGTCCAGATGTAGTCGAACGCCTGGAAGCCGTTGATGAGGCTGAGGATGACCACGACCATCGTGGTCGGCCGCAGCAGCGGCAGCGTGATGAGCCGCAGCTGCTGCCAGCCCGAGGCGCCGTCCATCCGGGCGGCCTCGTAGTACGTGGAGTCGATGCCCTGCAAGCCGGCCAGCACGATGAGGATGTAGAAGCCGACGTGCAGCCAGAGGCCGACGAAGATCACTACGGCCATGGCCAGGGTGCTGTTCACGAGCCAGCCGGGCTGGCCCAGACCGGCGCCGCCGAGCAGTGAGTTGAGCAGCCCGTTCTTCCGCTCGAAGATCCATCCCCAGATCAGTCCCACCACGACCGGCGAGATCACGACCGGGAGGAAGAACACGGTGCGGAAGAAGGCCCGGCCCTTGATCTTCTGGTTGAGCAGCAGGGCGAGGCCGATCGACACCACGGTCGTGAGCGTCACGAAGCACACGGCGAAGATCACGGTGTGCCGGGCCGCGCTCCAGAACTCGCTCTCGCTGAGCATCTCCTGGTAGTTGCTGCCGCCGACATAGGTGAAGTCGCGCCCGTTGCCGCTGTCGTACAGGCTGATGTTGAAGTTGTTGATCGCCGGATAGATGACGAACAGCCCGAAGATCAGCATGTTGGGCAGGACGAACAGATAGGGCGCCAGCCGCTGGTTCCACGGCTTGACGGACCTGCGGCGGTGGCCGGACCCGCGGCGGCCGGACCCCGGCATGGTGGGGCCGGCCGTCCGCGGGGGCGCCGTACGGGCCATCGCGGTCACTGCGCGTCCTTGAGCGCCTTTTGTGCTTCCGCGCGGATCGCCTCGACCGCCTCCTTGGGCGAGCTGTCACCGGCGAGCACCTTGGCCAGTTCCTTGACGGACGCGTCGGCGGTGGCGCCGAAGGCCGGGCTGTAGGCGCTGGCGTAGGCCGTCTGCGGGGTGCGCTTCACGTCGTCGAGGAAGGTCTGCATGTCGGCGTCGCGCTTCGGATACTTCACGCCGGAGGAGATCAGATCCTTGCGGGTGGGCAGGAAGTTCGCGTCCTTCGCCAGCTTTTCCTGGGACGCCTTGGAGTTCATGAAGGCGATGAACTCCGCTGCCAGCTTCTGGTGCTTGCTCTGCTTGAACGACGCCATGAACTTGCCGCCCGGGAAACCGCCGCACGTCTTCTGGCAGGGATTCGGCGCGGCGGCCCAGGTGAACTTGGCGTCCTTGGCGAATGCGCTGACCTGCCAGTTGCCGCTGAGGTACACCGGGGTCTGCTGGGCGAGGAAGATTTCGTTGGCGGCCTTGTACTTCGTGCCGGCCTGCAGCCACAGGTCCTTGGGCATCGTCCCGGAGGCGTTGAGCTCGGCGAAGCGCTTCACCGCGGCCGTCGCCTTCCCGGTGTCCAGCCCCGGCTTCTTGCCCGTCTTGTCGAAGAAGTCGGTGCCGTACTGGCTGAGCATGGTCGAGAAGCGGTGCCCGGAGACATCCATGGCGATCGCGTTCTGGGTCTTGTTCGCGGCCTGCACCTTCTTGGCGTCCTTGACCATGTCGTCCCAGGTCCAGGGCTGCTTCGGGTCAGGAAGCGGCACGCCGGCCTTCTTGAACTGGTCCACGTTGATCAGCGGGCCGTTCATGGTGAGGTCGCTGGGCACGGCGAGCAGTTCGCCGCTCTTTCCGGTGATGTAGGAGTCGGCCCCCTTGAGGAACTTCCCGTTCAGAGCACCCTTTTGGAACTTGTTCAGATCGAGGAGATCAGTGCGGAAGGGGGTGATGTCGGTCAGCCGCGCCACATCCGGCGCATTGTTCCCCGACAGCCGTGCCTGCAGCCGCTGTTCGAGATTGTCGAAGGGGACGATCTGCAGATTGACCTTGGCGCCGGTCTTCTTCTCGAACTCGTCGATCAGATCGCGGGTCGCCTGCTCGTCCGGGCCGTCGGTGAAATAGAGGTACGTCAGCTTCTTGTCGTCGGCCTGCTTCGTATCGCCGCCGTCCGAACTGCTGCCGGGGGCACAGGAGGAGGCGAGGAGGGTGATCGCTGCCGCGGTGACGGTGACCGTGAGCGATATGCGTGCGGATCTCATGAGGAACTACCTCCGAAACTAACGGCGTTGACCTGACCCACGAAGCCCAGGCGACGGGATATCGCCAGCGCCACCTCAGCAACGCGCTGAGCTGCCATGTCCTGCTTGCCGAGCATCCGCTCCCGCGGCCCGGCAACGCTGATCGCGCACAGTGGCCACCCGCGCTCGTCACGGATCGGCGCCCCGAAGCACAAGACGTCGGGCTCGTTCTCGCTGTCGTCGATCGAGAACCCCCTGGCGCGGGTCTCGTCCAGCTCCGCACGCAGCCGGGCCGGGTCGGTGAGCGTGGTCGGCGTGTACGCGGGCAAGGGGATCCGGTCGACCAGGGCGTCGGCCTCGTCGAGCGGCAGAGCGGCCAGATACGCCTTGCCCAGCGAGGTGCTGTGGAGATCACGCCGCACTCCCAGCAGCCTGCGGACCGCGATGGAGTGGTCGGTGACGTCCTCGTGCGCGATGTACACCATCTGGTCGCCGTCACGTACCGCCATGAGCGCGGCCTCGGACAACTCCCGCGACAGATCCCGCAGGTGCGCCTGAGCCGCCAGAAACGGATCGAAGCCGCTCAGCGCGGCCATACCGAGGGTGACGGTGCGCTGCCCGAGCACGATGTCGTCCGCGTTGCCCTGCCAGTCCACGTAGCCGTGTTGCCGCAGCGTTCCGAGGATCCGGTACGTGGCACTGCGGGACAGGTCCAGCCGCTCCGCGACCTGGGCTGCGCTCAACGAGCGCTCCGTGCTCAGGAGTTCCAGGATCGCGAGTCCGCGCTCCAGCGTCCCCGGCCGGCGACCCAGATCAGCGGATCCCGACTGATGGTGGTCCTCACTCATTTCCACCCCCATGCTCACCCGATGAGCGGGTGATACGTTCGATGAATGGGATGGAAGCTAGCTTCGCCGGTCAGGCGTGTCAATGGTTGGCGCAAGCGCTGACCGCTCGGCCCGTCCCGGCGCGGTTCTCGACTCCGCGCAGGCGGCAGTCGCAAATGGGGCGAAAAGGTAGATTTCCCCAACCGGTCTCAGGTGTGAGCCGCCGGCGCCCTCCCAGGCCGGTGACGGCCCCGATCAGCGGCTGGGGCTAGGGTCACCGGTGTGAGTGACTACTACGACCTGTTCCTGGCGGTGGACCTGCCGCCGGACCTGCCGGAGCCGGTGCTTCTGGAACTGAGGTGGCTCCTGGGGCAGGCGGACATGCCGACAGAGTTGACGTCGACCGACTGGGACTCATGGGGCGGCCCCTGGCAGGCCTTCGCCGGTGGCTCGGCGAGTCACTCGTTCGACGGGGCCGATGTCTCCCTGCTGGTCCGTGCCGTGGACAGGCCCCACTTGGACGGCAGCGAACCGTGGGCCCTGACCGTCAGGACGTGCGTCCACGAGGACGACTTCGGGGTGACGATGGACGTCGTCGGGTGGCTCCTTCGACACGCGATCACGCAAGGGTGGGTCGGGTTCGTCCGTGACTCCGGCCTGGGTCAGGTCCAACATCTGGTGCGCCACGAGGACGGCTTCGACCTTGTCGATGTCCGCCCGACCGGCCGGCAGAAGCGTGTGCCCTGGCCGTCGCGGTAGCCACTCGCAGCCGGCCGGCAACGCCGGCGGGCCCCAGGGCTCCGAAGCCCGTACTTCACCCTGGCCTGTGTCCGCCGTCATCAGGTGTGCCGGCCCAGTTCTCGGCGACTTGGACGAAGCCGCGTACCAGTGGGCTGCGTGCTGCCGTCCTCGGCCAGGCCACGACGAGATCACTGGGCGGGCGGTCGCTCAGCGGGACGACGACCAGACCGGCCGGCAACGGCTGATCGAGGGGAGCGAGAGCCGAAGTGCCGTTCCACAGGACCGCTTGCAGGCACTCCTGGATCGTCCGCATGACCGGCGACGCGTCGTTGTCCCCACCTCCGGTCCAGTACGCCGTCCACACCGGATCGGCGCCGTCCGGCAGCCGGACCCATCGGCGGCCGGCGAGGTCGGCAGCCGAGACCGAGGCGTGACCGGCGGCTGGATCGTCATCGCGCATCACGACGCCGACGGGTACCGAGCGCAGGACGCGGGTGCTGATGCCGGTCAGGTCGAAGGGGGTTCGGGTGAGTGCCACGTCGGCCAGCCCGGCGCGGAGTCCGGCCGTCGGGTCGCCGAGATCGGTTTCGTGCAGGGTGACGTGGACGTGCGGATGGCGGGCCCGGAAGAGTGGGACCAGCCGGCCGCCGACCTGCTCGGCCGCGTCCGCCAGGGTCCCGACGGTGAGGGGCGCCGTACCCGCCGCAGCGGCCACGCGCCTGCGGATCCGGTCCGCTCGCCCCAACAACGCCTCCGCTTCGTCATACAGAACCTTTCCGGCGGGCGTGAGGGTGACGCCCTTGGCAGTGCGCTCGAACAGGAGGACGCCGAGTTCGTCCTCGAGCTGCCGGATCGCGCGGCTCAGCGGCGGCTGCGTCATGTGCAGGCGGTGCGCCGCCCGGCCGATGTGACGCTCCTCGGCGACGGCGTGGAAATACCGGAGCGAGCGAAGGTCCACCTCGAGCACGATACCCACGCGGCATCGGGCGTTCCGAACGGGTCTTGGACAGCGGACACCGCAGCGGCCAACGATGGAAGCAGCCGAGCCGACGAAGAGGAGTATTCATGGCCGCCCCCGCTCTCACGGTCGGGTGCTTCCCGTACGACACGACGCGGGCGCTGTTCGACGGGACCGTAAGCACCGACGGAACCGACGGAATCGACGTCACGATGAAAACCGCAGCGACCCTGCCGGAGATCTTCGACCGGCTGATCCGCGGAGACGAGTTCGACGTCGCCGAACTCGGTCTCACCTTCTACCTTCGGTTGCTGGGGACCGGACTTCCGTTCGTGGCGTTGCCGGTCTTCCCGAACCGCGTGTTCCGCCACTCGTGCATCTTCGTCAACGTCCACAGCGGGATCGCGGAACCGAGCGATCTCGCGGGCAGGACCATCGGCGAGTTCGGCGTCTACGGCCAGGACTCCGGTGTCTGGGCCAAAGGGATCCTGATGGACGAGTACGGATTCAAACCAGAGGAGAGCCGTTGGGTGATCGGCGGCCTCGAGCACCCCGCGCCCCCCTTCGACTTCATCCCCCATCCGCACCCGGCCGACGTCGACGTGCGGGCCGCACCCGAGGGAAAGACACTGAGCGCGATGCTCGACGCCGGTGAGATCGACGCGCTGTTCTCGGCGAATGTCCCGCAGTGCGTGCTCGACGGATCCCCGAATGTCACCCGGCTGTTCCCCGACTTCGAGCCGCTGGAACGCGACTACTACCGGCGCACCGGCATTTTCCCGATGATGCACACCATCGTCATCCGGCGGGAACTGCTGCGGGACCATCCAGGACTCGCGCACGGCGTCTACCGCGCCTTCTCCCGGGCGAAGGACGCCGCTGCCGAGCGCTACCGCCGAAGCCGCAGGCTCTACCAGGTGCAGACCATGATTCCGTGGATGAACGCCCTGGTGGATCGCAACGGTGAACTGTTCCCCGAGGACTGGTGGCCCTACGGCATCGCTGCCAACCGCGCCGCCCTCGACGCCTGCCTGCGCTACCACTACCAGCAGGGTCTGACCAGCCGGCAGTGGAGGATCGAGGACGTCTTCGCTGCGGAATTGCTCGACACATAGCCGCCGTCCCCAGGAACCGACCCCGGGCCAAGGCCGGATGAGACAGGTGATGAGACAGGTCAGGAGATGAGCGAGCGGCCTGTGGGTGCCAGCCGCAGGGTCCGGGGGGCTGCTGTCTGTTCTCGCTCGATGCCCGGCAGGATCTCGTCCCGTGCAAGGGGATGGGCCAGTACCTCGGCGAGGTGCTGTCGGTGAGCGCTCTCGTCGGGGTACGACGTGACGACCACGGCGACGTTCTCCCCGGTGCGAACCGGCAGCCTGGGAAAGGTGTTGTGTGCCGTCTCGGTGGTGAGGGCGGCGAGCGGCGCGGGTCCCGTCTTGTCGAGTACGGGGAGGAGACCGTCCCGGATCAGTGCGATGCCGTCGTGCCGTCCGGGAGGGAAGGACCACACGGTGGCGGACACGAAGCGGTCCGGTGCCGGAGTGCCGTTCCGGGGCCGCCCGGACGGGGGGACGGCGAAGCCGCTCCCTTCCGACAGCGGGCGCAGGAGGAGGACATCGTCGGAGTCGAGCATGGTGGCGTTGGCCTGGGGGCCGTGCTCGGCCCAGACGGGGCCACCGTAGAAAGCCGTCAGTGCGTCGTGCCGTACCGCCATGTCCCCGAACCCGCGCAGCCAGACGAAGCGATCCGGATCACCGAGGTCACGGAACTGGCCGAGCACGACCATCCCGGCCTCCTCCTGGGGCTCGACGAACTCACGGTCGAACAACTCGACGAGTTCGTCGCGCCGACCGGATCGCAGCGTGTACTGGCGAAGCTCGATCACCGCGGGACGTACGGCGTCGTCGGCGGAGGGCATGGCAGGCTCCTGTTCAGTTCTTACGCACGGGGGCGGGTTTCTTCCGGCTCGTTCGGCCGCAGCCGGGTGTGAGCCGACGGTAGGGGAGCCGTGTGCCAGGGGCTGTCAGGGTTTCCGGGGAGAATGCGCCCATGTCTGCCGGTCGACTGCTGTCGGTGCTGCTGTTGCTGCAATCCCGCGGCCGCGTGTCCGCGCGGGGGCTCGCCGATGAGCTGGGCGTGTCCGTACGCACCGCCTACCGTGACGTGGCGCGCCTGCAGGACGCCGGGGTCCCGGTGTATGCGGAGCCGGGTCGCGGAGGCGGCTATCAGCTGGTCGAGGGCTATCGCACCCGCCTGACCGGGATGAGTGAGGGCGAGGCACGGGCGCTGTTCTTCGCCGGGCTGCCAGGACCCGCCGCCGACCTGGGGCTCGCGGCGGAGGTGACGGCAGCGCGGCTGAAGCTGCTGGCAGCGCTGCCGACGGGACTGCGTGAGGAGGCCGCGCGGACCGCGGCGGTGTTCCACCTGGACGCTCCCGGCTGGTACCGGGAACCCGAACGGACGCCGTATCTGCCGCTGTTCGTCGACGCGGTGCTCACCCAGCGAGCGGTGGACGTGCACTACCGCCGCTGGCGCGCGCCGCAAGAGGTGCACCGTCGCCTCCGGCCCTACGGCCTGGTGCTCAAGTCCGGGGTCTGGTACCTCGTGGCCGACGCGAAGAACCGCATCGCGACCTACCGGGTGACCCAGGTCCTCGACGCGGTGCTGAGCGACGAGCGGTTCGACCGACCGCGGGACTTCGACCTGGGCGCGTACTGGACCTCCTACCTCGACGATTTCCGGACACGCCGCTACACCGGCACAGCCACCGTCCGCCTGTCCCCACGAGGACGCCGGCGCCTGCCCGACAACGTCCCCCCGGAGGTGGTGCGGGCGGTCGACGCCACCGCGACCGTCGTCGGCGACAAGGGATGGGTCGAGGCGGTCATCCCGACCGAGAGCACCGAGCACGCGTGCGGCGAGTTGCTTCGGCTCGGTACCGACGTCGAGGTCGTCGCCCCGGCCGGACTGCGCCGAGCCATGGCCGACACCGTGGGCGTACTCGCCAGGGCTTACGGATCCGCGCGGTAAGCCTGCCCCCCCCCGAAACCATCCAGTTCAACCCGTCCCGTACTGCGCCGCGGCGGGTCCGGGCCGGTGCGCGCGCTCGTTCCGGGCCGTGACCACCCGGCAGGGCGGCAAGGGCAGCCGCTCACCCGCCGGCGACCAATCCGCACACAGCTCGTCGATCACGCGGCGGGTCACGTGCGGCATGGCGATCAGCTGTGCCCGCTCCCCCTCAACCGAGAGACGCCAGCGCCTGCGCACCTCCTCCGGTGGCCGGTCGAAGGTGACCGTGAGCGCGTGCGGCTGCCGCTGAGGGCGCGCCCCCACGGCGGTCAGCGACGACTTCGCGTACTCGGCGGTGTCCTGGCAGCGGTGCACCAGATCGCGCAGCCCGGAGGTGCCCAACTGGCGAAGCCGCTTCCACAGCAGCACAGTGGCCAGTCCGCTGCGGGAGCAGGCCAGCGTGTGGTCGCGGGTGCCCACATACTCACCCACCGGAGAGCTCGGCAGCAGGCTCCGCCGGGCCAGTACGATGCCGCACGGCACCGGGGCGCCGAGGAACTTGTGACCGCTCACCGAGACGCTGTCCGCGCCGTCCCGGAAGTTCCAGGGAGGCCGCGGAGAGCTGAAAGCCGCCACGATGCCGCCCAGCGCCGCGTCGCAGTGCACATAGCAGGGACCCGCCGCGCCGGCTGCCTCCCGGAGCGCCGGGACGTCGTCGAACGCTCCGCCCATGGTCGTACCGGCCGTGGCGAGCACCACCGCGCCCCGGGGCGGGCGTCCGGCCGCGGCGTCCTCCCGGCGCTGGGTCCGGCACAGCGCGCCCAGCGCCTCCGCGTCCATGGTGCCGTCCGGTCCGCAGGGCACGGAGACCAGACGCATCCGCAGCAGTTCGGACGCTTTGCGCACGCTGTAATGCGCCTGCGAGGAGGCGTAGAGGGGCGCGTGCTCGAACTGCTCGCGCCCCACGTACAGCCCGAAGGTGACGCCTTCGCTGCCACCGCTGGTCACATACCCGTACGTCGTGCCCGGATCGCCCTGTGCCAGCTCGGTGAACCAGGCGATGACCTCCCGCTCGAAGTCCTTCGTGTGCATCCCTGAGGCGTCCTCGCTGTCGGGGTCGCCGACGTTGTTGGCGAGGGTGGCCAGCAGATGCCCGCTGTCGGAGTCGTCGAAGGCCATGTTGCCGGGGAACCCCAGGAAGTGTTCCCGGGCTTGCGACAGCTGTCGGGAAACCTCCCGCAGTGCCGACACGGTCTCGTCGGCGGGACAGGGCTTCTCGCCGATGGTCAGGTTCGGGTGCGACAGTACGCTCAACTTCAGGTTCTTCCTCGCGTCAGCGCCGGATCGTGGAATGCAGGGCCGGGCATGGGTGGGTTCACCGGACATCGGTGGGTTCAGTGGTCACTGACCGGGGGCCGCTGGAGCGCCCGTCGGGAACCGGCCGGCACGCTGCTCTTTTCAGAGCGAGGGTGCGTCAAGGCGGCTCAGCGGTTGGTCCGGAGCCTCCGCTGCGGCCTCCAGCAGCCGTACCCAGCACGCGAAGAGGGCCTCGATCGTCGGTCGTTCGAACACGTCGGTGCTGAATTTGATCATTCCCTCCAGACCGGCGGGGGTGCCGTCAGCACTCCGGCGTTCCGTCAGCCCGATGGAGATGTCCTCGTGCGCGGTTCCGGCGTCCACGGGAACCTCCCTCACCTGCAGCCCGGGCGGCTCGAACTGGTCTTCCGGGAGGTTCTGCAGGATGAGCATGACCTGGTACAGGGGGCGTTGGGAGAGGGATTGTGCGGGGTCGTCGCCCGCCACCAGATGATCGAAGGGCACATCCTGGTGGGCGTAGGCGGCCAGTGCCGTATCGCGGACCTGCTCGACGAGTTGGGTGAAGGTCGGATCACCGGAGGTGTCGGTCCGCAGAACGAGGATGTTGACGAAGTATCCGACGAGGTCGTCGAGCGCCTGGTCGGTGCGCCCGGCGATGGGGGAGGCCACGGGGATGTCGGTGCCCGCGCCGATCTTGGTCAGCAGGGCGGCCAGACCCGCGTGCAGCACCATGAACAGGCTGGCGCCGGACCGGCGCGCCAGCCGTGCGAGAGCCGTATGCACGTCCGCGTCGATCCGGACCAGGACGTCGGCACCGCGGTGCGAGACGGCGGCGGGGCGTGGCTTGTCGAACGGAAGCTTCAGCTCACCGGGCATCCCGCTCAACGCGCGTGCCCAGTGGGCGAGCTGACGGTTCTGGAGGCTGTCGGGGTCGGCCGGATCCCCCAGCAACTGCCGATGCCACTGCGTGTAGTCGGCGTACCGCACCGGCAGCGGGTCCCATACGGGCTCCTCACCCCGGCTCCGGGCGACGTAGGCGGTCGTCAGGTCCCGGGTCAGCGGCGCCATCGACCAGCCGTCGGCCGCGATGTGGTGGACGACGATCAGCAGCACGTGCTCTGCCGGCCCGAGGGCGAACAGTTGTGCGCGCAGCTGCGGTTCGGCGGCCAGATCGAATGCGTAACGGGAGGCTTCCGTCAGCCGCTCCGGCAGCTCCTTCTCACCAACTGCGGTCACCTGCAGCCGGGGCCGGGCCACTTCCGCGTCGAGTACGTCCTGGAAGGGCTCACCGCCGGACTCGGGGAACACGGTGCGCAGGGGTTCGTGCCGGGTCACCACATCGGCCAGGGCCCGCTCCAGCGCCTTCTCGTCGAGCCGGCCGGTCATGCGCAGCGCCAGCGGGATGTTGAACGTGGGGCTGGGCCCCTCCAAGCGGTGCAGGAGAAGCATCAACTGCTGCCCCGACGACAGCGGCATCCTGGCGGGACGCGGCATGGGAGTCAGCGGGCTGCGTGCGGGCTGCGTGCCGCCGCCGAGGCACGCAGCCAGGTCGGTGACGGTGGGAGCTTCGAACAGCGCGCGCACGGTGAGCTCGGCGCCGAGCGTGGCCCGGATGCGGCTGGTCAGCCGGGTCGCGAGCAGAGAGTGACCGCCCAGCGCGAAGAAGTCGTCGTCGACGCCGACGTCGGACACCCCGAGCACCTCGGCGAACAGCTCACACAGCACCTGCTCTTCCGGCGTACACGCACTCCGACGCGGCCCCGCGCCAGCAGTGGCATCCGGGGCGGGCAGCGCGGCCCGGTCCAGCTTCCCGTTCGGCGTCAACGGCAACGCGTCCAGCCGCACGAAGGCCGTCGGCACCATGTGCTCGGGGAGTCGCTCGCGGAGGAAGGCACGCAGCTGGTCCAAAGCCGCCTCGGCCCCGGGAACGGGCACGGCGTAGGCGGCCAGACGTACGTCGCCCGGGCGGTCCTCACGGGCGACCACGGCGGCCTGGGCCACCTGCGGGTGGAGAGTCAGCACCGTCTCGATCTCGCCCGGCTCGATACGGTGACCGCGCACCTTGACCTGGTCGTCCACCCGGCCGGCGAATTCGAGCCACCCCTCAGGACGCCGGCGGCACAGGTCGCCGGTGCGGTACATCCGCGTCCCCGGCGGCCCGTACGGATCGGCCACGAAGCGCGCGGCGGTCGGGCCCGGCCGACGCAGGTAGCCGCGCGCCAATCCCGCACCGGCCACATACAACTCGCCGACCACGCCCGGTGGCACAGGCCGCAACGCCTCGTCCAGCACGTAGGCACGGGCGCCCGCGACCGGCAGCCCGAGAACGGGGGTCGCCGCATCGTCGAGCCGTGCGCGTACGGCGTCCACGGTGCATTCGGTCGGCCCGTACATGTTGTGGGCCACCAGCCCCTCCACAGCCCGCAGCTCGTGCCACAGCCGCTCGGGCAGCGCCTCGCCGCCGAGCACGGCAACGCTCGGCCGCCATCGCTCGCTCGTGAACAGTCCGTGGTCGATCAGAACACGCATGTACGAGGGCGTGACGTCGACGGAGTCGATCCGGTGGCGGAGGAGCCAGGCTGCGAACCGTTCCCCGTCCGCGTAGGTCGCACCGTCGGCCACATGCAGTTCGTGCCCGGTCATGAGGGCCGCCAGCTGGGCCCAGGACGCGTCGAAGGAAACCGAGGCGGTCAGCGCCACCCGCAGCCGCTCCCTTCCTGCCCGCGCGGCAGCGGGGGTGAACACCTGCTCCCCGTACTGGGCCACCGTCTCGGCCACGCCGGCGTGCCGGGCCACCACGCCCTTGGGTTCCCCGGTCGTCCCCGAGGTGTAGATCACGTACGCCAGTTGGTCGGGCAGCAGCCCTGCGACCGGGTCGGCCTCGCACTGCGCCGCCAGCTCCCGGGCGGTCCCGGGCGCGTCGAGCAGCAGGTGCGGCAGACGGGACCCGGAATCCACTGCGTCGACGGTGGCCGTATCCGACAGCAGCAGCACGGGTCGCGCGTTGTCGAGCATGCCCGTGAGGCGGGCGGTCGGATGGCCGGGGTCGAGGGGGAGGTAGGCGGCACCGGATTTGAGCACGGCGAGGATCGCCACGACGAGGTCGGCCGAACGCGGCAGAGCGAGGGCGACCACATCCTCGGCTCCGACGCCGCGAGCGGTCAGAGCATGGGCGAGCCGGTTGGCCCGGACGTTCAGGTCACCGTAGGTGAGGGTGGTGCCGTCGGCCACAACGGCGACCGAGTCGGGGGCGGCGCTCACCTGCTCGCGGAAGACTTCGGGGAGTGTGCGCGCACGCTCCCGCGTCACCCTCTCCTCCGCGGTTCCGCCCAGGGCGCGGCGCCGCTCGTCGGCCGACAGGACGTCGATGTGGCTGATCGGCCGGTCCGGGTGCTGCACGGCCGCCTTCAAAAGCCGCGTCCAGCGCACGGCGATGTCCTGGACCGTGGCGTGGTCGAACAGGTCGGTGGCGTACTCGATCGCCCCCGTCAGACCGAGGCACTCGCCGTCCCCAGAGTGCTGCTCGGAGACGACGATGTCCAGGTCGAACTTGGCTGTCGGCGTCGCCACGGGTGCAGCGGTGGTTTCCAGACCCGGGAGGCAGAACGCATCGGCCTCGTTGGTGTCGATGGAGAGCATCACCTGGAACAACGGGTGCCGGGACGGTGACCGGGCCGGGTTGATCGCCTCCACCAGATGGTCGAAGGGCACCTCCTGGTGGGCGAATGCGGCCAGTGCGGTCTCACGAACGCGTTCCAGGAGCCGGCGAAAGGTCGGGGCGCCGGAGGTGTCGGTGCGCAGCACCAAGGTGTTGACGAAGAAGCCCACCAGATCGTCGAGGGCTTGGTCGGTCCGTCCGGCGATGGGGCTGCCGACAGGGATGTCGTCACCCGCGCCGAGCTTGGTGAGCAGGGCGGCCAGTCCCGCGTGCAGCACCATGAACAGGCTGACCCCCGAGCCGCGTGCCAGCTCCGTGAGAGCCGTGTGCAGTTCCGCGTCGATACGGAGGGGGACATCGGCGCCGCGGTGCGAGGCGACGGCCGGGCGGGGCCGGTCGGTGGGGAGCGGGATGCCGTCGGGCAGGCCGGCCAGCGCTCGTGTCCAGTAGGCGAGCTGACGGTTCAGCAGGCTGCCGGGATCGGCGGCGTCGCCCAGCAACCGGCGCTGCCACAGCGTGTAGTCGGCGTACTGCACCGGCAGCGGCGCCCACCCCGGCTCCTCCCCCCGGCGACGAGCGGCGTACGCCGTCGCCAGGTCCCGGGCCAAAGGCGCCATCGACCAGCCGTCGGCTGCGATGTGATGGACCACGAGCAGCAGTACATGTGCGCTCGGGCTCACGGCGAAGAGCTTGGCGTGCAGCGGAGGTTCGGCACCGAGGTCGAAGGCGTGCTGGGCGGATTCCGTGAGCCGCGAGGGGAGACTCTCCTTGTCCACCTCGACGACCGGAAGCAGCGGACGCGCCGCCCAGGGCTCCAGGATCTGTTGCCGGGAGACGCCTCCGGCCTCCGGATAGACGGTGCGCAGGGTCTCGTGCCGGATGACCACATCCAGCAGCGCCTGCCTCAGCGCGGTCCGGTCGAGCTCGCCGGAAAGACGCAACGCCAGGGGGATGTTGTACGTCGCGTCGGGCCCCCGCATCCGTTGCAGGAACAGCAGCCGCTGCTGCGCGTACGACAGCGGTACGGGATCGGGCCGTTCGAGGGCGGTCAGGGCCGGGGGCTTCTCCTCCGCGCTGTGCAGCCGGGCCGACAGCCGGGCGACGGTGGGTGCCTCGAACACGGCACGCAGATCCACGCCGGTGCCGAGGGTGGCCCGGATGCGGCTGCTGAGGCGGGTGGCCAGGAGCGAGTGGCCGCCGAGTGCGAAGAAGTCGTCGTCCACACCGACGGCGGGAAGACCCAGCACCTCGGCGAACAGCTCGCACAGCACCTGTTCATCCGGCGTACGCGGAGGGCGGCCGGTAGCTGCGGTCGTGGTGACGGCGGGCGCGGGCAGCGCGGCCCTGTCCAGCTTGCCGTTCGGGGTCAGCGGCAGTTCCTCCAGCGCCACGAAGGAGGAAGGCACCATGTGGTCCGGCAGCCGGTCCCGCAGACGCTCGCGCAGGCGATCGCGCATCGAGGCGATATCCGCCTCGGCCCCGGACGCCGGCACCACATAAGCCACCAACCGTCCCTCCCGCACCTCGACGGTGGCGGAAGCGACGCCGGAATCGCTGACGAGAGCGGCCTCGACCTCGCCGGGTTCGACGCGGTGACCGCGCACCTTGACCTGCTGGTCGCCGCGCCCTGCGAACTCCAGCACTCCGTCGGAACGCCACCGGGCCAGGTCACCGGTGCGGTACATCCGCCGCCCCGGAGGGCCGAACGGATCGGCCACGAAACGCTCGGCCGTCATCCCCGGCCGCCTCAGATAACCACGCGCCAGCCCCACCCCCGTGATGTACAGCTCACCCACGGCGCCAGGCGGTGTCGGGCGCAGCGCGCTGTCCAGCACATGGACACGGGTGGCGGGGATCGGCGTCCCGATCGGTGGCTGGGCGCCGTCAGGTGCGAGCGGCTTGCTCATGGTCGCGCACACGGTGGCCTCGGTCGGTCCGTACGCGTTCACCATCCGGCACTTCGCGGACCAGCGGTCCACCAGGCTCGGCGGACATGCCTCTCCTGCTACCACGAGGGTGCTCACGGCGGCCTGTGTTTCGTCCACCGCGGCCAGCGCTGAAGGCGGCACGGTCGCATGAGTGACCGACACGTCCGGATCGGTGAGGGCGGCCACCGGGTCAGCGGTGGGCGGGAGCACCAGGGTTGCGCCGGTCAGCAAGGCGGTGAACAGCTCCGATACGGAAGCGTCGAAGCTGGGCGGGGCGAACTGGAGGACGCGGCTGTCCGCGTCGATCGCGAAGCGCTCCGCCTGGGCAGCGACCAGGTTCGCCACGCCGGTGTGGGTGACCACCACCCCTTTGGGCAGGCCGGTCGACCCCGAGGTGTAGATCACGTACGCCGGGTGGGGCGGGTCCACCAGGCGCCCCGGATCGGTGTCGGGCCGGCCCTGAGCCAGTTCGGCCACCGCCCGCGGGTCGTCGATCACGAGGGTCGGCCGCGCGTCGGTGAGCAGATACGCGATCCGCGCCGCCGGATACGCCGGGTCCACGGGCAGGTAGGCCGCCCCCGCTTTGAGCACCCCCAGGATCGCCGCCACCAGTTCCTGGCTGCGTGGCAGCGCCAGGGCCACCACGTCCTCGGCGCCGATTCCCCGGGCGATGAGTGCGTGCGCGAACCGGTTCGCGCGGCCGTTGAGTTCGCCGTAGGTGAGGGCCGTATCAGCGGCACGTACCGCCACTGCCCCTGGTGTGCTGCGCACCTGCTCCTCGAACAGCGCCGGTACGGGAACGGCGGTCGCCCCGCGGGCCGGTGCTTCCCCTTCGCCGGTCAAGCGCTGCCGCTCGTCGGCCGAGAGGAGATCAACCATGCCGACCGGGAGACAGGGTTCGCATTCCGCCAGGTCCGCCAGCAGGCGCAGCAGCCGCTGCTGATGGTCCGCGAGGGCCGCCTCGTCGTACACCTCGGGAGCACCGCGGAGTTGCAGTTGAGGGCCTTCGCCGTCCCGGCGGTCCCACACCGCGATCATCAGGTCTGCGAACAGGCCGGCGGATGTCTGGTGCGCGGTGCAGCGGTGGCCGTCGAAGGTGAAGTCGTAGGGGAAGCCCATCAGATTCACCACGGGCGAGAACGCCGTGCCGGCGGCACGGGGCAGACCGAGTTCCCGATGCAGGTCCTCGCCGCGATAGCGCTGGTGCGCCACCGCCTCCCTCACCCGGTCGTCGACCTGGGCCAACAGGCTGCCCAGCGACATGTCGGGCCGCACGGTCAGCCGCAGGGGCACCCCGTTGGCCAGCATTCCAGGAGTCGTGCGGGAAACGTGGTCAGGACGGCCGGAGACGGCCAGCCCCACGACGATGTCCCTGGTACCGGTCAGCCGGTGGATGTAGAGCGCCACCGCCGCGATCACGAAGCGGTTCTGAGTGATGTCGGCGCGCCGCGCTGCCGCACGCAGGGCCTGAGGGCGCAGGAAGGGACGCACCTCCGTCGTGCGGGCCGTCCCGGGAGCCGGGTGGTGGGAGGGCTGCTCAGTTTTCGGCACGCCGTGACCCGCTGTCCCGAAGCCGAGGCGGGGCGGGATCGCCGCCGCCCGCTCCCAGCCTGCCAGTTGCCGGGCCCAGTACTCCCGGTCCTCGGCGTACTCCAGGGACTCCCGGTACTTCCGATCCGCCCGGACCAGGGCCGACAGCGGGCCGAAGGGGCTGCGGCCGATCCGCCGTCCGCGGGCCAAGGCGGTGTAGACCTCCGCGGTCCTGCGTGCCACGAGGGAGCGGCCGAAACTGTCCATGACAGCGTGGTGGTACGTGTGGGACCACCAGAACCGGTCCGGCGCCAACTTGAGCAGAGCGAAGCTGAACAGCGAGCCTTCCGCCAGCTCCATGGGCCGGGCCAGTTCCTGGGCGATCCACGCGCGTGCCGCCGCCTCCGGGTCGGGTTCGTCGCCGACATCGACGACCGACAGGGACCAGGGCAGCTCAGGCTCCAGGGTCTGTACCGGGCCGTGGTCGCCCAGCACCAGACGGGCCCGCAGCGCGTCGGTTTCCGCGACGACCTGGCGCAGCGCCGCCTCGAACACTGCCGGATCGACCGGTCCCCAGATCTCCAGGTACTCCCCGACGCGTAACGCGGCGCCGGCCTGTGGAGCGTGCTGCTCGGAGAACCAGATCTCGCGCTGGGCGGCTGTCAGCGGCAGGGCCTCCGCCGACGGATCCGCCTCGTACTGCGCGGCCGGCGCCGGACCGTCCTCCTCAGCGGCAAGCTCATGACGGGACACGGGCAACCTCCTGCAATGTCCGACGACCTCCACCCACCCTCCACACCCGTCGGCGCTGAGCCGACCGACGGGCACATGCAAACGCCCGCCATGGTTCGGTGGGACGACACCGCGCCCGGTCGACAGAACGACAACTGGCATGCTGTGCGCAGCCCGTCGGCGTGACCGGTTCTGTTCAGCAGGCTCATCGTGCCAGCCGGGACCGCGCGCTCCGGCCGTGGAAGATCATTCCTACCCAAAGGGATGAAATCCTGCTCCCGGGGCATGGCCGCGCGACCGGCACGCTCCTCCAACTCACGCTGGTGCGGGCGCAGTTCGTCGATGAAGTCTCCGTAGCCGAGTGCGGCCGGGCCTGCCTCTGCGGCTGGCCATGGCGCTGCGTGGATCTGGCTACCGGCGGTCCCGGGCACCGGCAACCGGGCCGGACTGCTGTGCCGGTGAGCAGCCGCAGCTGTGCCGGAGGACCAGACCGGCCTGTGCGGCGGGCCGGGGGGAGGTGCCGTCGAGGAGCAGGTCGACGGCTTGCTGCGCCATGGAGCGCAGAGGCTGTTCGGTGACCGTGAGGGCGGGGGCTGTGTAGGCGCTGTCGGGTGTTCCGTCGAGGCTGACGACGGCCAGTCGGCCGGGTACGGGCACTCCGGCGGCGTGAGCCGCGGCGAGGACTCCGATGGCCTGCTCGTCGCTGCCGGTGATCAGGGCCGACGGCATGGCGTCCTCGTTGATCAGCTGCCGGGTCAGGGCGGACGCCGCGGCTCGCGAGTATGCGCAGCGCAGGAGCGGGGATGCGGTACCGGAGAGCGCCGTCTCCCAGGCTGCGCGGCGTCGGCCGACAGGTCCGGCGTCGTCGGGCCCGGCAAGGAAGGCGATGCGGGTGTGCCCATGAGTGCGCAGATGGCTGACAGCCTCGAGGACAGCTGCGTCGTTGTCGGCCGTCACGGCGAAGGCTCGCCCGGTCCTGGGTGATTCCGGTGCGTTGTGGACGTAGACGGTGGGTACTCCGGCTGCGCGGGCTTCCACGGCGACGTCGGCGGCGCCGTCGGCCGAGACGATGACGAGTCCGTCGACCTGGGCGGCGAGGAAGCGGTCGGCGAGATGCTGCTGCCGATTGGCCGAGTAGTCGGCGTTGCCGATCAGGGTGAGCTTTTCGCGCTCGTCCAGTGCCTGTTCGATGTGCCGGGCCAGGGCCCCGAAGTAGGGGTTGGAGGCGCTGGCCAGGATCAGGCCGACAACGCCGGTGGTGCGTGAGCGCAGGGCGCGGGCAACGCGGTTGGGGCGGTAGTTGAGTTCAGCGGCGGCGGCGAGGACTCGTTCGCGGGTCTCGGGCGCGACCGGTCGGGGGCCGTTGTTCATCACATAGCTGACCACCGCTGTCGAGGCGCCCGCCTTGCGTGCCACGTCCGCAAGGGTCGCCGCCTTGCCTGCTCGTTTCGTCATAGCTCTTGCATTCTCCCTGTCTAAACGATTAGACAGTCAGCGTGAACGTACCCACCACCGGCCGAGTCGTGGCCGTCGGATCGGCGAACACCGACCCGATGCCGCGCCGCACGGCGCTGCCGTCGCCCGGCGAGTCGCCAACTGGTTGCCTCCTTCACGGAAGTCCGCTCCCGTGAGCTGGAGCGCCTCCTCCACCACGCACTTGCCGGGCCACACATCCCGCCCCCGTGATCTCACGTGACGCTCATGAACGCTCATCGACGCGCATGACTTGTTCTGAAAGGAGCACGGCCGTGCCGGCGCTTCCCCTGATCATCGACACCGACACCGGATCCGACGACGCGGTCGCGCTGCTGATGGCCGCGGCCAGCGGGCTGGGCGACATACAGGCGGTCACCACGGTGGCGGGCAACGTGCCCGTCGAGACCGGCACGCGCAACGCACTGATCTCCTTGGAGACGGCGGGACGCACCGACATCCCTGTCCATCCCGGCTGTATCCGGCCGATGGTGCGGGACCTGTCCACCGCCCAGCATGTGCACGGTGAGGACGGCATGGGCGACATCGGCCTGCCCGATCCCACAGCCCGCCCCAAAGAAACCCACGCGGTGGAGGTGTTGCTGTCCCTCCCGCGTGCACGTCCGGGAGAGTTGACACTGGTCACTCTCGCCCCGCTGACCAACATCGCTGCCGCCCTGCTGCGCGATCCCGAACTGTTCAGCCGCTACCGGCAGGTGTACTGCATGGCAGGCGCCGCCGACCTGTGCGGCAACATCTCGCCCACCGCCGAGTTCAACGTCTGGGCCGACCCCGAGGCCGCCCGAATCGTCACGCAGGCCGCAACCCCCGGACGAGTCACCTGGACAGGCTGGGACGTCTCCCGGCGAAACGCCGTCATGACACCGGCCGACCAGCAACGGCTGGAGGAACTGGACACGCCCATGGCGACTTTCGCCCACCGCATCAACCGCACCGTCGCCGACTGGGCCCGCGAGGTCACCGGGCTGGCCGGTTACGACCTGCCCGACCCCGTGGCCATGGCCGTCGCCCTCCAGCCGGATCTGATCACCGAGCAGGAACAGGCCCACGTCGACATCTCGGTCGCCGACGACACCCGCGGACAGATGGTCATCGACCGGCGCGTGTCCGCTCCCGCCCCCAACCTCACCCTCGTGCGCGGTGTGAACGAGGCCGGTTTCAAACAGCTCCTCTTCGACAC